>JAXDHQ010000255.1:0-3933 GCA_034664395.1 Solirubrobacteraceae bacterium | reverse complement strand
CGGCGGCTCGGCGTTCTTCGCGCAGATGCGCATCGGCGAGAGCGGACGGCCGTTCCGCCTCTACAAGCTGCGCACGATGCGCGTCGACTCCGGCGCCGAGGCGCGATGGGCGCAGCAGCGCGATCCGCGGACGACGCCCCTGGGCCGGTTCCTGCGCCGCTCGCACCTCGACGAGCTGCCGCAGCTCTGGAACATCGTTCGCGGCGACATGAGCTTCATCGGCCCGCGCCCCGAGCAGCTCGAGTTCGTCGAGCGCCTCGAGCTCGCGCTGCCGTTCTACCAGCGCCGTCACCTCATCCGTCCCGGGCTCACCGGCTGGGCGCAAGTGCGCTGCGGCTACGCACGATCGGAGATGGGCGCCGCCTGGAAGCTCTGCAACGACCTCTACTACGTCAAGCACCGCTCGATCGGCCTGGACCTGCTGCTGCTGGCCGAGACGGTCGGCCTGCTCGTCCGTGAGACGGCGACCGGCAACGGCGCCCGCCGAGCCCCGTGGGCCGGCACCGGCCTGCCGCCGGACTCCGCGATCGTCGGACTGCCGCCCGTCGACCCGGTCGCCGTCGCGCCGGCCGGCGACATCCCGGTCGTGGTGATGGCCGGCTCGCACGAGGACGGCGAGGGAGCGCGCGTCGCCTGATGTACCGGACGGCGCTGAGCGACCCCGCAACCCACGAGGACGAGCCCGTGACGTCCGCTCCGGCCTCCACGACGCTCGAGCCCCTGTCGGCCGGCCTGGCGCGGGAGTGGGAAGCGCTGGCCGACCGCGTGTCGGCGTCCCCGTTCCTGCGCGCCGGCTGGATGCAGGCGTGGTGGCGCGCGTTCGGGCGTGGCTCGGCGAGCGTGTGGTGCGTGCGTCGTGGCGGGCGTCTGGTCGCGGTCCTGCCGGTGCGCGCCTCCGGCGGGCGGGTCACGTCCACCACCAACGACCACACCCCGTCGTACGGCGCCCTGGCCGAGGACTCCGACGCGCTGGCCGAGCTCGGCGCGCACGTCTTCGGCGCGCCGTCGCGCAGCGTGACGCTGATGCTGCTCTCCCCAGGCCCCGACACCGGCGCGCTGGAGGCCGCGGCCGTCGCCGCGGGGCGCCGCACGCTGCGCCGCGACCAGGGCCGGCTTGCGTTCGTCACCCTCGACGGCACGTCGCCGTACCAGCGCCTGCCGCCCGGCCGGCGCTCGGACCTGCGGCGCTGCCGCCGGCGCCTGGACGAGCACGGTCTGGTGACGGTCGAGCGGACGACGTCGGCCGCCGACCTGGACCGCGCCCTCGACGACGTGCTCGCGGTCGAAGCGATGGGCTGGAAGGGCGATCGCGGGGTCGCCATCGCCAGCTCGCCCGCGACCGCCCGCTTCTACCGCGAGGTCGCTCGCTGGGCAGCCCGCGAGGGCCTGCTGCGGATCTACGTCCTGCGCGTCGACCAGCAGCCGATCGCCGTGGCGTTCGGGCTGGCGGCGCACGGCGAGCTGTACCTGCTCAAGGCCGGCTTCGACCCCGCGTGGCGACGCTGCTCGCCCGGCCGGCTGCTGCTCGGCGAGCTGCTGACGGACGCCGCCGATGCCGGCATGCGCTGCGCGCGCCTGCTCGGCTCGCCGGAGCCCTACAAGGTCGAGTGGGCGGACGGCTTCGAGCACCGCTGCGTGCTGCAGGCCTTCGCCCGGACGGGGATGGGGACCGTCGAATGGGGCGCGTTCGCGTGGGGCCGGCCGCTGGCCCGCTCGGTGCGCGACCGCAGCCGAGGCGCCCTCGGGCGCCACACGACATCGACAGCGCGAGGAGGATGACGATGCATGCCTTGTCCAGCACCCGCGACGGGCGGCAGCTCGTCGAGATCGACGCCGCCCAGCTCGAGCAGGGGTTCGCGCGCAGGCCGTTCGGCGTGCGCCACAACCTGCAGGACCACCCGCTGCTGACCGTCGACGCCATCGCCGACCTCGCCGAAGCGATGCCAGCCGCGTCGATCGAGCGCCACCGCGCGAACCTGCCCAAGCTCCTGCCGAGCGGTGCGGCGGAGGTCGAAGGGCCGCCGGCACAGACGGCGCGCGAGATCGAGCACAACGGCTGCTGGATGGTCCTCTGGTACATCGAGCAGGTGCCGGAGTACGCCGCCCTGCTCGACAGATGCCTGGACGAGGTCGAGCTCGTGGTCGGCCGTCGCGACGGCGGGATGCAGCAGCGCGAGGGCTTCCTGTTCCTCTCTGCCCCGGGCGCGGTCACGCCCGCGCACTTCGACCCCGAGCACAACCTCCTGCTGCAGATCCGCGGCTCCAAGGACATGCACGTGGGGCGGTTCGCCGACCCGGGCGACCAGCAGCGCGAGCTCGATCGCTACCACGACCAGGGCGAGCGCAACCTCGGCGCGTTTCCGGACGACGCCGAGACCTTCACGCTCGATCCCGGTCGGGGCGTCTACGTCTACCCGTGGGCGCCGCACTGGGTGCAGAACTCCCGCGCGGTGTCGGTGTCGCTGTCGATCACGTTCCGCACCGCCGAGAGCGCGCGGACCGAGCGGGTGCACCGCGCCAACGCCCAGCTGCGGCGGCTGCGCCTCTCGCCGCGCCCCGCGGGCGCATCCACGACCGGCGACATGGTCAAGTCGCGGGCGATCGAGGCGATCGACCGCGCGCGGCGCGCGCGGGGCCGGACGGCGAGGTCGGCGACGCACACGTGATCGGGCCGGGCACCGCCGCCACGAGCGAGGCCGGCGGCGGGCGCCTGCCGGTCCGCGTGGCCGTGCACGCCGATCTCGCCTACCGGCGCGACGCCGCCGGGCTGTCGGCCGACCAGGCGTTCGGGCGCTTCCTGGGCGCGATGGCCGGCCATGTCGACCGGCTGGTGGTCATCGGCCGTCTGGATCCCGCGCCCGGCCGCTGGCCGCACCCGCTGCCCGCGGGCGTCGCCTTCGCGGCGCTGCCCCACTACGACAGCCTGGCCGACGTGCCGGCCGCGGCGCGCGCGGCCGGCCGCTCGCTGGGGCGGCTGTGGCGGGCGCTGGACGACGTCGATGTGCTGTGGCTGATCGGCCCCCACCCGCTCGCGCTGCCGGCCGCGCTGGTCGGCGCCCTGCGCGGGCGGCGCGTCGTCCTCGGCGTCCGGCAGGACTTCCCGGTCTACGTCCGCACCCGCCATCCGCAGCGGCGCCTGCTGTGGGGGGTCGCCGACGGGCTGGAGCTCGCCTTCCGGGGCCTGGCGCGCGTCGTGCCGGTGGTCGCCGTCGGTCCCGACGTCGCGCGGCGCTACCGGCACGCGCCCGCGGTGCTCGAGCTGCTGATCTCGCTCGTGCCCGAGCGGCTGCTGGCGGGCGAGGGGCCGACGGCGAACGGAGCCGGCGGGCGCCTGCTGAGCGTGGGGCGCCTCGAGGCGGAGAAGAACCCGCTGCTGCTGGCCGACGTGCTCGCCTCACTGCTGACCGAGGAAGCGGATTGGCGCCTGATGGTCTGCGGCGACGGCTCACAGGCCCCGGCGCTCGCCGGCCGCCTGGCCGCGCTCGGCGTCGCGAAGCAGGCCGACCTGCGCGGCGAGCTCCCGTCCGAGGACGGGCTCATGGACGCCTACCACAGCGGGGACGTGCTCCTGCACGTCTCCTGGACCGAGGGCGTGCCGCAGGTCATCCTCGAGGCGTT
The DNA here is from genome assembly GCA_034664395.1 of Solirubrobacteraceae bacterium. Lineage (GTDB taxonomy): Bacteria > Actinomycetota > Thermoleophilia > Solirubrobacterales > Solirubrobacteraceae > JAOPZW01. The sequence continues at coordinate 315 of JAXDHQ010000255.1, read as the reverse complement.
CGCCGCCGGCCTGCCGGTCGTCGCCACCGCGGTCGGAGGGGTGGCTGAGGCGGTCGGTTCGGCCGCAGTGCTGATCCCCCCCGGCGACGCCCAGGCCGCGGCCGACGCCGTGCGCCGGCTGCGCCGCGAGCCGGCGACACGGCGGCGGATGGTCGCGCGGGGGCGCGCGATCGCGCGCGAGCACAGCCTCGAGGCCAGCTCGCGGCGCGTGGCGTCGTTCCTCGCCGCGGCCGCGGGGCCCGAATTGACGGTCGAGCCGCTGGCCGGGTTCGACGCCGTCGAGCCGGCCTGGTCGCGGCTGTCCGAGGCGGCGGG
>JAXDHQ010000254.1:0-28248 GCA_034664395.1 Solirubrobacteraceae bacterium | reverse complement strand
TCGTCACCCTCGCCAATCCGCCGGTCGGCGCGCTCTCCCTGGAGCTGGTGCGCGCGCTCGCAGACGCGGCCGGCACGCTGCGATCGGCGGACGTCGTCGTCCTGCGATCCGCCGTCCCGGGCCACTTCGGCGCCGGCGCCGACCTGACCCTGATCCGCAGCGCCGATCCGCAGGGGTTCCGCGCCTACGTCGTGGCCGTGCGCGAGGCGATCGAGGCGGTCGGGGCGCTGCCCGCCGTCACTCTCGCCGCCATCGACGGCGTCGCCCTCGGAGGCGGGCTCGAGCTCGCGCTCGCGTGCGACCTGCGCTTCGCTAGCCCGGCGGCCCGGCTCGGGCTTCCCGAGGTGCGGCTCGGGCTGCTGCCGGGCGCCGGCGGGACCCAGCGCCTCACGCGGCTGATCGGCGGCGCCGCGGCGCTGGAGCTCATGCTCGCGGGCCGGCAGGTCGGCGCGGAGGAGGCCGCTGCCCTGGGGCTCGTCACGCGCGTGACGGAGGCGCCGGAGGCCGCCGCGCTGGACTGGGCGTCGCGGTACCGCCAGGGCTCGCCGCTCGCCGGCGCCGCGATCAAGCGCTGCGTCGCCCTCGCCGAGTCGCGGCCCGACCTCGGCATGGCCCACGAGCTCGAGGAGATCGTCGCGCTGTTCGCGGACGGGGACGCCCGCGAGCTCATCGAGCGCTTCTTCGACCGAGGTCGCACCCGCGCGCCCTCGGGCGCCGGCGGCTAGCCGGCGCGGGGCGACTCAGCCGAGCGGCGCGTTGCGCGCGGAGACCGCCGACCGACGCCACGCCCACCGCGGGATGATCGGCTCGTCGAGCCGACCGGCGCTCTCCATGTCGGCCCGGAAGCGCTCGAGGTGGCGGCGCATGGCGTTCTGCGCCTTCGTGGGGTTGCCGGACGCGATCGCGCGGGCGATCTTCTCGTGCGCCGACCGCGTCTCCTCCCACGCCTCCTCCGACAGCGCCTCGAGGCGGACGTGGAGCTCCAGGACCTCGTGCAGCGCCGCGAGCACGATGTGGTTCAGGGCGTTGCCGGAGGCCTGCGCCACGAGCACGTGGAAGTCCACGCTCTCGGGGACGTGCGACTCAGACTGCTCCGTCGACGCGAGCAGGGCCTCGCGCTGCTCCTCGGTGATGACCGTCGCCGCGGCCGCGGCGGCGTCCGGCTCGATCGATAGCCGGAAGTCGAAGAGCTGGCGCAGCGACACGTCACGGAGCGCGACCATCGTCGCGAGGGCCCGGCTGATGTGGGACGGGTCGGGATGGCGGACGGCGATCCCGCCGCGCGGGCCGCGCTTGACGGTGATCAGCCCCTCGGCCTCCAGCAGCCGCAGCGCCTCGCGGACCGTCGCCCGGCTCAGGCCGCGCTGCTCGATCAGCTCGCCCTCGGACATGAGCCTGGAGCCCGCGGCGAGGTTGTTGCCGATGATGCTCGCGCGAATCTGGTCGGCAAGCAGCTCGGCGGCCTTTGGCGGGCTGCCCGAGTCGAAGACGACGAAACCCGGCGTGGTCGCGGGCCCATTCCTTGCCATCATCACACCTTAGCATGGCGCCCGACGGCACCATGACGCCTCATTTCCGATGTGTCGGTAATCGACATTCCGCACCTACTCACGGTTCACCGTTCACCCTGAGCTGACAGTGACACTCGACGCCTCGCGGGCGGCCCGCTCGGCGCTGCGCCGCAGCCGCATCCGTCCCTGGATCGTGGGAAGCGCCAGGGCGATGATCAGCACCAGCCCGTTGAACAGGTCGGTTACCCAGAACTTGGCACCCGTGAGCTGCAGGCCGGCCACCCCCGTGGCCAGGAGGTACGTGGCGGTCAGCGCGCCGATCACGTTGAACCGGCCGGGGGTGAACTGCGTGGCGCCCAGGAACGCCGCCGCGTAGGCCGGCAGCAGGTAGCCCGGGCCCGCGGCGGGGTCGCCCGCGGTCAGCTTGCCGGTGAGGACGATCCCGGCGAACGCAGCCGTGACCGAGCTGATGAGCAGCGCGACGACCACGAGGCGCCGTGTCGGGACGCCGGCCAGGCGCGCCGCCTCCTCCGCGCCGCCGATCGCGAACAGGTAGCGGCCCAGCGGCGAGTGCTCCAGCGCGTACCAGGCGAGCACGGCGAGCACCGCGAGGTAGATCACCGGGATCGGGATGCCCAGGGGCTGCGCCCCGGCCATGTCCTGGAACGACGCCGGCAGGCCGGTGATCTGCACGTTGTTGGACATCGCTCCCACCACGGCGAGCAGCACCGAGCTGACCCCCAACGTGGCGATGAACGAGTTGATCCGGACGCCGACGATGAGCGCGCCGTTGATCGCGCCGACGCAGAGGCCGGCTGCGAGGGTCACGGCGATCGCGGACGCGGTGTCGAATCCGTGGTTGACCAGGTACGCCGACAGGACCGCGGCGAAGCCCAGCGTCTGCCCCACAGCGAGGTCGTACACCCCGGCGGCCAGCGGAAACAGCAGGCCGAGCGTCACCATCGCGGTGATCGCCTGCGACGCCGCGATGTTCTTCCACGTCAGCTCGGTGAGGAACGTGTTCGGTATCCAGACGCTGAACACGATGACGATGACGATCCACGTGTAAATCGCACTCACCCGCGATGGTGAGAGCAGCTTCATCGCCGTCATGCCGCCTCGCTCTGTCGTGCCAACGTCTCCTGGGTGATGCGCTCGACGGTGTTGCTGGCGCCGTGGAGCTCGGCGCCGACGAGCCCCTCGCGCAGGACGACGACGCGGTCGCAGACCGCGGCCAGGTCGTCGACGTCCCCGGAGGCGAGCAGGGCGCCCACGCCCTGCCTGGTCGCCTCGCGCAGCAGCTCGTGGATTGCGTGCTTGGCGCCCACGTCGACGCCGTGGACGGGCTCGTCGATCACGAGCACCCGCGGCCGGCAGCGCAGGGCGCGCGCGAGCACGACCTTCTGCTGGTTGCCGCCGCTGAGCGTCGCGAGCGGCCGGTCGGGGTCGGGCGGCCGGACGTCGAAGCGGTCCAGCCACCGGCGCGTCTCGCGGCGATCCTCGCCAGCGCCGAGCCAGCGCGCCGGCCCGCGCACGGGGAGCCGGGGCAGGGTCAGGTTCTCGCGCACCGTCAGCGACGGGATCGCGCTCGTGCCCTGCCGGTCGCCCGGCACGAAGACCAGCCCGCGGCGCATGACCTCGCGAGGGGCCAGCCGCGCGACGGGCTGGCCGTCGACGAGGACGCGGCCGCCGCTGCGGCGGCGGGCGCCCGCGATGAGATAGGGGACGACGTCGCGACCCGATCCGACGATCCCGGCGAGGCCGACGATCTCGCCCGCGTGGACCTCGAGCGACACGTCCCGGACGGGACCGCCGCGGAGGTGCTCGACCGCGAGCCGGACGTCGCTGCCGTGCACGTGATCGCCGTCGAGGTGGGCGTCGGGCGCCCGGCCCAGGATCAGCTCGATGAGCGCGTCGTGGTCGAGCTGCGCCGTGGGCACGGTGGCGATCCGCCGCCCGTCGCGCAGGACGGTCGTCTCGTCGGTGATCTCGAGGATCTCGGCCAGGCGATGGGAGACGTAGAGGATGGCCACCCCGCGGCTGCGGGCGTGGCGCACCACGTCGAAGAGCTGCCGGACGCCGGCGCCGTCGAACGACGCGGTCGGCTCGTCGAGGACGAGGACGCGCAGCGTCCGGTCGTCCTTCGCGCGCATGGCCCGCGCGATGGCGACGCAGGTCCGCTGCACGGGCGTGAGCTGGGCCACCGGCACGCCGACGTCGAAGGCGAAGCCGAACTCCGAGAGCAGCTGCCGCGCCCGGCGCGCCTCGCTGCGCAGCCGCACGAATCGGCGCGACTCGTACCCGTGCCCCAGCGCGAGGTTGTCCACCGCGTTGAGCGTCGGCACGAGCCCAAGGTCCTGGTGGATGAAGCGCATGCCGGCCCGCTCGGCCGCGCTGGCCGAGCCGAGCGCGAACGGCTCGCCGTCGAACCAGGCCTGCGCGCCGGGGTCGGGATCGTGGAACCCGGCCATGACCTTGATGAGAGTCGACTTGCCGGAGCCGTTCTGCCCGACCAGCCCGTGCACCGTTCCGGCGCGGAGCTCGAGGTCCACGCCGTTCACGGCGAGCTGGCCGGGGAACGTCTTCGTGACGTCGCGGAGCGCGAGCGTGACGGCACCGCCGCCACGCTCGCTCCCGCGCGCTTCGGCGTTCACCGAAGCTTCCACAGGCTCTCGAACTTCGCTTGGTAGTCCGGGACCCCGACGTACGGGACCTTGGGATCGTCGATGTTGGCCGCAGTCAGGTACTGGTGCGGCGGCAGCGTCTCGTACTGGGCGAGCGGCAGCTCGTCGCCGACGAGCTTGCGCACGACGGCGTCGACCATCATCCAGCCGGACATCTGGTTGCCCTCGGCCACCGACGCGACCTCGGCCGTGCCGGACTTGATGTTGGCGAGGTTCGTCAGCGCCGGGTTGGCCGACACGACCTTGACGCGGCTGGCGAGGCCCGCCGCCTGCAGCGCCTGCGGGATGCCGATGGTCATGTCGCCGTACGGCACGACCACGTAGTTGGCCTCCGGGTTGCGCTGGGCCGCGGTCACCACGTCGTTGGGGAGCGCCTTGCCGATGGACGACGTCGGGACCTCGTGGGCGTCCACCTTGCACGTGGGGCAGAGCCGCGCGACCTCGCTCTTGAAGCCCTCGACCGACGGGGTGACGATCGGGAAGTCGGGCGTCGTGAAGTAGAGGACGTTGGCCTTGCCCTTGGTGTCGGCGACGACCCAGTTGGCCATCCACTTGCCGCGGTCGATGTAGTTCTGGCGTCCGGACAGGACGGCGATCAGGCCGTTGCCCGGCTGGTCGAGGATCGCCTGCGCCACGTGCCCGATGGTCTCCTTGCCGAGCTCGGCCTGCTGCTTCTTGTAGAGCACGGTCGGCGCGGCGACGGAGAGCACGGCGTCGGGCTTGAGCCGCACGGCCTGGTTCCAGGCGTTGGAGACCGTCTCGGGCAGGGCTCCCGCGGTGAGGGTCTGGAAGCTCCAGCCGAGCTGCTTCGTGGCGTCCTGGACACCCTTGCCGATGAGCGTGCACAGCGGCACGCCGCACGACAGGTACAGGATCTTCTTGCCCGTCGGCGGCTTCTTCGACAGCGGCGGAAGGTCGCCGATGCTCGTGGGCGCGGCGCTGTGGTCCGCGACGAACTTCTCGGCCTCCTGGACGCCCGCGGGCTCCGACGACGTCTTCGCCGGCGCCGTCCCGCCGGCGGTGCTGCTGCTCTTCTGGGTGTCGCTGCTGCCACACCCGGCGACGGCGATGCCCAGCGCCGCTACGGCGGCCAACATCAACGACGGCACACGTGGGCTCAGCGCCCGACGGCTCTCGTCCATTGCGGTTCCTCTCCTCGCCAGCGTACCCTACGTATCTGGATGATGAGTGTAATCTAATTTATGATTACGCCCGTTGTCAACGAGCGTCGAACCGGCTCGACCGCGACGGCCCCGGGCGCGTCTAGGAGCCGGTGAAGCGGGGCGCCCGCTTCTCGACGAAGGCGGTGACGCCCTCCCGGAAGTCGGCGGTGCCGGCCAGCTCCTGCTGCATCGACGCCTCGAGCTCGAGGTGCTCGGGCATGCGCGCGAGGAGCCAGTGGTTGAGCTGTCGCTTGATCGCGGCGTAGGCCTGTGTCGGGCCGGCGGCGAGCCGCGCGACGAGCGCGTCGAGCTCGGCGTCCAGCTCGTCGTCGGCGCATGCGCGGTCGATGAGGCCGCAGTCCGCGGCCTCGCGCGCGCCCATCGGCTCGCCGAGCATCGCCATCCGCAGCGCCCGCGCCATGCCCACCCGGCTGGGCACGAGCAGCGACGCTCCGCCATCGGGGACAAGGCCGAGGTTCACGAACGCGAGCAGGAAGTACGCCGACTCGGACGCCACGACGAGGTCGCAGCACAGCGCCAGCGAGACGCCGACGCCGACCGCCGGGCCGCGCACCACGGCGACGACCGGCTTGGGCATCGCCCGGATGCACGTGACCACCGGGTGGAACCGCTCGACGAGGATCCGCTCCAGATCCGGGCGCCCGTCGGGCGCCGTGACGTCGTCGTCCATCGTCGCGAGGTCGAGCCCCGACGAGAAGGCGCGGCCGGCGCCCGTGAGCACGACCGCGCGCACGGAGGCGTCGGCGGCCACGTCGCGCACCGCCGCGAGCAGCTCCGCGCTCATCCCGGGATCGAACGCGTTCAGGCGGTCGGGTCGGTCGAGCCGGATCGTCGCGACGCCGCCCGCGCGCTGCAGGTCGATGGCGCTCATGCCGCACGCTCGACGATCATCGCCATCCCCTGTCCGCCGCCGATGCACATCATCTCCAGCCCGAGCCGGCCGTCGCGGGCGGCGAGGCCGTTGAGCAGCGTGCACATGATGCGGGCGCCCGTCATGCCGAACGGGTGCCCGAGCGCGATCGCGCCGCCGTGCGGGTTCAGCCGGTCGCCGAACGGGTCGATGCCGAGCTCCCGGCAGACGGGCAGCACCTGCGCCGCGAACGCCTCGTTGAGCTCGATGACGTCGAGGTCGTCGACCGTCACCGACGCCCGCTCCATCGCCACGCGCGCGGCCCGGACCGGACCCATCCCCATGAGCTCGGGGTCGATGCCGGTCACCGCCGACGCGACGATCCGCGCCAGCGGCGCGATCCCCGATCGCTCGGCGGCGGCGTCGCTCATCACGACCAGCGCGGCCGCCCCGTCGTTGAGCGGGCAGGCGTTGCCGCCGGTCACGACGCCGTCGGGCACGAAGGCGGGCTGGAGCTGGCCCAGCCGCTCCAGCGACGAGTCGCGGCGGGGACCGTCGTCCTCGCTCAGCGTCGAGCCGTCGGGCCGCGGGCAGGAGACGATCTCGCGCGCGAAGAACCCGGCGTCCCGAGCGGCGATCGCCCGCTCGTGCGAGCGCTGCGCGAAGCGGTCCATCTCCTCCCGCTCGACGCCGAAGGCGCGGGCCACGTTCTCGGCCGTGATCCCCATGGGCACGTACGCGTTCGCCACAGCGCCGTCGCCGTGCAGGCGCGGGTGGCGGTCGTCGCCGGTCGGATAGCCGTTCACGCGCGACACCGACTCGACGCCGGCGGCCACGAAGACGTCGCCCTCCCCGGCGCGGATGGCGTGCGCCGCCATCCGGATCGCCTGCAGGCTCGACGCGCAGAAGCGGTTGACCGTGGTCCCCGGCACGCTCGCGGGCAGGCCCGCCAGCAGCGCCGCCCGCCGCCCGATGTTCATCCCCTGCTGCTGCTGGGGGAACGCGCAGCCGACGATGACGTCGTCGATCGCCTCCGGCGCCACCGCGGGCACCTGGCCGAGGGCCGACGCGATGGCCAGCGCGGCGAGGTCGTCGGGCCGGACGTCGACGAGCGATCCCTTGTGGGCGCGGCCGATCGGCGTCCGCGCGGCCGCGACGATGAGCGCCTCGGGCATCGCGGGCTCAGGCCATGGTCAGGCCACCGCTGACCGACAGCGTCTGGCCGGTGATGAACCCGGCGTCCTCGCCGGCCAGGAACGCCACCGCGGCGGCGATCTCGTACGGCTGGCCGACGCGCTTCATCGGCACCGCCGAGGTCATGCGCGAGATGACCTTGGCCGAGTCCTCGGCGGCCTCGACGATCTCACCGAGCAGCGGCGTGTCGGTCGGCCCCGGGCACACGACGTTCGCCGTCACCCCGCGCCGCGCGCTCTCGCGCGCGATCGTCTTCGTGAAGGCGATCACCGCGCCCTTCGCGCCGGCGTAGACGGCCTCGTGCGACGAGCCGACGCGCGCGGCATCGGACCCGATGTTCACGATGCGGCCCCATTGGCGCTCGAGCATCCCGGGCAGGAGCGCCGAGGTCAGGCGCAGCACGCCCTTGTAGTTGATGTCGATGACCCGGTCCCAGAACGGCTCGTCCGTCTCGACGAACGGCATGAGGTCGTCCCAGCCGGCGTTGTTGACGAGGACCTCGATAGGCCCGAGCTCCTCCGCCGCGGCGCTCGTGGCGCTCAGCACGCCCGCGGAGTCGGTGACGTCGAGCTGCAGCGGGATCGCCCGGCCGCCGGCCGCCTCGATCGAGGCGGCGACCTCGGCGGCCCCGTCCACGGCGAGGTCGGCGACGGCGACGGGATGGCCCTGCTCGCCCAGGCGCAGGGCGATCGCCCGTCCGATCCCTCTCGCCCCGCCGGTCACCAGCGCTGCTCGCGACGACATCCAGTCCCCTTTCGGCGTGCCCGCGGTTCCGGGCGTGCGTAGCTCATTTAGGGTGATGATCTTACCGATTACATCGGCAGCTCGCCGCGGGCGGCGCGCAGCCCGCGGCGGGCCCAGTGCACGACGGCGTGCTCGAGCAGGGCGAAGCGCGGCTGGTCGCGGTCGCCCTCGAGGTAGCGCCGGTACGAGCCCTCCATGATCGCCGCGAGCTTGAAGCCCGACAGGGCCATGTACCAGATCAGGTCGTCGATCCGAAGGCCCGTGCGGTCCGCGTAGCGCTCGGCCAGCGCCGCCCGCCCCGGGAACGCGCCGCCCGCGCGGATCGCGTGCTCGCCGAGCTCGACCTCGTCGCGATCGTCGCGCGTGAGGAAGAACAGCAGCCAGCCGAGGTCGACGAGCGGATCCCCCGCGGCGGCGAGCTCCCAGTCGAGCACGGCCGCGATGCGCGGCGGGTCCTCCGGCGCGAACATGACGTTGTCGATCTTGAAGTCGCCGTGCACGGCCGACAGGCGCTGCGTGGTCGGGCGATGCTCGTCGAGCCACGCGCACAGCGCCTCGACCTCGGGGATGTCGCGCGTGCGGTTCGTGCTCCACAGCGTGCGGAACAGGTCCATCTGACGCTCGAGGTAGCCGCCCTCGGACCTCGAGCTCGCCACCACGTCGGGCGGGACCCGCGACAGGTCGGCGAGCACGTCCACGAGCAGCGCGCCGACGTGCGCTCCGTCGAGCCGCGCCCGCGTCGCGTCGGGCGTGTCGGGGCCGAGCACGAGGCCGTGGACCCGCTCCATCACGTAGAACGGCGCGCCGATGACCGCGCCGTCCTCGCAGAGCAGCAGGGGCCGGGGCACCGGGATGGGCGTGGAGCCCCACATGCGCTCGAGAATGCGGAACTCGCGCCGGAAGTTGTGCGCGCGCGACCGCTGCGGTCCGCCCGGGGGCCGGCGCAGGATCGCCTCCCAGCCCGCGCCGCCCAGCGCGTAGGTCAGGCACGACAGCCCGCCGCCCAGCCGCTGCACGGACTCCAAACCGGACAGCTCGGGCCGCGCCTCGCCGAGGAACGGCCGCAGCCGCTCGAGCAGGGCGGCCTCGTCGACCGCCGGCGCCGGCATGGCCGTCATGCGGTCCTGGCGGCCGCTGTGCGGTCCCAGCACTCGAGCTGGTCCGGCAGCTCGCGCAGCTTGAAGAGCTGGATCTTCCCGGTCGTGCTCTTGGGCAGCTCGGCCGTGAACTGCACGTACCGCGGCACCTTGAAGCTCGAGAGTCGCTCCTCGCACCATGCCACGAGCTCCTCGGGGGAGAGCGCGGCGCCCTCGCCGCGCACGACGAACGCCTTGACCTCCTCGGTGCGGATCGCGTCCGGCACGCCGATCACCGCGCACTCGACGACGTCGGGGTGCTGGGTGATCACGCTCTGGACCTCCTCGGCCGCCACGTTCTCGCCCGCGCGCTTGATCATGTTCTTCACGCGGCCCTCGAAGTACAGCCGCCCCTCCTCGTCGAGGCGGCCGGCGTCGCCGGTCTGCAGCCACCCGTCCCGGAGCGTCAGCCGAGTCTGCTCCGGGTCGTCCCAGTAGCCCCGCATCAGCGAGCCATGGCGGATGCAGATCTCCCCCACGCCGCCGGGCGGAAGCTCCTCGCCGAGCGCGTCCACGATCCGCAGCTGCGCGTCGCCGAGCGGCCATCCGATGAGCTTGTCCTCGTGGCGGTCGTAGTCCGGACGGGTGAACGTCCCGATGCCGCTGCCCTCGCTCAGCGCCCACGTGGTCGCGATGTCGACCCCGAAGCGCACGGAGAACTTCGGGTCGCGCGTGTGGGAGCACACGAGCCGGAGCGGGTGGTCGCGATCGTCGGGCGCCGGCGGCAGCGTCAGGAGCATGGCCATCATCGCCGGCATCAGGAGGCCGCCGGTGGCGCCGGACTCATCGACGTCGCGCCAGAACCGGCTGACGCTGAACCTGCGCTGGAGCATGGCGCCGGCGCCCGCGGCGATGGCCGGCGCCATGCAGTAGTGCAGGCCGCCGACGTGGAAGAGCGGCAGCGCGCACAGCACGACGTCGTCGGCGCCGTACTCCAGGCGCTCGGCCATGAGGCGGCCGGCGTCCGCCAGCCCGCGGTGCGGCAGCACCGCTCCCTTCGGCTTGCCGGTCGTTCCCGACGTGTAGAAGATCCCGAGGTCGTCGGCGCCCGAGACCGCCACGGACGGCGGAGGTCCCTGGACGGCGCGCAGCTCCTCGTACGTGACGCTGTCGGGGCCACCGGGCGCGGCGCGCCCCGCGGCCGCCTCGTCGGCGGGCAGCAGGAAGACGCGGCGCACGTCGCCGAGCAGCTCCGCCGCCGCGGCGCCCAGCTCGAGCAGGTGCGGCTCGTCGGTGATGAGGAACGACGAGCCCGAGTGGCTGAGCACGTAGGCGATCTCGGGCGGCTTGGAGCCGTCGATGATCGGGACGAAGAGCGCGCCGAGGCGCACGACGGCGAGGAACGCGACGAGGTACTCCGGGGAGTTGCCCGCGAGGAAGGCGATGCGGTCGCCCTTCGCGACGCCGTGCGCGCTCAGGCCCGCGGCGACCTCGTCGGCCTCTGCGACGACCTCGCCATAGGTGAGCCACGTCCCTTCGAAGAAGACGAACCGGCGGTCGGCGGATCGCTCCGCCTGCGCCGCCACCCAGTCCCACGCCGAACCACGCTCGTCCATAGCCAATCGTCCTCCTGGGGGTTGGTCGAGCGTCACGAGCCGCCGCTCTGCTCGCGGGGGCCCTCGCCGAGCAGGGCCAGCAGGGTCGCGGCGCGGTCCAGATGGGCTTCGAACGAGTCCTCGGCCGCCGTCCGCACAAGCGACTTCAGCGGACCGACCCGGTCGCGCCCGCGCGCGGCGATCCCCGCGCAGATCCGTGTCACGGCCGGCCCCAGCTCGTCGTCGGCGAAGACCCCGTTGAACAACCCCCACTGCGCAAGCTCGGATGCCGGGCGCCGCTCGCCGGACAGCAGGAGCTCGAGCGAGCGGCTGCGCCCGATCAGGCGCGACAGGTGCCACGGCGATCCGGCGCCGGGCACGAGGCCCACATCGAGGTAGCCGGACCGCACGCTGGCCGAGGTCGCGGCGAACCGCAGGTCGCAGGCGAGCAGCAGGTCGAGCCCCGCCCCGACGACGGCCCCCTGCACGGACGCGACCGTGAGCAGCGGGGAGTCGACCAGGCGGCGGAAGAGCGGCTGGATGCCCGTGACGACGTAGCTGCGCCGCTCCGCGGCGGTCCACGCGCCCCAGCCGCCGAAGACGTCCACGTCGCCGCCGCCGCAGAACACCCGCGGCTGCCCCTCGACGACGAGGACGCTCACGTCCTCGCGGCGCTCGACCTCGTCGATCAACGCCAGCAGCGCCGCGATCATGTCGTCGGACAGGCAGTTGCCGCGCTCCGGCTGATCGAGCGTGGCAACCGCGACCCCGGCGGGCTCCACCCTGCAGTGCAGCATCGTGCGCGCCGTCCGCCCGGCCCCTACCTGGCGCGGGTGCTGCGGATGTGCAGATCCGTGAACTCGGTGAGGCCCCACGGGCCGAGCTCGCGCCCGTTGCCGCTGTGCTTCACGCCACCGACTCCGCCCACGTCGAAGATCGCGAACGTGTTGTGGTTGTTGACGAACGTCGTGCCGGCCTCGACCGTGGCGGCCAGGCTCATGCCGCGCTCGACGTCCTCGGTCCAGATCGACGCGGCGAGGCCGAACTCGGTGGCGTTGGCCATCTCGACCGCCCGCTCCTCGTCGTCGAACGGGATGATCGGCACGACCGGCCCGAACTGCTCCTCGGTCACGATCGGGGCGTCGGCGTCGACGCCGTCGACGAACGTCGGCCGCACGAACCACCCCTGCTCGAAGGTCGCCTCGTCGTGGATGCGGCCGCATTCTGCCACCGTCGTGTCTCCCCGCCGGCTGCTCTCGACGAGCCCGGCGATCCGGTCGCGCTGTGCCTTGGAGACGACCGGGCCGAGGTTGACCTCGCGCTCCATCCCGTCCCCCACGACGTAGTACTCGTCGGCGCCCGCGGTCAGCTTCTCCAGGAGCTCCCGATGACGGGAGCGGTGGACGTAGATCCGCTTGATGAGCTGGCAGCCCTGGCCCGACGTCGAGAAGATCGACTGCAGGATGGTCACGCATTGCTTGGGGTCCAGCGACGCGTCGGCGAGGATGAGCGCCGGGTCGTTGCCGCCGAGCTCGAGCACCACGTGCTTGATCGACGTCGCGGCGGCGGCCATGACCTTGCGGCCGGTCTCGATGCTTCCCGTGAACGAGACCATCCGGATCGCCGGATGGGTGGTGAGCACGGGGGCCACCGTGCTGTCCGGGCCGAAGACCACGTTGATGACGCCGGGCGGCAGCGCGCCCGCCATCGCGACGAGCGCCTTCGTGACCGCCAGCGGCGCGAGCGGCGACGGCTTGACCACCACCGTGTTGCCCATGAGCAGCGCCGGGAACAGCTTCAGCGCGAGCTGGGCGACCGGCCAGTTGAAGGGGACGATGAGGCTGACGACGCCGCGGGGCACGCGCGCGACGATCACCTCGCCGCGGTCGTCCTCGATGCGCTCGTCCAGGAGTCGCTCGAAGTGCGGCTCGAAGCAGGTGAGCATGTGCCGCGGCATCCCGACCTCGAGCCGGGCCTCGCGGAAGATCTTGCCCATCTCGCGCGTGATGAGCGGCGCCAGGTCGGCGCCGATGGCCTCGAGCGCCGCCAGCGCCTCGTGGACCGCGGTGAGGCGTTCGGCCGGGGGCGTCGCCGCCCAGCCGCGCAGCGCCGCGCCGGCGGCCTCCACGGCGGCGACCGCGACGGCCTCGTCGCCGTCGACGATGCGCCCGGCGACCTGCGTCGGGTCGGCCGGGTTGAAGACCTCGCGGAAGGTCGTTCCCCAGTGCTCCTTGCCGCCCACGAGAAGCGGCGTGTCCTCCGCGATGGCGGTCACCTCGGATGTCGTGTTCATCGGTGCTCCTCTGCTGGGTTCTCGTGGGTCGACGCCGGGTCGAGCAGCTCGAAGTCGCCGTGGCCGATGCCGTGGATCGGCGAGTCGATCTCGACCAGCCAGCGGTCGACGTGCGACGCCGGCCCGCTCCTGCCCCCGCCGACCTGGTGGCGCATCGACGAGTGCGGCCGGCAGACGAGCTCGGTCCTCTCGCCGGCGTCGTCGACGATGCTCAGCGCAAACGGCGTGCCCGGACGCGGGCGCTCGCCGGCGATGTCCGCCTCGATGCCGGTGATCCTCGCGGTCACGCCGTTGCGCGAGACGTAGCCGTCGACCGCGCTGCCCGCCGCCGTGTCGGCCGCCCACAGGGAGACGAACGCCGGCCCGCGGTCGAAGCTGGCGGTGAAGAACGTCCACCCGCGCGGGTGGCCCCAGTCGCGCGTGCCCCACGAGTGGTCGCGGGCGCCGAGCGCGTCGATCCGGTAGCGCTCGTCGCCGACCGTGACGACGCCCGCGATGCGGCCCGACTGCTCGACGTGGCCGTCGAAGAGCCGCTCCCACGCGGGATGGGACCCGTCGTAGAAGTAGGCCGGGGTGAGCGGCTCGAACCGCAGGTCCATCGCGACGTCGACGGTGGGCAGCGACTCGTCCACGGCGACGCTGCCGGAGTAGGCCTCGCCGGTCGGGCCCAGGATCGGCATCGTGCCCCGGTACGCGATGGCCCACGAGCCGTCGGACTCGTCGAGGCGATAGCGCAGGCCCGCGCAGGCGTGCTCGGTGGCGGTGCGCTCCATCGCCCCGATGCGGGTCTCGGCGATCACGTCGTCGCCCCACAGGGTGCAGATGTAGCCTGAGCGTCCGGAGTGCGGCTTCTCGCCCATGCTGCTGTACGCGCCGATGCCTGAGGCCTCGTCGAAGAAGCCGAAATAGAAGCTCTCGCGCCAGCCGGGGCTGTCCGAGGGCGTGTGGCTGCGCTCGTTGGGTGTCTCGTCCATGGGGATCGGTCGCCGCCGCTAGCCGAGCATGCTGTAGCCGCCGTTGACCGGCAGGATCTGACCGGTGATCCACTGCGCCTCGTCGGAGAGCAGGAACGCGACGCTCGCCGCGACGTCGCTCGGCTTGCCGAGCCGCCCCGCGGGATAGCGCTTCAGGAGGCTGCCGCGCACCTTCTCGTTCGCGAGCATCTCCTGCGTGCGCGGCGTCTCGATGACGCCCAGCGAGACGCAGTTGACCCGTAGCCCGGAGCGGCCGTAGGCCTGGGCCAGGGACTTGCTGAAGGAGATGACGGCGCCCTTCGAGGCGGCGTAGGCGGCCGCGCTCGGGTCGCCGACGCGCGCGGCGTCGGAGACGATCGAGACGATCGAGCCCGAGCCCCGGGCCATCATGGCGCCGATGGCCGCGCGGGTCACGGTCAGCACGCCGTAGAGGTTGAGCTCGATGTCCTCCTCCCAGTCGGCGCGACCGGACTCGTGGAACGGCTTGACGACCCAGCCGCCGGCGTTGTTCACCAGGGCCTCCACGTCGTAGCGCCCCTGGAGGTCCGCCAGCGCCGCGTCCGCCTCGGAGGTCGAGCGCACGTCGAAGAGCGCCGCGTCGGCCTGCAGGCCCTCCGCGCGCAGCTCCTCCACCACGGCGGCGACGCGGCCGGCGTCGACGTCGTTGATGAGCGCGGTGAAGCCCTGGCTGGCGAGCTTGTGGGCGATGGCGCGGCCGATGCCTCCCGCCGCGCCCGTGATGAGTGCCGCTCTGCTCGTCACGAGAAGCTGATCCAGCTTTCGGGCGCCGCCTCGTACTGCGCGCGCGCGTCGTATCCGCGGGCGCGCGCCGCCTCCGGCGGCTCGAAGTCCAGGCGCGCCGGCTCGCCGGCACGGTAGACCTCGAAGTCGAGCAGCAGCCCGCAGTGCGGGCAGACGAACTCCCGCAGCTCGACCTCGTCGTGCTCCTTGAGGTAGTACGAGGACGACAGGCGCGCGCGCATCTCCTCGGACCCGAGGGTGCGCGACGTCGCGAACTCCTTGTAGTTCTCGCCCCACGCGCACAGCCGTCCGTCGCACTTGCTGCACGCCAGCCGCTCGTTGGAACGCTCGTACTTCACGGAACCGATCGTGAACACATCCATCGCCTTGCCTCCTTCGGTGGATCAGCCGACGCCGCGGAGCCGCTCGGCCCGCAGCGCGTCGCGGTCCTTCTCGACGCGTTCGAGGTCGGCCTCGAACGTCCCGTCCGCCCCGGCCGTCAGCTCGACGCCGTAGACGCCGCGCGCCGCCTCGATCGAGACGATGCCCTCCTCGACGTCGGCGCGGACGCGGTCGGGATCGCGCTCGAGCGGGTCGCCGAAGCCGCCGCCGGCGGCGAAGGTCATGACGAACGCGTCGTTGCCCTTGCGCAGCTGGCGCCGGCCCTCCCAGACCTCCTTGGCCTCGAGGATCTCGATGTTGGCGTCGACGTCGAGGTCGTCCCAGCTCGGCAGCCGTCCGTCGGCGATCCGCCCCGCGATGTCCGCGTCCTCGATGACGCCGTAGAAGACGCCGGAGCCGGGGTATCCGCCGAACGCCCCGGGCGTCGGGACAGCGTTGCGCGAAGTGCAGAAGGTGCCGGACTGATCGGCCGTCTTCTCGCCCCAGGGCGTCACGACCTCCTGGAAGCTCCAGCCTCCGCGCCACCGGCCCGCGCCGGCCGAGTCGGCCCAGATGCGCCGCGCGATGTAGAGGTTCGGCTCGGTCAGCTCGTGGGCCTCGACGCTCGGGACACGGCCCGCCAGCAGGATCGAGCTTCCCCGCGCGCCGTCCAGGCCGCGCAGCGCGCCCGAGCCCTCCCCGCTGCCGTCCATGTTCAGGAAGACGCTGTAGTTGCCGTACTGGTCGCTGGTGGAGCTCAGCACGTAGACCGGCCACGTCCCGCCCCAGCACGCGGTCGCCCGATCGCGCAGGAACTCCGAGGGCGACGCGTCGACGGCGCGCGTGAGGACTCCGCTGACGACGTCGACTGTGCGCCACGCCGCCATGGCGGTCGCCAGGGACACGGGCGCGGGCGCGTTGCAGTCGTTGATCGTCCCACCCTCGCTCAAGACGTGCACCGGCCGCATCACGCCCGCGTTGAACGGGATGTCGGGCACGAGCTGCATGAGCAGCGCCGCCATCACGGCGCCCTTCAGGCCCGAGCGCGAGCAGTTGATGAGGCTCGGCGCCTGCGCCGCGGTCCCCGTGAAGTCGAGGAACAGCTCCGACCCCGAGACCGTGAGGCGGACGCGGATCGGATAGAGCGCGTGGCTGACGAAGTCGTGCTCCTCGTAGTCGACGTACTCGTACACGCCGTCGACGAGCTCCTCCTCGATGCGCTGGCGCGTCCGGGCCTCCGAGAACGCCTTGACGTCCTCGACGAGCTGCAGGTAGCGCTCGACGCCGAACTCGCGGACGGTCTCCTCGACGATCTTCAGCGCGTAATGGTTCGCGCCGACCTCCGCGGAGATGTCCTGCCCCACGCGCTCCGGGAGCCGCGTGTTGGAGAGGAACGACCGTACGACGTCGGGCCGGTACTCGCCGCCGCCGTAGATCCGCACGGGCGAGAACCGGCACGCCTCGGCGACGACGTCGATCGCGTTCGGGACGAAGCTGCCCGGCAGCGCGCCGCCGACGTCCATGCAGTGCATGTCGCAGCCGGTCCAGCCCACGAGCTCGTCGTCGACGAAGATCGGCGCGAAGACGCCCACGTCGTTGCTGTGGACGGCGCCGCCGGAGTAGGGGTCGTTGCTGAGGAACATGTCCCCCGGGCGCAGGGAGTCGCGGCCGAGGTTCTCGTAGATCCACGGCACGACCGACGTCATGTGGCCGAGGTGGAAGCCGACCATGCTGCCGAACGCGATCGTGTTGCCGTCGCGATCGAGCAGGGCGGTCGAGTAGTCCCCGGACTCGCGGCCGACGAGCGTGCCCGCGAGGTTCTCGAGGGTGCTCGTCATGAGCTTCATGAGGTTCTGGATCCGGTTGCTGAACACCTCCAGCGTCACCGGGTCGGTCTTGATGTGTGCCGTCGGCTCAGATGTGACTGACATGCTGCGTGCTCCTTCCGACCTCGGTCCCGATGCTCATGACTTCTCGGCCACCGCGATGACGAGCGCACCGGAGTCGCTCATCGCCGCGCGATCGCCCTCGCTGAGGAGGACGGTCGTCATGGGGTCTTCGACGATCGCCGGCCCGGCGACCTCGGCGCCGACCGGCAGGCTGTTCGACCGGAAGACGGGCACCTCGATCCAGTTGTCGAGGTAGACGGAGCGCGTCTCGATCGGCTCGGGCGACCGGCCGTCGCTCCCCGCGGCCGCCGGGGGCGTCGACCCGTTCTGCTGCCCGATCCTGCCGGTGGCGGTGACGTAGTAGTTGATGAGCTCCATGCCGCCCTGCGGCCAGGCCGCCCCGGCGCCGTAGATGCTGCGGAACTTCTCCTCCCACTGCTCGAGGACGTCCTCGAGGATCGGGGAGGACAGCGATCCGCCCGGCACCGAGACCGGCAGGCGCAGGGTCTGGCCCTGGTAGCGCATGTCGATGCTGCGCTGGAACGTCCGCCGGTCGGGCGGCACGTCCTGGCCGGCGAGCGACGCGTCCAGATCCCGCTCGATGCCCTCGAAGATCCCTTCGATGTGCTCGATCGAGGCGCCGGAGAAGCGCTCGCCCGCGACGGCGCTGCCCCACGGCGGCGGTGGCGCGACGGTGATCGACTGGTCGGTGAGCTGGTACGCGTAGAGGATGTCGGCGGTCGTGAGGCCGTACGCCGACAGCGTCCCGGCCAGGTGCGGCACCACGAGGTCGGTGATCCCGAGGTTGCGGGCGATGTTCGCGGCGTGCAGCCCGCCGGCGCCCCCGTAGGCGATCACGGAGAAGTTGCGGGCGTCGTAGCCGCGACGGATGCTCACGTCCTTGATCGCGTCGCCCATCACGGCGTCGACGACGCTGATGATTCCCCGCGCCGCGTCCTCGATGGACAGGCCCAGCGGCTCGGCGACGCTGCGCATCGCCGCGGCGGCGGCGTCGCGGTCGAGCGTCACATAGCCGCCCGCGAAGTAGTCCGGGTTGATGAGGCCGAGGACGACGTTGGCGTCGGTGACGGTCGGCGCCGTGCCGCTGCGGCCATAGCACGCGGGCCCGGGGACGGCGCCGGCGCTCTCGGGCCCGACGCGCAGGATCGAGCCGGCCGCCGTCGTCTCGACGGAGGCGATGCTGCCCCCGCCCGCGCCGACCGAGTTGACGTCGATCGCCGGGATGAGCAGCGGGTGGCGCGCGATGCGCATGTCGGTGGTGAGCTGGATCTCGCCCTGGGGGATCAGGGCCACGTCGAAGCTCGTGCCGCCCATGTCGACCGCGACGGCTCCGCGCGACGCGCCGTCCGCGGGCGCCGCGCCGTTGCCGTTGCCGTTGCCGTTCCCGTTGCGCCCCACCCAGACGTCGCGGGCCGCCATCACGCCGCCGGCGGGGCCCGAGCCGATCAGGGCCACCGCCTTGTCGGCGACGTCCTCGACGGGGGCGACGCCGCCGGTCGACTGCATGATGAGCAGCGGCGTGCGCAGCCCGGCCTCGGCCAGCCGGCTCGACAGCTCGCGGCAGTACGTCTGGACGCGGTGGCCGACGTACGCGTTGACGACGCTCGTCGCCGTGCGGCTGAACTCGTCCAGCAGGCGGGTCAGGTCGCTCGACGCGGTGATGAAGAGGTCGGGGTAGAGCTCGCGCGCCAGCTCCTTGACGCGCTGCTCGTGGTCGGGATACGCGGAGGACCACAGCAGGCAGACGACGAGGGCGTCGCAGCCCTTCTCCTCGACGAGGTGGCGCAGCACCGACGCGACCTGCTCCTCGTCGAGCGCCACGAGCACGTCGCCGAAGCAGTCGACGCGCTCCTGCACCTCGGCGATCCGGGATCGCGGCACGAGCGGCTGGAAGTTCTGGAGCACGGCGTCGCGGAGGTCGCGCACGCCGCCGCGGGCCATCTGCGCGAGGTGGTAGGTGTCGGCGTGACCCTTGGTCGTGACGATGCCGACCTGCGAGCCCGAGCGCGTGAGCAGCGTGTTGAGCGCGACCGTCGAGCCGAGGAAGACGTGCTCGACCTCCTGGAGGAAGGCCTCGGTGGTCAGTCCGAAGTCCTCGCTCGCCGCCTCGATGGCGTTGAGCGTGCTCTTCGTCAGGTCCTTCTCGGTGAAGACCTTGTACTGACGTACGTCGTCGGACCCGTCGAGCGACCGCACGACCAGGTCCGTGAACGTTCCGCCGATGTCGATGCCGCAGACAAACCGCATGTTGCTCTCCTCCGACGCGGGACTGGCGCTCATTATAATGATTACTCTAGTTGAGAGGGCGCGTCAACGAACGCCCTGCGGCGACGGGGGCTCGTCGGCCACGTAGCCGATCGCCTCCACGGGACAGATGGCGATCGCCTCCTCGACGTCGGCGACCGGCGCGCCGTCCTGCGAGACCACCACGGCCACGCCCGCGCGCTCGTCGATGCGAAAGACGCCGGGCGCGATGTTCGTGCACGTCCCCGAGCCGACGCACGCCGACGGGTCGACCGCGACGAGCCGCCGCCCGCCCGGGCCTTCGCTCATGCCGCGACGTCCTGCTCGCGCGGCTGCGCCGCGCGGACCCGCAGGGACTGGAGGCTGCGGGTGATGAGGTAGGGCTCCCACTCGACGCCGTCCGCCGCCACCTCGATCTTCGGGATGCGGGTCATCAGCGCGGTGATCGCGATGCCGGCGGTCATCCGGGCCACGGCGGCCCCGAGGCAGAAGTGGATCCCGTGCCCGAAGCCGATGTGCGTCCGGGCCTGCCGATGGATGTCGAGCGTGTCCGGGTTCTCGAACTGCTCCGGGTCGCGGTTCGCCGCGCTCTGCAGCAGGAACAGGCGCTCGCCCTCGCGGATGGTCGTCCCGTGCAGCTCGTGCTCGCGGGCCGCCACGCGGACGGTGACCTTCAGCGGCCCCTCGAAGCGGATGAACTCCTCCACAGCCTGCGGGACGAGCTCGGGGCGGGCGCGCAGCGCGTCGTACTGGTCGGGATGGCGCGAGAGCGCGAGGACGGTGTTGCCGAGGAGGCTGGCCGTCGTGTGGTCGCCGGCCGTGAGGAGCATGATGCAGGTGGCCGTGATCTCGTCCCGGTTGAGGACGCGGCCCTCCTCCTCGGCGCGCAGGAGGCGGCTGATGACGTTGTCGGCCTCCGGGCGCCCCTCGTACAGCTTCACGAGGCCCTGGAAGTACTCCTCGAGCGCCATCATCGCGACGTGCGCGCGCTCCACGCGGTCGGGCGCGTTCATCGCCCCGAACAGCATCAGCACGAGCTCCGACGACCAGCGCTCGAACTGCTCGCGGTCCTCCCGAGGGACGCCCAGCATGTCGGCGATGACGAACGCGGGCAGCGGCCGGGCGAAGACCTCCATGAAGTCGACGAACCCGCCGGCGCCGAGCTCGCCCTCGAGCTTGGAGGCCAGCTCCGAGCACGACGCGTTGATGTGGTCCTCGAGCCGGCGCACCATCCCCGGGGAGAACGACTTCTGCACGAGCTTGCGCAGGCGGGTGTGCTCCGGCGGGTCCATGTAGCCGAACCACTTGCTGCGGATGAGGTCGAAGGTGCGCTGCAGCTCCTCCTTGCGCGATGCCGCCTGCTTGTCGTAGACGAGCGTGATGCGGTCGGCCGTCAGATCCGGGCTGCGGAAGGCGGCGACCACGTCGGCGTAGCGCGAGAGGAACCAGGCCCGGTGACGCTCGTTCCAGTGCACCGGCTCGGTGCTGCGGAGCTCCGCGAAGTACGGGTACGGGTCGGAGATGAGCTCCGGCGAAAGCAGGTAGCGGTCGTTCACGAGACTCCTTCGCGCGTGCGTCGTCGTACGACGGGGATCGGACGGGCCGGCGGGCTCCAGAACAAATCTGGATGAAGATTACACTAGATCTCGTCTATGCTCGCCGCGCATGAGCCAACCCGCGCGGCCGACCTCCACGACGTACGGCGTCTCCACGGTCGGCCTCGATCTGGCCGCGGCCGTCGAGGTCGCCGCGCAGGCCGACGCGGCGGGCGTCGAGGCGGTCTGGGCCAGCGAGCTCTACTCGATGTCGGCGACCGTCGCGCTGGCGGCGATGGCGACCGGGACGGCGCGGTGCCGGCTCGGCAGCTCGATCCTCTACGGGGTGGGGCGCACGCCGCTCGTCCTCGCGGCCGACGCGCGCAGCCTCGACGCCCTTTCCGGCGGGCGGCTGGTCCTCGGCCTGGGCAACGGCACGACGCGGATGCTGCGCGACTGGCACGGCGCCGATCCGAGCGCCCCCGCCCTGCGCATGGAGGAGCTCGTGACGGTGCTGCGCAAGCTGTGGCGCATCCACGAGGGGCCCGTCCGCCACGACGGCCGCTTCTACCATGTCGACGTGACCCCGACCGGCGACGTCACGCCGCCCGCGCGCGAGCACATCCCGGTGTACACGGCCGGCGTCAACCCGCGGATGGTCGAGGTCGCCGGACGCGTCGCCGACGGGCTGGTGGGCCATCCGCTGTGCACGGTCGGCTACGTCGACGACGTCGTGCGGCCGGCGATCCACAGGGGCGCCGAGCACGCCGAGCGCAGCCCGGCGAACGTCACCCTCGCCGGGATGGTGATCTGCGCCGTCGACGACGACGAGGAGCACGCGCGCCGCCAGGCGGCGGCGCAGATCGCCTTCTACGCCTCGGTCAAGTCGTACGAGCGTCCGCTGGCGCTCGCCGGCTTCGCCGCGGAGGCCGCGACGATCCGCGAGGCGTTCGCGCGCCGCGACCTGCCGGCCATGGCCGCGGCGGTGCCGGACGCCATGATCGACGCGATCGCGGTCGCCGGAACGCCCGCCCAGGTCCGCGCGGGCCTGACGCGCTACGACGGCGCGCTCGACCACGTGATCCTCTACGCCCCGGGCCTCGGCCTGCCCCCCGAGCAGGCGGCGCGCAACGTGCGGCGCCTCGTCGATCTCGCGGCTTCGACCGCCGACGGAGGACCTGCCGTCAGCGCAGCGCCGTAGCGACGCCGCTCAGCGTCGGCCACAGCCGGTCGGGCCCCGCCGCGGCGGCGTCCCGGCCGAGCGCGATCCACCACTCGCTCTCCGCGCCGAACTCGTCGCGCCACGCCCAGAGCCGGCGGGTCAGGTGGTGCAGCGGGTACTCGTGGGTGAACCCCATCGCGCCGTGGAGCTGGTGGGCGATCGCCGCCGCCCGCCCCGCGGCGCTGCTGGCCCGGGCCTTGGCCACGGCGACCGCCCAGGGGGCGGCGGCGGCCGCCTCGGCCAGCACCGCGGCGTCGACCGCCGCGGACGTCGCGGCCACCTCGCCCGCGAGCAGCGCGATCTCCTGCTGCACGGCCTGGAACTTGGCGATCGGGCGACCGAACTGCTCGCGCTCGCGCACGTAGCTCACGGTCAGCGCGAGGACCTGGTCGAGCGCTCCGGCGATGGTCAGCGCGCGCGCCAGCGCCCCGCGGCGGCGCACCGCGGCGGCGTCGAGCTCGGGCGGGGCGGCGGCGACGCGCTCGGCGTCGATGGCCGTGTCGACCGTGAGGTCGTCGCGCGGCTCGCCGGCGACGTTGGCCGCCTCGTTGACGGTCAGGGCGGCGGCCGGCACGGCCACCACCATCGGCCCCTCCGGGCCGTCGGCCAGCACGGCGACCGTGCCGGCGCAGCGGCCCCACGGCACGCCGGGCAGCCGTCCCGTGAGGCGCCAGCCGCTCGACGCGCGCTCGAGCCGCACCGCATCCGTGACGGGCGCGGCGGGGCACGGGCCCTCGCCCAGCGCGAGCCCGGCCTGCGCGAGCAGCCAGCCGCCGACGAGCACGCTGTCGGCCAGCGGCACCGGCGCGGCGGTCCGGCCCGTGAGGCGGGCGATGGCGGCGGCGTCCGCCACATCGCCGCCGGCGCCTCCGAGCTCCTCGGGCAGCGAGACCAGCGTGAAGCCGTGCTCCTCGAGCGCCGTCCACAGCGCGGCGCTCCAGCCCACGTCCTCGTGCTGCTGGGGCCCGTGGCGCGCGATCAGGCCCGCCGCCGACTCGACCAGGAGCTGGCGCTCGTAGCTCATCGGACCCCCAGGGCGCGAGCGGTGATCCCGCGGAGGATCTCGGTGCTGCCGCCCCGCAGGGTGAACCCGGGCGCGGCGAGCACGGCTTCGGGCAGCAGCCGCGCGAACGCCTCGGCGTCGGCGCCCGAGGCGTCGGCGCTCACCAGCAGGCGGGCGACCTCGGGCAGACGCTGCTCGAACCGCGTGCCGAGGTCCTTGACGAGCGCCGCCTCGGCGACCGGGTCCCGGCCGGCGTCGATCATCGCGGCCACCGACGCGGACATGTGGCGCAGCGTGCCCAGCTCGGCGATCAGCCGGCCGAGCTCGGCGGCGGCGCGCTCCGGCACCGCCGGCCCGAGCGCGCGCAGCAGCTCGGGCAGCAGCGCGAACGTGCTCAGGAAGCGCTCGGGACCGGAGCGCTCCAGCGAGAGCTCGGCCGTGACGAGGCGCCACCCGTCGCCCTCCTCGCCGAGCAGCATGTCCTCGGGGACGAGGACGTCCTCGAACGTCACCTCGTTGAAGTGGTGCTCGCCGGTGATGAGCTGGATCGGGCGCACGGTGACCCCCGGGGCGGCGAGGTCGACGATGAGGATGCTCAGGCCACCGTGGCGGCTCCCGGGCTCGCTGTCCGCCGTGCGGCACAGGACCGTCACGTAGTGCGCGCGATGCGCGTGGCTCGTCCAGACCTTGGTGCCGTTCAGGCGCCATCCTCCGTCGACGCGACGCGCGGCGGTGCGCACCGACGCCAGGTCCGAGCCGCTGTCGGGCTCGCTCATGCCCAGCGAGAAGTAGCACGTGCCGCCGGCGATCTCGGGGAGGAAGCGCTCGCGCTGGGCCTCGGTCCCGTGGCGGTGGATCTGCGGCCCCGACTGGCGGTCGGCGATCCAGTGCGCCGCGACGGGCGCGCCCGCGGCCAGGAGCTCCTCGGCGACGACGAAGCGCTCCAGCGCCGTGCGCTCGTGCCCGCCGTAGCGCGCGGGCCAGGTCATCCCGATCCAGCCGCGCCGGCCGAGCTCGCGGCTGAAGTCCGCGGAGAAGCCGGCGAGCCAGGCGTCGCAGCGAGGCACGAACCCGCCGGCCTCGCGCGCGTCGTCGACGAACCGCCGGACCTCCAGGCGCAGCTCGTCCGCCGCCGCGGTGAACTCCGGGACGGCCAGCGACAGCGCTCGCGTCTGCTCGGCGGCGGTCATGGCGCCGGGGGCCTCGACGACGACCCGGCCACGCGGTCGCGCATCGCCGCGATGCGGTCGCGGAAGAAGTCCTGCCGGGTCGACCACTCCTGCGCCTCGGCCTCGATCGCCGCCGCGCGCTCAAGCTCGTCGCCGTCAGGCGCGCCCAGGGTCGACATCGTCGCCTTGACGCGCTCGACGAGCGCGCGGGGGACCGCAACGGCGCCCGCTGCCATCGTCAGGGCCGCGTCGAGCAGCTGGGAGCGCTCGACGCACCGCAGCGCCAGCCCCCACTCCACCGCCGTGGCGCCGTCGACCTCCTCGCCCAGGAGCACCATCGCGGCCGTCCGCTGGGGGCCGACCGCGCGCTGGAGCATCCACGTGTGGCCGCCGCCCGGATGGAGGCCGACCTGCATGAAGCGGGCGACGAACCGCGCCTCGGGGGCCGCCAGCCGCACGTCGCACGCCAGAGCGAGGTTGAGGCCGGCGCCGGTGGCGGGGCCGTTGACCGCCGCGATCGTGGGGAGCGGGCAGCGGGCCACGCGAAGGAACGACTCGTACAGGCGCGCGTACTCCGCCGGGTCCGCCTTGGCGAGGGTGGCCAGATCGGCGCCCGCGCAGAAGGCCCTCCCCGCGCCGGTCACGACGACGGCATGGACGTCCGGCCGCGCCTCGATCACGTCGAACGCCTCGACGATCTCGTCGACCATCCCGAGGCTGATGGCGTTGCGCCGGTCGGGGTCGGTGAGGGTCACCGACGCGATGCCGTCCTGCGCGCGCAGGTCGATGGTGCTCACCCAGCTCCTTCCGGTCGGTTGGCGGGACCCAACGTGCGGGTTCAATGAGTATACTGTTTGATGTTCGAGGGCGAGTCGAGGCCACTCGCAGGCCGTGGCCGGGAGACGCGGCGGCCCTCATCGGAAAGGAGCCCCGGACATGGAATACGACCACATCACCTACGAGACCGGCGGCGGCGTCGCGCGCATCACGATCAACCGCCCCGAGGTGCTCAACGCGTTCACGGGCAAGACGCTCGCCGAGCTGACCCGCGCCTACGAGCAGGTGCGCGACGACGGCACCGTCGGCGTCGTGATCCTGACCGGCGCCGGCGAGCGTTCCTTCTGCGCGGGAGGCGACGTCAACGCCGAGGCCGAAGGCTGGCTGGAGGACCGCGGCGGCGAGCTCGAGATGAAGCAGCTCTACGCTGCCATGCGCTCCTCGCTCAAGCCCACGATCGCCCGGATCAACGGCTACGCCATCGGGGGAGGCCACCACCTCGCCTATCTGTGCGACTTCTCGATCGCCGCCGAGCACGCGGTCTTCGGGCAGAACGGCCCGCGCGTCGGCAGCCCGGCGCAGGGCTGGCTCGTGAGCTACCTCGTGCGCGTCATCGGCGCCAAGCGAGCGCGCGAGGTCTGGATGCTCTGCCGCCGCTACAGCGCGGCGCAGGCGCTGGAGTGGGGTCTTGTCAACGCGGTCGTACCGCTCCAGGAGCTCGACGCGGAGTGCCAGCGCTGGGCCGACGAGATGCTCGCGCTGAGCCCGACCGTGCTGAAGATCATCAAGCAGACCTTCGACGACGAGTACGCCCAGCTCCGCGAGTTCCAGGACGGGCGCGACTACATCGAGCTGACCAACCCGCGGTTCTTCGAGAGCGGCGAGCAGCTCGAGGGCGCGCAGGCGTTCCTCGAGAAGCGCGCCCCCGACTTCTCGCCGTGGCGCTAGGCGGAGGCTGACGTGTCGACCGCGATCGCCCCGCCGCTGCGAGCGAAGCTCGTCCTCGCCGACGCCGTCCCCGGCCACCGGATCCGCGATGCCGTCCTCATCGTCTGCGGCGCGCTGCTCACCGCCGCCGCCGCGCAGATCGCCGTCCACGTCCCGCCGTCGCCGGTGCCGATCACCGGACAGACGCTCGCGGTCATCGTCGCCGGCGCGTCGCTCGGAGCCCGGCGCGGCGCCGCCTCGCAGGCCCTGTACCTGCTCCTCGGCTTCGTGCTCCCGGTCTACGCCGACGGCGCGCACGGCGTCTCTGTGCTGTGGGGCGCCACGGGCGGCTATCTCGTCGGCTTCGTCGCCGCGGCCGGCGCGGTGGGCTGGCTGGCCGAGCGCGGTGCGGACCGTCGCATGCCGGCCGCCGTCGCCACCTTCGCGCTGGGCCAGCTGCTGATCTTCGGGATCGGGGTGCCCTGGCTGCAGGTTTCGACCGGGATGTCCTGGGAGCGCGCCATCCACGACGGCTTCGCGATCTTCATCGTGGGCGGGATCGTCAAGGCGGCCGTTGCCGGCGTCCTGACGCCCGCCGCCTGGCGGTTGGTTCGGCGCGTGGACGGCGACTGATCGGACGTCACCCGCCGCCTGGCTCGTCCTCGTCCTGGCCGAGGTAAGCCTCCTGACCCGCGGATCGGCGATGACGCGCTCGAAGGTCCCACTGGCGATCATCGCGCCACCGTCGAGCACGTAGACGTTGCGGCAGAGCCTGCTGATGACGGTCATGTCGTGCTCGACGACGATGGCCGCGACGTTGCGCTCGAGCATGTGCTCCTGCATGCGGCCGACCAGCGCCCGCCGCTCCTCCAGCGCCACGCCGGCCGTCGGCTCGTCGAGCAGGACGAGGTCGACGTTGGCGACCATCGCCCGTGCGAACTCGACGAGCTTGCGCTCCGCGTAGCCGAGCTCCTGGACGGTCCGGTGCGCCAGGCGCAGGAGATCGAGCTCTTCGAGGAGCTCCAGGGTTCGGGTCCGGCGCTCCTCGCGCGCCGCCCGGGACCGGCGTCGCCGCCCCCCGCCGGCGACTGCCTCGGCACGGGCGATGACGTTCTCGTGGGCCGTCATCGTCCCGAACAGCTCGAGGTTCTGGAACGTCCGCGCCAGGCCGAGGTCCGCGCGCCGGTCGGCGCTCATGCGGCCGAGCTCGCGGCCCCTGACCAGGACCTGCCCGGTCGCGTGCCGGTTGAGGCCGAAGATCGTGTTCATCAGGGTGGTCTTGCGAAACGGGCAGAACAGCGCCAAATGGGCGATTGGGAGATCAACCGTCGCAACCGTTGGCCGGCGCCCGGCCGGTTCCTACGGTGCCCGCCATGCCGTCGCCGAGCGCGCACGGCGCGTGCTGGCCCTCGCCGCCGGCGCGCCAGGCCCATGATCCCCCTTAACGCAGAAACCCCAGCGGCGCTGGGGCTTCCGCGTCATGGCGGGCGTCTCTTCACACGGCGACCTCGCGCCGCGTGATCCGCCAGGTGCCGATCAGGAGCGGCAGCAGCATCCAGAGCGCGAGCGCGGTGCCGGCGTGCGCCCACTGGGTGGTGCTCATGACCTCCTGGGGCATAGGGCCGAGGGCGAGGCGCGTGTCCAGCCACGGGGCGGCGCCGGCGAAGAAGGACAGCGAGGCGACCGCCGTCCACGTGATCGGCAGTGCGAAGAGCACGACGATGGCGGGGGCCGAGGCGAGCAGGATCGCGCCGAACGCGACGCCGGTGAGCATCCCGCCTCCCAGGTAGACCGCCGACTGGCCGATCAACGTTGCGGCGTCGGACCAGGCGCCGTCGACGCCCGGCGACGCGACGAGCACGCCCGCGGCGACGATGCCGACGCTGGCGGCGAGGATCGCGACGGCGAGGACCAGGCTCGCGATGAGCTTGGCGCCGATGACGCGCGAGCGCACCGGCACGAGCGCGAAGGTGATCATCCCGGTGCGCTGGGACCACTCCGACGTGACGAGCAGGATCCCGGCGACCGGCAGCAGGACGGCCGCCGGCTTCACCCCGACGGCGAGGACGGACGCGAAGGTGTGGTCCGTCGCGTCACCGACGGCGAGGCGGACGATCACGACGAGCGCCGTGATCGCGACGGTGGCGACCTGCAGCCAGAAGCCGGCGCGGGTGTCGAGGATCTTGCGCAGCTCGACGGCGACGAGGCGGCCGAGGCCGGGGCGCGTGTGGACG
>JAXDHQ010000253.1:0-5267 GCA_034664395.1 Solirubrobacteraceae bacterium | reverse complement strand
CGCCATCGCCCGGGGCGTCGGGCTCGTGCCCAGTGACCGCAAGCGCGACGGGCTGTTCCTCGACATGGACATCCAGTCGAACATGACGATCGTCCGGCCCACGGCGCGCTGGGGGCTGCTGCTGCGCCACCGCCTCAACCGGGCGGCCGCGATGACCTGGATCAAGCGGCTGTCGGTCGTCCCCGCGCGCCCCGGCGCGACGGTGCGGACGCTCTCGGGCGGCAACCAGCAGAAGGTGCTGCTCGCGCGCTGGCTGCACGCCGACATCGACCTGCTGCTCGTCGACGAGCCCGGCGAGGGCGTCGACGTCCACGGCAAGCGCGAGATCTACGAGATCGTCCGCCAGGCGGCGCGCGACGGCAAGGCGGTCATGGTCGTCTCCTCCGAGACGGAGGAGCTCTTTCAGGTCGCCGACCGCGTCGGCGTGATGCGGGGCGGCCGACTCGTGGGCTACCTCGACGGCGCGGTCACCGAATCGGAGCTGCTGCGCCTGGCGACCGGGTCGAACACGACGGAGATCGAGGAGGGAATCCGGTGAAGCTGAACGAGCCGGTGGCCGAGGTGGCGGCCCCCGCGCCCCCCGGCCTGGGCACGTCGTCGACGGCGCCAGCCCCGGCGCTCGACGCCACGCGCCCACCCGAGACGGGAGAGGAGAGCCGTCTGCGCTCGTTCGCCTCGCGTCGGCGGACCGAGCTCACGCTCGTGCTGGTGATGCTCGTCATCGGCATCGTGGCGACGAGCGCGTCGCCCGTCTTCCTCACCTGGGGCAACTGGAAGACGGTCCTGATCCAGGCGTCGTTCGTGGGGATGCTCGCCTGCGGCATGACCGTCCTCATGGTCTCGGGCGGCATCGACCTCTCCGTCGGCATGGCCGTCTCGTTCGCCGGGATGGTGCTCGGCACCACGCTGATCGAGCACGGACTGCCGCTGGGGATCGCGA
Source organism: Solirubrobacteraceae bacterium (assembly GCA_034664395.1). Lineage (GTDB taxonomy): Bacteria > Actinomycetota > Thermoleophilia > Solirubrobacterales > Solirubrobacteraceae > JAOPZW01. The sequence continues at coordinate 4,327 of JAXDHQ010000253.1, read as the reverse complement.
TCGCGCTGGCCATCCTCGTCGCCACGGGCGTCGGCCTCGTCAACGGCGTGCTCGCGGCCAACAGCGTCGCGCACCCGTTCATCCTCACCCTGGGGACGATGACGCTGCTGCAGGGCGCCGCGCTGGCCATCAACAACGACCCGATCATCGGCTTCCCCGAGGGCCTGCTCAACGCGATGGCCGCCCAGCCGCTGGGCATCCCGATCGTCGTCCTGATCTTCGCCGGCGTGGCGGTGGTGTGCCACATCCTGCTGTCGCAGACCGTGATCGGGCGCCACGTCCAGGCGCTCGGCGGCTCGCACGACGCCGCGCGCCTGGCCGGCGTGCGCGTGCAGCGCCTCACCATCGGCCTGTACGGCTTCATGGGCCTGCTCGTGGGCGTCACCGCGGTGCTGATGTCGGCGACGCTGAGCTCGGCCGGGCCGCAGGCGGGCCGGGGCATGGAGCTCATGGCGATCGCCGCCGTGGCCGTCGGCGGCACGCCCCTGCAGGGCGGTCGCGGCGGCGTGCCCGGGACCCTGCTCGGGCTGGTGCTGATCGTGATGATCGGCAACGTCCTCAACTTGCTCAGCATCGACCCCAACCTCCAGTACATCGTGGTCGGGGCGATCATCGTCACGGCCGTCATGGGGCAGGGTCGACGACGTAGTTCGTAGGTGACAGTTACTTACGGTAAAGGAGCAGTTCCGTCGCTCACGGGACCGACCGGCGCTGCAATCAAACAGTCGGAACATGGGTTAGGAGGAGAGATGGTCACAGCTTGGAAGGTGGCAAGCCGACGCTTGCAGAGGTGTCGCAGTCCGCTGGCGCTCGGTATGGCGGTCCTGGGTCTCGCGCTGGCGGTCGGCGCCTGCGGGTCCAGCGGCGGAGGCTCCGGCAGCGACGGCAGCGGCTCCACCGCGGCGACCACGCCCGCGGCGACGACGGGCGGCGACGACGCCGCGAAGAAGGCCGCGGACGAGCTCGCCAAGCTCCCGCGCCTGGACGGCAAGACGGTCGCGTACATCTCGATCCTCCCGATCGAGTACCTGAGCACGTCGTACAACGCGGCGCGCGCCGCCGTCGAGGAGCTCGGCGGCAAGTTCGAGGTCTACAACTCCGACGCCGACCCCAACAAGGAGCTGGCGAACGTCAAGACCGCGATCGCCAAGGGCGCCGACGCGCTGCTCGTGTTCTCCACGAGCCCGGGCGCCATCCCGAACATCGCGAAGATCGCGCACGCCGCGAAGGTGCCGATCCTCCACTACTACTCCTACGTCGACGCCGTTGCCGACAAGAGCGTCGTCGACGCGTGGCTGGGAGCGGACGCCACCGAGATCGGCCGCCGCGTCGGCGAGCTGATGGCCTCCAAGCTCAAGAGCGGCGACGAGGTCGCGGCGATCAAGGGCTTTCCCGGGACCGCCGAGGTGACGCTCTATGAGAAGGGCTTCGAAGAGGTGATGAAGGCGAAGGGCATCAAGGTCGTCGCCCAGCCGACGTCCAACTGGGACCGCCAGAAGGCGTTCCAGGAGGCCCAGCAGATCCTCTCGCGCTACCCGAACATCAAGGGCCTCTTCTGTCACAACGACGACACGATGGCGGGCTGCGTGTCGGCGCTGCGGCAGGCGGGCAAGCGTCCGGGCGACGTCGTCCTGGCCACGCTGAACGTGTCGCCCACCGGCATCGAGTTCATCAAGCAGGGCTGGATGGTCGGCGGCGTGCAGCAGTCCCCGCCGCTGGAGAGCGCCATCGGCGCGCGACTCATCGCGCAGATGCTCGCCGGTGAGAAGCCGGAGCTGCAGTCGGTGAACCGGTGCTGGGACGACGCGGCCACGGTCACCAAGGACAAGCTCGCCTCGCTCGACCCGGTGACCACCTGGACGTTCACCAAGGAGACGATCAAGGAGGCGCTGGTGCGGCCGTGCGTCGGCCAGACCTCCATCTTCGCCGCCAAGGGCGCGTAGAGCCGCAGGACCACAAGCAGCGCATTGGAGCCGGCCGCGCGCCGCGGCGCCCGGCCGGCTCCTTCCCTCCATCCACACCAAAGGCGAACGGGAGCAACAAAGAGATGGCAATCGAGTTCGGCACGCTGCACAACGGTGCCTCCGACCTGCCGGCGATCGAGACGCCCGACGGCGTCGTCGTCGCCGACGGCGATCTGGAAGCGGTCAACGCGTCGTTCCAGCGGTCGACGATCAACCAGATCCGCCAAGCGGTGCTGTGCGAGAAGCTCGGCTTCAACTACTTCTTCATGACCGAGCACCACTTCCAGCCGGAGGGCGCCGAGAACAGCCCGGCGCCGATCCTCACCGAGATGGCGGTGGCGGCGCTCACGAAGCGGATCCGGCTGGGCCAGGCCGCGAACATCCTGCCCTGGTGGCAGCCGGCGCGCATCGCCGAGATGGCCGCGATGCTCGACGTGGTCAGCGGCGGGCGCCTGGAGTTCGGCATCGGTCGTGGCTACCAGCCCCGCGAGACGGAGATCCTCGGCAGGCCGTACGGCAGCAGCCAGCAGGACCAGGAGCGCAACCGGGCCTACTTCGACGAGTGCTTCGAGGCCATCATCAAGTGCTGGACGGAGCCGTCGTTCGAGTACCGCGGCGACTTCATCAGCCTGCCGCCGAAGTACACGACCTGGGATCACCCGATGACCAAGGCGTACTTCAAGCGCGAGGGCGTCGGCCGCACGCTCGACCAGGTCCTCGACTTCGACAACGGCTCGGTGACGATGAAGGAGATGCAGGTCTTCCCGCGTCCGATCCAGCAGCCCCACCCGCAGGTCTGGATGCCGCTCACCAGCGAGCGCTCGATCCGCTGGGCCGCCCGGCACGGGGTCAACGGCTACACCGTCGTCGACTCGCCGTCGCGCCTGAAGCGCAACATCGAGATCTACATGGAGGAGTCCGAGAAGCACGACTGGCCGGACCGCCTCAACCGCGGCCCGCTGAAGTACGGCTGGGACGCCGAGAAGCACCGCGGCTTCATCACCGGCCGCTGGGTGCTGGTCAGCAACTCCAAGAACCACAAGGAGCTCGTGCGCCGCGCCGACGCGGCCGCCCGGCTGCAGTGGGACTACTACACGCCGTTCGGCTTCCCGCAGGCCATCACCGAGCTCGACGAGGAGCCCTACCCGCTGGGCCAGCGCCCGACGGGAGAGGAGCTGCGCGAGCGCGGGATCGTGATCGTCGGCTCACCGGAGGAGATCGCCGACAAGGTGCTCTCGTTCCGCGAGGCCGGCGGCTACGAGGACATGATGTTCAACAGCTACTTCGACTTCGGCGGCTTCAGCGGGCCGGAGCTCGAGGAGCAGGTCCAGATCTACGCCGAGGAGGTCATGCCGATCCTCGCGCGCGAGTGCGGCGGACAGGTCGAGTTCCCCGAGTCCACCGTCCAGCTCGTCCCCGAGCTGCGCGAGTCGCTGGCGAACGCGGTCGCCTGACCATGGGCATCAAGGCGTATGGGCTGAACCTCGGGTTCTTCGGCCTCGACATCGAGCACCTGATGTGGGACCACCCGAGCTACATGCTGCTGCCCGGCTCGGGCGAGCGGAAGAAGGTGTGGTACTCCACGCCGACCAACGCGTATGTCGTCGAGCACCCGGAGGGCCGCATCCTCTTCGAGGCGGGCGTGAGCACCGGCTGGAGGACGGAGTGGCCCCCCGGGTACGGGGAGCTGGCCGGCTGGGACGAGATCAAGCCGGAGGAGTTCCTCGAGGAGAAGCTCAAGTCCGTCGGACTGGGGCCCGAGGACTTCCGCTACGTCGTCGCCGGCCACATGCACATCGACCACGCCGGCGGCATCCGCCTCTTCGAGAACACCGATGCCGAGGTGATCATCCACGAGGACGAGTACCGCTTCATCATGTCCCTGGAGGACGGCGGCTGGGCGTACTCGCGGGCGGACTACGAGATGCTGCCGCGGATGCGCCCGTGGGTGGTCCACGGCGACCCCGAGATCCTCCCCGGCGTGCAGCTCCTGAGCCTGCCGGGCCACAGCAAGGGGCTCATGGGCATGCTCGTCCACACCGAGGGCTCGGGCAGCATCCTGTTCGCCAGCGACGCGATCTACCACCACGAGGCCTACGGGCCGCCGCCCGTCGGCACCGGGGTGACGATCCAGCCCGAGCGGTGGGCCGAGAGCGTCGAGAAGGTCTACCGGATCGCCACCAAGCACGAGGCGCTCGTGGTGCCCGGCCACAGCGTGACCGGCATCCGCCAGCACGCGGACGGCAGCACGGAGTTCGAAGAGGTCCGGTTCGGGCCCGACAACGCCTACGTCTGAGCGATGCCGGGCGCCGACACCATGGATGCGACACAAGCTCGCCAGAGTCCGGTGGCGGGGGCCGGCG
>JAXDHQ010000252.1:0-19143 GCA_034664395.1 Solirubrobacteraceae bacterium | reverse complement strand
CCCTCGGTGCCCTGCGTCGCGCAGCGCCGCCCGCGATCGAGGTGAGCGACGAGAAATGCACCGTATGCGGGCAGAATTCGTCGAGCGCGAGCACGGCGAGCCCACATCCGGGCACCTGTCGCCGCCCCTGGGCGGCGGCCGGCCCGCACCACGCAGTGACCGGTGGAGCCCGGTGGAGCCGGCCGGCCAACGCCCCCAGGTACCAGCCGCGATGGGCGTCGATGGCCGAGCATCTGCGGCCATCGACTGGGAGGCCGGGGCATCGCGCCCAAGAAGAGCCCACGACGCGACGTCCACCACCAACGCCACGACGCCGCCAAAGCGGCAGCGCGGCACGGGAGCCGAGGCGCGGGCAGCGCCACGGCCGCGGACTGGGTGGGGCCGGGCGCCCGTCCGACGAACACTGGGGCGCAGCCGTTCGGCGGACGGGTGACCCGGCCCCACCCGACCACAGACGCAAGAACGCATGGCCAGCAACCACCGGCCCGCTACCGTTCCGCGCCGACCGTGCGCATCTTCTCTGGCATCCAACCCACCGGCCGCAAGCACCTGGGCAACTACATCGGCGCCATCCGCCAGTACGTCGAGGGGCAGGATCGCGGCGACCCGGCGATCTACTGCATCGTCGACCTGCACGCGATCACGGTGCCCTACGAGCCGGCCGAGCTGCGCAGCGGCCTGTACGACCTGACCGCGACGCTGCTCGCCTCGGGGCTCGACCCCGACCGCTGCGTGCTGTTCCGCCAGGGCGACGTCCAGGAGCACACCGAGCTGTGCTGGCTGCTGTCGTCGGTGACGGCGATCGGCGAGCTCAACCGGATGCACCAGTTCCGCGACAAGTCGCTGGCCCAGCGCGAGCTCGTGTCCGCCGGGCTGCTCTTCTACCCGGTGCTGCAGGCCGCCGACGTGCTCGCCTACCGCGCCGGGGAGGTGCCCGTCGGCGAGGACCAGCGCGAGCACCTCGAGCTCATGCGCGACGTCGCCCGGCGCTTCAACGCGCGCTTCGGCGAGGACGTGCTCGTCGTGCCCGAGCACCGCATCCCCGAGGTCGGCGCGCGGATCATGGACCTCCAGGACCCGACGCGGAAGATGTCGACCACGGGGACCTCGCCCGAGGGCACCGTCTACGTCCTCGACGAGCCCGGCGAGGTGGAGAAGAAGATCCGCCGCGCCGTCACCGACTCCGGCGGCGAGATCGTGCGCGGGCCCGACAAGCCCGGCGTGACCAACCTCATCGACATCCTCGCCGCCGCCCGCGGCGTCGCTCCGGCCCAGATCGAGCGCGAGATGCAGTCTGCCCGCGGCTATGGCGACCTCAAGGCGGCCACCGCCGAGGCGGTCGTCGACATGCTCGCGCCGGTCCGCGAGCGCTACGGCGACCTGCGCGCCGACGAGGACCGCCTCGAGACGGTGCTCGCCGAGGGCGCCGAGAAGGCCCGCGCGATGGCGCGCGAGACGCTCGCCGACGTCCGGTCGGTCATGGGCGTCGGACCGCGGCGGACCTGAGCCGGCCCGTGCGCAGGCTCGTCCTGCTCGTCGGCGCCATCGTCCTCGTCGACACGATGTTCTACGCGGCGATCACGCCGCTGCTGCCGCGGCTCGCCCACGAGCTGCACCTGGGCAAGAACGGGGCCGGCCTGCTCGTCGGCGCCTACGCGCTGGGCACGCTCGTCGGCGCGTTGCCGGCCGGCTGGCTGGCGGCGCGGGCCGGCGTCAAGCGGACGGTGCTGCTGGGCCTGGCGCTCATGGCCGCCAGCGGCCTGGCGTTCGCGTTCGGGCGCTCGGTCGCCGTGCTCGACGCCGCGCGGTTCCTGCAGGGCCTGGGCGGGGCGTGCTCGTGGTCGGCCGGCATGGCGTGGCTGGCCTCAGAGGTCCCGCCAGAGCGCCGCGGCGAGATGCTCGGCCGTGCGCTCGGGGCGGCCATCTTCGGCGTCCAGCTCGGACCGGCGCTCGGCGCGCTGGCGACGGCGATCGGCCGCGAGGCGGCGTTCTCGACCACCGTGGCGTTCGCGCTCGTCCTCGGCGCCGCGGCCTGGATGACGCCCGAGCGCCAGGGCTCGCAGGCGCTCGTCGCGCCCCTCGCCGCCCTGCGCGACCGCTCGATCCTGGGCGGGATGTGGCTGACCGCGCTGCCGGCGCTCGCCTTCGGCGTGATCGACGTGCTCGCGCCGCTGCGGCTCGCCGCGCTCGGGGCCGGCAGCCTCGCCCTGGGCGTCGTCTTCTTCGCGGCGGCGGGCACCGAGGCGGTGATCTCGCCCGCCGCCGGACGGGCGAGCGACCGTCGCGGCGCGCGGCCGATCGCGGTCGTCGGGCTGGTCATCGGCGCTGCGGCGCTCGTCGTGCTGCAGCTCCCCGACAGCGCGTGGACGCTGGGCGTCGCGGTCGTCGCGGTCGCCGGGCTGCTGGGGATCCTGTGGGTGCCGGCGATGGCCCTGCTGACGGCCGGCGCCGACCGGATCGGGCTCGACCAGGCCTACGCCTTCTCGTTCATCAACGTCGGGTGGGCCGGAGGCTTCGCGCTCGGCACCGCGGGTGGCGGCGCGCTGGCGCACGCGACCTCCGACGCCGTCCCCTACCTGCTCGTGGCCGCCGGCTACGTGGCCACGCTGGCGGGCGTGCGCGCGCTGCGCGACGCCCCGTCCGGGGCCGAACGGGCCGCGTAGGCACCCGGCGGCGCCGACCGGACGCGCCGCTACCGTTCGCACCGTGGCGATCGCCGACCTCGAACTCGACCTGGAGGTCTTCTCCGGGCCCTTCGACCTGCTGCTGACGCTCGTCCTGCGCGAGGAGGTCGACCTGCTCGAGGTCGAGCTCGCCGACGTCGTGATCTCCTACCTGGACTTCCTGGAGGGCCGGGGCGAGCTCGACCTCGAGGTCGCGACCGAGTTCCTGGTCCTGATCGCCGCCCTGCTCGAGCTCAAGTCGCGGCTCATGCTGCCTCGAGAGGACGAGGAGCTGCTCGATCTCGAGCCGGGCGAGGCCGCCGAGGAGCTGCTCGCCCGCCTGCTCGAGGCGCGCCGGTACCGCCGTGCCGCAGAGCACCTGGCCGACCGGCTGGCGGGCGAGGACGGCCATCGCTTCCGCTCCGCGCCGCTGCCGCCCGCGCTGCGGCGCGTCACGTACGACGACGCGGCGGCCGTCTACCCGCCCGACCGGCTCGGCGCGGCGATCGGCGAGCTGCTGCGCATGCCGCCGGCGGTGAGCCTCGACCACCTGACGGTCCCGCGCGTCACCGTCGCCGAGCGCCTGACCCACCTGCGCGACCTGCTGCGCCGCGGCGCGTGCTCGTTCGACGACGCGGTCCGCGGCGCCGACCGGGTGACGGTCGCGGTCACGCTCTTCGCCCTGCTCGAGCTCTACAAGCAGGGCGAGGCGACGTGGCGCCAGGAGGTCCCGTTCGGCGACATCGCGATCGCGCCGATGCGGGCGGCCGCGCCCGGAGCGCTGGCCCGATGAGCCCGCTCGCGCGCGTCATCGAGGCGCTGCTGTTCCTGTCCAGCGAGCCGGTCGCGCTCGACGACCTCGCCGAGGCGGCCGAGTGCGACGCCGAGGAGCTCACCGAGGCGGTCGACGAGTTGCGCGGCGCCTACGCGCCGGGCGAGCGTGGCCTGGTGCTGCGCGAGCTCGCGGGCGGGATCACGCTCGCCACCGCGCCGGAGACCGAGCCGGCCGCGCGCCGGCTGCTCGCCCGCCCGCGGACGCCGCCGCTCACCCCGGCGCAGGCCGAGACGCTGGCGATCGTGGCCTATCTGCAACCGGTGTCGCGTCCGGAGATCACGCGCATCCGCGGCGTCAGCGCCGACTCGGCGGCGGCCACGCTGCTCGAGCGCGGCCTGGTCGAGGAGGGCGGGCGCTCGCAGTTCGGCGCCGTCCTGTACCGGACGACCCCGCTGTTCCTGAAGCTCTTCGGGCTCGCCTCGCTCGACGCGCTGCCCGAGACGTCGCAATGGGACCCGACGCCGGAGGAGGAGGCCGACCTGCGCGACCGCCTGCTCAGGGCGGGCGAGGCGCGAGCCGGCGGCCCGCCGCCGCAGCCGATCCCGGACGCGGTGTAGCCCCGATGCGCACGCTGTCCGAGGACCTCGCCGAACGCATCCGCGGCGACGGGGAGGGACGCTCGGACATCTGGCGCGCGTTCGCCGATCGCGAGCTGTTCGCGCGCACGGTCGCCGCCCTGGCGGTGCCGTTCCGCGGCGAGCGCTACACGAAGGTCGCCGGGGTGGAGGCGCGCGGCTTCATCCTCGGCGGGGCGATGGCCGCCCACACCGGCGCCGGGTTCGTCGCGGTGCGCAAGGCCGGTGGCTGGCTCCCCGGCGAGGTCGTCGAGCGCGTCACCGAGCCCGACTGGCAGGGCCGCACGCAGGCGCTGCGGCTCCAGTGCGGCGCGCTGGAGGAGGGCGATCGCGTCGTGCTCGTCGACGACTGGTTCGAGACCGGCTCGCAGGCGCTCGCCGCGCGCGGCCTGATCGAGGACAGCGGCGCGACGCTGCTGGGGATGTCGATCGTCGTCGACGACCTCGCCGACGAGGTCCGCGAGCGCCTCGGGCGCCTGCACGCGCTCCTGCGCGCCGACACGCTCTAGATGACTGTCTTGGCGGCGAGCTGCCCGCAGGCGGCGTCGATGTCGCGCCCGCGGGTCAGGCGCACGGTGGCGCCGACGCCGTGCTCCTCGAGCACGGCCTTGAACGCGTCGATCGCCTGGCGGCTGGAGCCGTCGTACATCCCGGTGGGGTTGTAGGGGATGAGGTTGACCTTGAACATCCGCGGGTCCAGGACGCGGGCGAGCGCGACGGCCTGCTCGTAGCGGTCGTTGACGCCGGCGAGCATGACGTACTCCACGAACACCATCCGCCGCTTGCGCTCGTAGAAGCGGCGGCAGGCGGCGAGCACGTCGGCGAGCGGATAGCGGTCGTTGACGGGCATGATCTGCGAGCGCAGCGCCTCGTCGGCCGCGTGGAGCGACAGCGCGAGGCGGAGCGGGCGCGGCTGCTCGGTCAGCGCGTCGATCCCGGGGATCCAGCCGACGGTCGAGATCGCCGTCCGCCGGTTGGTGATGCCGACGTCGGGCAGGCGCGCGCACGCGGCGAGCACGGCATCGAGGTTCATCATCGGCTCGCCCATGCCCATGAAGACGGCGTGGTCGACCGCCTCGATGCGCCGGAAGTGCAGCGCCTGGTCGAGGATCTCGCTGGCCGTGAGGTTGCGCCCGAAGCGCATCTGGCCGGTGGCGCAGAACGTGCACGTCAGCGGGCAGCCCGACTGCGAGGACAGGCACAGCGAGCGCCGCTCGTCGCGGTAGCGCATGAGGACGGCCTCGACCGGACGCCCGTCGTGGGTGCGGAAGAGCGCCTTGACCGTGCCGTCGCGGCTGTGGGCCTCGTCCTCGAGCTCGAGCGACGAGAACGGGACCTCCTCGGCCAGCCGCAGGCGCAGATCGGCGGGCAGATCGGTCATGTCCTCGTAGCCGTGCACGCCCCGCGCGGCCCACGCCCACACCTGGCGGGCGCGGAAGGCCGGCTGGCCCGCGGCGTCGAGCCGCTGCGCGAGGAGATCGAGATCCATCCAGGACACGGTAGCGTCGGGCCTCCATGCGCCTCGTCAAGCATCTCGCCCACGCGGGCGTCGCGTCCCGCCGCGCCGCCGAGGCGCTGATCGCGCAGGGCAGGGTGACGGTGAACGGCGCGGTCGTCGCCGACCCGGCGCGCGACGTCACCGGGGAGGAGGCGATCGCGGTCGACGGCGAGGCGGTGCGCGGGCCGCGCCATCGCGTCGTCTACGCGCTGCACAAGCCCGCCGGCGTGGTCTCGACCGCCCGCGACACCCATGGCCGGCCCACGGTGGTCGATCTCGTGCCGAGCGAGGCCCGGCTCTATCCCGTCGGGCGCCTGGACGCCGACACGACCGGGCTGATCCTGCTCACCAACGACGGCGAGCTCGCCCACGCGCTCACCCACCCGAGCTTCGAGGTGCCGAAGATCTACCGCGCGCGGGTGGTCGGTCGGCCGGGCGAGCGGGCGCTGCGCGCCCTGCGCGACGGCGTCGCGCTCGAGGACGGGCGCACCGCGCCGGCCCGCGTGCGCCGGGTCGGCGACGACGAGCTCGAGCTGACGATCCACGAGGGCCGCAAGCGCCAGGTGCGGCGCATGTTCGCCGCGGTCGGCCACGAGGTGATCGCGCTCAGGCGGGTCGGCTTCGGCCCCCTGCGCCTGGGCGACCTCGCTTCGGGGCGCCATCGCCGGCTGACCCCGGCCGAGATCCAGGAGCTGCGCGACGCGGCGACGGCTAGCGGCCGAAGCGCCCCACGAGCCGCCCCCGCCCGCCGGCCTGCGCGCCCACGGCGGTGACCACCTCGTCGCCGGGCGCGCCGGGGCGCAGCCCCGACGGCGCGCGCAGCCAGTAGAGGCTGAAGACGTAGTGGTGGGGCTTGGCGCCCGGGGGCGGGCAGGGCGGCGTCCAGCCGTGGCCGCCGGCCGAGTTGACGCCCTCGTGCCAGCCGGCGGGCAGGCCGCGCGGCCCCAGCGAGCGCGTGCGCGGCGGGATGCCCCACGCCGTCCAGTGCACGAAGACCGCGCCGGCGTCCGGATCGGTGACGACCAGCGCGAGCTCGCGGGCGCGCGACGGGACGCCGCTCCAGCGCAGCACCGGTCGCGCGCCGGCGCCCGAGCACGTGTAGCCCCGGGGGATCGTCGCGCCGTCGGCGAACGCGGGGCTCGAGAGCTCGATGGTCAGCGGCGCCGCCGGGACGTTGCGCTCGAGCTTCTGGTCGCCTCCGCAGGCCGCGAGCGGCACGCCGAGGGCCAGGATGAGGGCGAGGGCGCGCATAGCTGGCATGATGGCGCGCCGAATGCGCCTGTTCGCCCTGCGTGGCGCCGCCACGGTCGACCGCAACGAGGGTGACGCCATCCTCGACGCCACCGAAGCCCTGATGCGGGAGATCATGACCCGCAACGATCTCGCGCCCGACGACGTCGTGAGCTGCATCTTCACCCTCACGCCCGACCTCGACGCCGAGTTCCCCGCCGTCGCCGCGCGCAAGCTCGGGTTCGACCGGGTCCCGCTGCTGTGCGCCCGCGAGGTGCCGGTGCCCGGCGCGCTGCCCATGGTCATCCGCGTGCTGATCCACTACTACGCGGCCGAGGACCACCGCGCCCGCCACGTCTACCTGGGGGAGGCTCGCGCCCTGCGCGCCGACCTGGAGGCGGCGCAGTAGGACACAATGGGCCGATGGCCCTGGAGTTCTCCGAGCGCGTTCGGCGCATCCCCGTCTACCCGGCCGCCAGCGCCTACGCCCTTCCCGAGGACGTCGCGCTGCTGGCCTCCAACGAGTCGCCCGACCCGCCGCTGCCCGCCGTGGTCGAGGCCATCACCCGCGTGCTCGGCGGCCTCAACCGCTACCCGGACCCGACGAACGCCGGCCTGCGCCGCGCGCTGAGCGACCGCTACGGCCTGCCGGCGGCGCGGATCGCCATCGGCAACGGCTCCTGCGACCTCCTGCTCGCCGCCGGCGAGGCGCTGCTCGAGCCGGGCGCCGAGCTCGTGTACGCGTGGCCGAGCTTCAGCGTCTACCCGCACCTGGCGGCAGCCTCGGGCGCCCGGGCGATCACCGTCGCGCTCAACGAGCGCGAGGAGCACGACCTCGACGCGATGGCGGCCGAGATCACCGCGGCCACGCGGCTGGTCATCGTCTGCAACCCCAACAACCCGACGTCGACGGCGCTGCCCCACGAGGCGATCGCCGACTTCGTCGCGCGCGTGCCCCGCCACGTCTGCGTGATCCTCGACGAGGCCTACTGCGAGTTCAACACGCTCGACGACCCCGACGCCACGCTCGACCTCCTGGGGCGCCACCCCAACCTCGTGCTCCTGAGGACGTTCTCGAAGGTCTACGGGCTGTGCGGCCTGCGCGTCGGCTTCGCCCTGTGCGGGTCGGACGAGTTCGTCACCGCGGTCAACCAGGTCCGCCAGCCGTTCTTCTGCAACGCGGCGGCGCAGGCCGCGGCGATCGAGGCCCTGCGCCACCAGGACGCGGTCACCGAGCGCGTCGAGCGCGCCGTCGCCGCGCGCCTGGAGCTCGAGGACGGCCTCGAGGACCTCGGCATCGTCCCCGCCGACTCCCAGGCCAACTTCTGCTGGTTCGACCTGCCCGTCGGCGAGGACGAGGACCCGGCCGACGTGGAGGCCCGCATCGTCCGCGAGCTCGGGCAGCGCGGCGTCCTCGTCCGGTCCGGCACGGCCCTGGGCAAGCCCGGGGCGCTGCGCGTGACCTACGGCACGCCGGCCCAGAACGCCAGGTTCCTGCGCGAGCTGGGGTCGCTGCTGGGGTAGGCGTCCGTGGCGCGAGGGGGGCGGCCGGCGCGTGATCGCGGCGAGGATCTAGCCACGAGCGCGCCCGTCTGGCACAATCTCCGCTCCGCATGGGCCCGAAGCTCGACAGCGCCACCCTTCGCACCAGCGCCGCGCTGTCCGGCTACGCCTACGCGTATCGCTTCGCCTGGCGATTTAGCTAGGCGCTCGGCTCACCCGTCGTCGGCGGGTGCCCCCACGGCCGCAAGCGGCCGAGCGCCGTTCTCCGGGGCGTCAGCGGGCGGGTGGGTCCGCTCTCGCCCCTCTCGTATCGTTCAGGAGCAGCGGAAAGGCACTCAGCATGATGATCGTGATGAAGCAGACGGCGACGGAGGACGATGTCAAGGCCGTCATCGACCGGATCGAATCCGTAGGGGCAGTGGCCCATCCCAGCCGCGGCGACGAGGTGACCGTCATCGGCGCCGTCGGCGACCGCGAGCACATCGCCCGTCTCGAGCTCGAGGGCGCGCCGGGGGTCGATCGCGTCGTCCCCATCCTCAAGCCCTACAAGCTCGCCAGCGCGCAGGTGCGCCAGGGCGAGCGAACGGTGCTCGACATCGGCGGGCGCAAGATCGGCGGCGAGCACTTCGCGCTCATCGCGGGACCGTGCACGGTCGAGTCGCGCGACCAGACGCTGACGACGGCCCACGCGGTGCTCGCCGGCGGCGCGACGATGCTGCGCGGCGGCGCCTACAAGCCGCGGACGAGCCCGTACGCGTTCCAGGGCCTGGGCCAGGAGGGCCTGCGCCTGCTCGCCGAGGCCAAGGAGCAGACCGGCCTGCCGATCGTGACCGAGCTCATGGACGCGCGCGACCTCGAGCCCGTGCTCGAGGTGGCCGACGTCATCCAGGTCGGCGCCCGCAACATGCAGAACTACTCGCTGCTGAGCGAGATCGGCCGCTCCGGCTGCCCGGTGCTCATCAAGCGCGGCCTGTCGAGCACGCTCGAGGAGCTGCTGATGGCCGCGGAGTACGTCCTCAAGGAGGGCAACGAGGCGGTCATCCTCTGCGAGCGCGGCATCCGCACGTTCGAGACGGCGTACCGCTTCACGCTCGACCTCACCGCGGTGCCGGTCCTCAAGGAGCTCAGCCACCTGCCGGTCGTCGTCGATCCCAGCCACGCCGCCGGGCGCCGCGACCTCGTCGAGCCCCTGAGCCTGGCCGCCGCCGCGGTCGGCGCCGACGGGATCATCGTCGAGGTCCACCCCGAGCCCGAGCAGGCGATCTGCGACGGCCCACAGGCGCTGCGCGCCGACGCGTTCGCCGCGTACGCCGCGCGCGTCGAGGCCGCGGCCGCCGTGGCGGGCAAGGCCGCCTTCGTGGACGCTTGATCGTCGCCGTCGTCGGGGTGGGGCTCATCGGAGGCTCGGTCGGGCTGGCCGCGCGCGAGCGCCTGGGCGCGACCGTGCGCGGCGTCGATCCCCGCGCCGCCGTCGCGCTGGAGCGGGGGGCGATCGACAGCGCGCACGACCACCTGGCCGAGGCGCTCGACGGCGCCGACGCCGCCTTCGTCGCCGTGCCCGTCGACCGCCTGGCCGACACCGCGCGCGCCGTGCTCGCCGCCGCGCCGGCGAGCTGCGTCGTCACCGACGTCGGCTCGACCAAGCGCGACGTCGTGCGCGCGGCCGCCGACCCGCGCTTCGTCGGCGGCCACCCGCTGGCCGGCTCGGAAGCCGCCGGGGTCGAGCACGCCCGCGCCGACCTCTTCGACGGCGCCACCTGGTACCTGACGCCGACCTCGATCACCCAGGGGGTCCTGCTCGAGCGCCTGCACCGGCTGCTGACCGCCCTCGGCGCCCGTCCGGCCGCCCTCGACGCCGACGTCCACGACCGGGTCATGGCCGCCGTCAGCCACCTGCCGCACGTGCTGGCCAACGTGCTCGTGGCCCAGGCCGCCGCCGCGCTCGACGGGGAACGGCCCCCGGCGACCGGCCCGAGCTTCCGCGACGCCACCCGCGTGGCTGGCGCGAACCCGGATCTGTGGCGCGCGATCTACGCGTCCAACCGCGACGCGCTCGGCGACGCGCTCGACGGCGCCATCGCCGAGCTGCAGCGCGTGCGCGCGGAGCTTCGCGCCGGCGCCGACCTCGGCGACTGGCAGCGCGACGCCGCGCGCCGGCGCCAGACGCTCGTCGAGGCCGGGCTGACCGGCGACGACGTCCGCGAGCTGCGCGTCGCCGTGCCCAACCGGCCCGGCGTCATCGCCGACCTCGCGCTGACCCTCGGCCGCGCCGGCATCAACATCTCCGACATGGCGCTCAGCCCGTCGCCCGACAACAGCCAGGGCGAGATCGCCCTGTGGGTCCCCGACGCGCGCGCCGAGGAGGCGACCGCGCTCGTGGCCGGCCTGGGCTTCGCGGTGGTCGCATGACCACCGTGCGCGTCGATCCGGCGCAGGCGCTGCGCGGCGAGCTGCGACCGCCGACCGACAAGTCGATCTCGCACCGCGCGGCGATCCTCGGGGCGATGGCGTCGGGGACGGTGCGCATCCGCGGCTACCTCGACGCCGCCGACACCAACTCCACGCTCGCCGCGGTGGCGCGGCTGGGCGCGCGCGTGCAGGCGACGGCGGACGAGGTCGTCGTGCGCGGCGCCGGCCTGCGCGGCGCGAGCGCGTCCGGCGACGGCCCGATCGACGTCGGCAACGCGGGAACGCTCATGCGCCTGCTGCCCGGCTGGCTCGCCGCGCAGGAGGGGCGCTCGTTCACGCTCGACGGCGACGACTCGATCCGCCGGCGCCCGGTCGACCGCATCGCCGCGCCGCTGCGGCTCATGGGGGCCGAGGTCGTCGCCACCGACGGCCACCGCCCGCCGTTCACGGTCACCGGGGCGCGCCTGCACCCGATCCACTACGAGATGCCCGTGGCCAGCGCCCAGGTCAAGTCGTGCGTCCTGCTCGCCGCGCTCGCGGCCGACGGCGCGAGCACCGTCTCCGAGCCGGCGCCCAGCCGCGACCACACCGAGCGCATGCTCGCCGCCGCCGGCGTGGGCGTGCGCCGCGACGGCCGCCACGTGGTCGTCGACGGCGCCGACGCGCTCGCGCTGGAGGAGATCGCGATCCCGGGCGACCCGTCGAGCGCCGCCTTCCTCATCGCCGCCGGCGTGCTCGTCCCCGGCTCGCGCGTCGTGCTGCGCGGGGTGGGCACGAACTGGACGCGCTCGGGCTTCGTGCGCATCGTCCAGCGGATGGGCGGGCTCGTCGCCGGCGAGCTCGAGGAGCCGCCGGGCGACGACGAGCTGGCCACGAGCGAGCCGGTGTCCGACCTCGAGGTCACGGCCGGCCCGCTGGTCGGAACGGTCGTCGAGGCCGCCGAGGTCCCGCTGGCGATCGACGAGCTGCCGCTGGTGGCGCTGCTGGGCTGCTTCGCCGAGGGCGAGACGATCGTGCGGGGCGCCCAGGAGCTGCGCCTGAAGGAGTCCGACCGCATCGCCACCGTGGTCGACGGCCTGCGCGACCTCGGCGCCGAGATCGAGGCGACCGACGACGGCTTCGCGGTCACCGGCACCGGCGGCCTGCGCGGCGGGCGCATCGCGTCGCACGGCGACCACCGCCTGGCCATGCTGGGAGCGATCGCCGGCCTGGCCTCGTCAGAGGGCGTCGAGGTCCACGGCATGGAGGCGGCCGACGTCTCCTACCCCGGCTTCCTGCAGGACGTCGCCCGCCTGCGCTGAGCGGCAGCGCCAGCGGCCCGGCCGAGGCCACCCGGTACGCTGGGCTTCGAAGCGGCCCACGCCGCCGAGGACCAATCCCGTGCCGGATTCCGCCCCCGCAGCGTCACCTCCCAAGCCCGACCGCCCGCACGAGGGCAAGTCGTGGTGGCGCGTCGATCCGGCCCCCGACGGCCGCGGCGCCCCGCCCCAGCAGCGCCCGCCGCTCATGCCGCGCCAGCGCCGGGGCACGTTCGCGGCCATCCTGCTCGGGCTGCTGGCGGTCAACTTCGTCCTCGCGCTGGTCACCAGCGGCCCGGCCCAGCGGACGCGCGTCCCCTACGAGCCGTTCTTCATCGACCAGGTCAGGGTCGGCAACGTCCAGGAGATCTCCTCCAAGGACCAGACGATCGACGGGACCCTCAAGCGCCCGGCGACGTACGTGCCGCCGAACGGCAAGTCCGCGAAGGTCGACAAGTTCACGACGCAGGTGCCGGCGTTCGTCGACACCACGGACCTGACCAAGCTGCTCGACCAGCGCAACGTGGTGGTCAACGCGGCGCCGCCCGACAGCGGGCGCTCGGCCTTCTGGACGCTGATCCTCGGCTTCGGGCCGACGATCCTGCTCGTGGCGCTGTTCATCTACCTCGGGCGGCGCATGTCGGCCGGCGGCGCCCTGGGCGGCTTCGGCCGCTCGCAGGCGCGGCGCGTCGAGCGCGACGGCACGATGGTGCGCGTCACCTTCGACGACGTCGCCGGCATCGACGAGGCCGAGAACGAGCTCGTCGAGATCGTCGACTTCCTCAAGAATCCCCAGCGCTACCAGCGCCTGGGCGCACGGATCCCGCGCGGCGTCCTGCTCTACGGCCCGCCCGGGACCGGCAAGACGCTGCTCGCCCGCGCCGTCGCCGGCGAGGCCGAGGCCGCGTTCTTCTCGATCTCCGCCTCGGAGTTCGTCGAGGCCATCGTCGGCGTCGGCGCCTCGCGCGTGCGCGACCTGTTCAAGCAGGCCAAGGAGGCCGCGCCGTCGATCGTCTTCATCGACGAGCTCGACGCGATCGGGCGCTCGCGCTCGGCCGGGGGCTTCAGCGGCGGCCACGACGAGCGCGAGCAGACGCTCAACCAGATCCTGACCGAGATGGACGGCTTCGAGCCCGGCACGAACGTCATCGTCCTCGGCGCGACGAACCGGCCCGAGATCCTCGATCCGGCGCTGCTGCGTCCTGGGCGCTTCGACCGGCGCATCGCCGTGCAGCCGCCCGACAAGCACGGGCGGGCCGAGATCCTGCGCATCCACACGCGGTCGGTGCCGCTGGCCGAGAGCGTCGACCTCGAGGCGATCGCGGCGTCGACGCCGGGCATGACCGGCGCCGACCTGGCCCTGCTCGTCAACGAGGCGGCGCTGTTCGCCGCCCGCCGCGGGCACGACCGCGTCGAGCCGTCGGACTTCACCGACGCGATCGAGAAGATCATCCTCGGCACCGAGCGCGCGCTGGTCATGAGCAAGGCCGACCGCGAGCGCACCGCCTACCACGAGTCCGGCCACGCGCTCGTCGGCATGCTCACCCGCGGCGCCGACCCGGTGCGCAAGATCTCGATCATCCCGCGCGGGCAGGCGCTCGGCGTGACGCTGTCCACTCCCGAGGCCGACCGCTACGGCTACGAGCGCGAGGAGCTGCTGGGCAAGATCAAGGTCGCCCTCGGCGGGCGCATGGCCGAGCGCCTCGTCTACGGCGAGACGACGACCGGCGCCGAGTCCGACATCCAGCAGCTCACGCAGATCGCGCGGGGGATGGTGGGCCGCTGGGGGATGAGCGACGCCGTGGGCCCGATCGCCGTGGCCGACGGGCGCTCGGACGGGATGCTGCTCCCCGGCCAGTCGCCGACCTCGGAGGCGACCCAGCGCCTGGTCGACGAGGAGGTCCGGCGCATCGTCGACGAGGCCGAGCACGACACGCTGATGCTGCTCGAGCGCGAGCGCCCGCGCCTGGAGGCGCTCGCCCGCGCGCTGCTGGTCAAGGAGACCCTCGACCAGATCGAGGCCTACGACATCGCCGGCGTGCCGATGCCGGAGGCGGCCGCCCAGGAGCCCGCGCGGGCGTAGGGCCTGCGGCGGGGAGGCGGGCGCGGCCCCGGGCCGCGCGTGGCCTATCGTGGCAGCCGCCATGCTCGTCGCCATCGATGGCCCCGCCGGGGCCGGGAAGTCCACCGTCGCCCGCGCCGCCGCGCGCGCGCTCGGCTTCCCCTACCTCGACACCGGCGCGATGTACCGCTGCGTGGCGCTCGCCGGCGCGCGCGATCCCGCGACGCTGGACATCGCCTTCCGCGACGGGCGGGTGCTCCTCGACGGCGAGGACGTCAGCGAGGCGATCCGCAGGCCGGAGATCTCCCAGGAGGCGTCGCGGCGCGCGACCGAGCCGGCGGTGCGGGCGGCGATGCGCGACAAGCAGCGCGCCCTGATCGCCGGCGGCGACTGGGTGGCCGAGGGCCGCGACATCGGCACCGTGGTGGCGCCCGACGCCGAGCTGAAGGTCTGGCTGACCGCCGACGAGGACGAGCGCGCCCGCCGGCGCGGCGAGCCGGTCGCCGACGTGCGCGAGCGCGACGTCCGCGACGCGGGCCGCGAGCACTCGCCGATGGTGGCCGCGCCCGATGCCGTCGAGGTCGACACCACCGGGCGCAGCGTGGACGAGGTCGTGGACCGGATCGTCGAGCTCGTGGGCGCGCGGAGCGCCGCGGGAGGCCGGCGATGAAGGTCGCGGTCATCGGCTATCCCAACGTCGGCAAGTCCTCGCTGGTCAACCGCCTGACCGGATCGCGCGCGGCGGTCGTGCACGAGCGCGCCGGCATCACCCGGGACCGCAACGAGATCGCCTGCGAGTGGAACGGCCGGCACTTCGACCTGATCGACACCGGCGGGATGGACTTCCTCGACCTCGACCCGATCGCCGGATCGATCCGCGAGCAGGCCCAGGCCGCGCTCAACGACTCCGTCGCCGCCGTGCTCGTCGTCGACGCCCGCGCCGGCCGGCGCCCCGGCGACGAGGAGCTGGCCGACCTCCTGCGCCGGTGGGAGGGCGGCCCGGTCATCCTGGCCGCCAACAAGGTCGACAGCGTCGGCGACATGGCGCTGGCCTCGGACTTCCACGCCCTCGGGCTGGGCGAGCCGATGGCGGTCTCGGCGGCCCAGGGCCTGGGCACGGGCGACCTGCTGGACCGCATCACCGACGCGCTGCCCGACGACAGCGAGGTGCCCGAGGAGGACGACGACGCCATCCGCCTGGCGATCATCGGGCGCCCCAACGTCGGCAAGTCGACGCTGGTCAACCGCCTGCTGGGAGACGAGCGCGTCATCGTGTCCGAGGTCGCCGGCACCACGCGCGATGCCATCGACCTGCCGCTCGAGGTCGACGGGCGCAAGCTCGTCGTCGTCGACACCGCCGGCCTGCGCCGCCAGGCGAAGGTCTCGGACTCGGTCGAGTACTACACGACGCTGCGCTCGCAGCGGGCGGTCGAGCGCGCCGACGTCGCGCTCGTCGTCTGCGACGCCCACGACGGCGTGACCAGCCAGGACCTGCGCATCGCCGACCTCGCCATGCGCGAGGGCTGCGCCACGGCGATCGTGCTCAACAAGTGGGACGTGGCCGCGCTCGACGAGGGCGACCTCGACCACGAGCGCGCGCGCGTGGCCCAGAAGCTGCGCCTGCGCCCGAAGGTCCTGACCGCCAGCGCGAAGACCGGCCGCAACGTCGGGCGCCTGCTGATCGAGGCCATCAACCTGGGCGATCGGATGCACAACCGCATCCCGACGCCCCTGCTCAACCGCTTCCTGGCCGAGGTCACGCAGGCCCGCCAGCCGCCGGCCAAGCAGGGCCACCGCCTCAAGCTGCTCTACATCGCCCAGTTCGAGACCGCGCCGCCGCGCTTCTCGATCCAGGTCAACTCGCGCAACCGCGTGACCCGCGACTACGCCTACTTCGTCGAGAACCGGCTGCGCGCGCGCTTCGGGATGGACGGCGTGCCGGTGATCATCGACTTCCACGAGCGCAAGCAGCGGCGCAGCGAGCGGGCGTGACGGCCAGCCTCCTCGCTACCCTTGCCCGACCCATGACCCAGCTCTCAGACAACGAGTACCTGTTCACGTCGGAGTCGGTGACCGAAGGGCACCCCGACAAGATCGCCGACCAGATCTCCGACGGCGTGCTGGACGCCGTGCTGCGCGACGACCCGAACGGGCGCGTGGCGTGCGAGACGCTCGTGAACACGGGCCTCGTCGTGGTCTCGGGCGAGATCTCGACGGACACCTACGTCGACATCCAGGACGTCGCGCGCGAGACGATCCGCCGGATCGGCTACACCGACGCCGACCTCGGCTTCAGCGCCGACTCGTGCGCCGTCATCAACGCGATCGACAAGCAGTCGCCCGACATCGCGCAGGGCGTCGACAAGGCCTACGAGGCGCGCACCGACGCCTCCGACGACGACGAGCTCGACGTCGCCGGCGCCGGCGACCAGGGCATGATGTTCGGCTACGCGAGCAACGAGACCCCGGAGCTGATGCCGCTGCCGATCTCGCTCGCGCACAAGCTGGCCAAGCGCCTGGCCGACGTGCGCAAGGCCGAGGTCGTGCCCTACCTGCGTCCGGACGGCAAGACGCAGGTGACCGTGCGCTACCTCGACGGCCGCCCGGTCGAGATCGAGAAGGTCCTGATCTCCACCCAGCACCGCGAGGGCGCGGAGGCGCTGCTGCCCGACGACCTCTGGGAGCACGTGATTGAGCCGGTCCTGCCGGCCGACCTCTACGACGCCGGCAAGCTGCGCAAGAACCTGCTGGTCAACCCGACGGGCCGGTTCGTCATCGGCGGCCCGGTGGGCGACTGCGGCCTGACCGGACGCAAGATCATCGTCGACACCTACGGCGGCATGGCCCGCCACGGCGGCGGCGCGTTCAGCGGCAAGGACCCGTCGAAGGTCGACCGCTCCGCGGCGTACGCGGCGCGCTACGTGGCCAAGAACCTGGTCGCCGCCGGCCTCGCCGACCGCGTCGAGGTGCAGGTCGCCTACGCCATCGGCGTCGCCCACCCGGTCAGCGTCATGGTCGAGACGTTCGGCACCGAGAAGATCGGCCGCGGGCAGATCCAGGCCCTGGTCGACGAGCACTTCGACCTGCGCCCCGGCGCGTTCCGCGAGTACCTCAAGCTCCACCGGCCGATCTTCCAGAAGACGGCGGCCTACGGGCACTTCGGGCGCGACGACCACGACTTCACGTGGGAGCGCACCGACAAGGCCCAGATCCTGCGCGACGCCGCCGGTCTGGGCGCCGCGGGCGCGACCGTCTAGCCAGCGCCCTTCGGAACGTCGAGCGCGGCGCGGTCGCGCTCGACGTCCTCGCGCACCGGGCAGGTCGCGAGGTGGTCGTCGACGAGCCCGCACGCCTGCATGAGCGCGTAGGCGGTGGTGGGTCCGACGAAGCGGAAGCCCGCCCGCTTGAGCGCCTTCGCCAGCGCGGCCGCCTCCGGCACGTGCGCCGGCACGTCGGCCGAGGACGCGGGCGCCGGGCGCTCCGGCGGCCGGTGGCTCCAGACGAGCGCGTCGAGCGGCGTGCCCGTGGCGCGCAGGTGCACCGTGGCGCGCGCGTTGGCCACGGTCGCCTCGATCTTGGCTCGGTTGCGCACGATCCCCGCGTCGCCCATGAGCCGCTCGGTGTCGGCCGGCCCGAAGCGCGCGACCGCTTCGGGGCGAAAGTCCGCGAACGCGGCCCGGAACGCCTCGCGCTTGCGCAGGATCGTCAGCCACGACAGGCCGGACTGGAAGCCCTCCAGGCACAGGCGCTCGAACAGCGCCCGCTCGTCGGTGACCGGCCGGCCCCACTCGCGGTCGTGGTAGTCGGCGTAGAGCGGGTCGCCGTCGCCGAAGCAGCGCGCCAATCCGCTGCCCCTCAGTGGCCGCCGACGCCGGCCGCGACGTTGATCGGGGCCGGCGGCGCGTGGGCCGCACGGTGGGCATGGGCGTCGACGCCGCTGAGGCCGAACGCCGTGACGAGGGCGACGGCGACGAGGGCCGCGCCCGTGGACCGCAACGGGCCGCTGCGCAGGACCGGCCGCCGCAGCGCCGCCGCCGATCGCATGGCGGTCGGAGCCAGCGCGAGCGCGGTGAGCGTCTCCAGCACCGTGGCCACGACGTCGGCGCGGCCGACCGGCTCCGGGTAGCCGGCGTTGGGGCCCAGGGGCACGCCGATCGTCCGCGACCAGGCCCACACGCCGACGGTCGCGACGCTCGCCGCGACGGCGGCCTGGCAGACCCGCCGCGACGGCGCGAGCAGGAGCGCGACCGCCAGGCCCGCCTCGAGCACGCAGAGCACGAAGAAGAACAGCCCCTCGGCCCACCATTCCGCGAAGTGGTCGGCGATCACCGCCGCGTGGATGCCCTCGGCCCCCCGCAGGCAGGCCGCCGCGACGGCGAGCGCCACGGTCGGCGCGCGCCCTCGGCGCGCGAGCGCCACCCCCACGGCTAGACCACCCGGAACTGGGTCATCATGTCGTGGTCCTCGTGCTCGATGTTGTGGCAGTGGAAGACGTACGTGCCGCGGAAGTCGACGAACTTCATGGCCACGCGGACGGTCTCGTTGGGGCCGAGCGCCACGACGTCCTTGGGCCCGGCCTCGACGGCGCTCGGCGGCTTGCCGTTGCGATCGAGGATGCGGAACTCCACGAGGTGGGGGTGGATGGGGTGCAGCCAGCCGCCCGACTTGTTGACGAAGGTCCAGATCTCGGTCGTCCCGAACTGCGGGAACGCGTCGATGCGATCGGCCTCGAACAGGTTGCCGTTGATGACCCAGGCCCCGTGGCGGCGCTCGAACTCCCAGGTGCGCGTGCGCACGGCGTCGGCGGCATTGGCGATCGGCGGGGGTCCGAGGTCCTGCGGGACCGTGAAGTCCGAGGACGCGTCGCGGACGACGTCGAAGCGCATGACCTCGCGGATCTTGTCAGGGTCGACCGGGTCGCCGAACGGGTCGGGAGCGATCGTGTTGCGCAGCACGACCTGCGTGCCGACGGGGTAGCGGGCGAAGTCGATGACGACGTCGTAGCGCTCGGCCTCGGTCATGAGCAGGTCGCGCGTCTGCACCGGGTGCTGCAGGAACCCGCCCTCGGAG
>JAXDHQ010000251.1:0-9367 GCA_034664395.1 Solirubrobacteraceae bacterium | reverse complement strand
GAGGCCCGCGGCCGGGCGCTGCAGGCGGCCGCCCGCGCCCGCGAGGCCATCGAGGGCGAGCCCGACCTCGGCCTGACCGAGATCGTCGGCCAGAACCGCTCGACCGCGGTCGACGTCGCGCGCGCGGCCGAGCTCGCGACCGGCGCCGCGGAGCCGGTCTACGAGGTGCCCACCGAGGAGATGCTCGCCGTGCCGAACGCCCCCGCGGCCTGAGCGGCGCCCCGGCCATTCGCCGAGATCGGACGCTCGGGCTGCGCCTGCGGGCCCTCGCGGCCGATCAACGGCGGACATGCGCGAACCCCTGCGTGTCCTGGTCGTCGTCCTCGCCATCGTGCTCACCGCGGGCATCGTCCACGCCCGCGCCTCGCAGGGAACCGCGCGGCCGGCCGGCGCCTACCAGGTCGACGGAGCCGCGTACCGCCTCGACGCCGCGCAGGCGCGCCGCACCGGCACGATCCACCTCTCCGACGACCTGCGCCGCGCCGGCTTCCGATTCGGCCCGGACGTCTCGGCGGACGACCAGGCGGCGATCCTCCGCGCCGTGGCCGACGCCCGGCCCGAGGCGCAGCGCCTCATCGGCCTGATCGACGGCCTGGTCGACATGCACGTCGGACAGGCCGACGCCAACGCGCTCGGCGTGACCCAGACCACGGGCACGCGCTACACGGTGACGATCGACCTCGGCCGTGTGGCCCAGATGTACGGCCAGCGCGGCATCGACCGCGTCGTCCTGCACGAGCTCGGCCACGTCCTCGACTTCGCGCTGCTGCCGACCGAGCTGACCACGCCGCTCGACGCCGGGATCCCGCAGGGCTGGGGCTGCGACGACGGTGAGACCGGCGCCTGCGCCCCGCGGACCGAGCGCTTCGCCGAGAGCTTCGCGAAGTGGGCGACCGGCGACATCGGCGTCGACCTCTACATCGGCTACAAGATCCCGCCGCCGCCCTCGCTCGAGGCGTGGGGCGTACCGCTCGCGCGCTTGCGCACCTGAGCGACGGACCGCACGCGTTGCGGTCATGCTCAGCGGGCGATGACCCCGGACCCCCTGCGCATGTACCTCGTCCTGCGGCGCGGCGCGGTGTCCGACCTGGCACGCGCCGGCGAGCTCGCCGGCGCCGCGGCCGTGGCGTGCGTCCGCGCGTTCGCGGACGATCCCGACCGCGCCGAGGCGCTGGCCGCCTGGCGCCCGCGCCCGGGCAAGGTCTGCCTGCGCACGCGGACCGCGGCCCAGTGGGACGCGGTGCTCGAGGAGCCGCACGCGCTCGCCGGCGACCCCGACGGCGAGGCGGTCGCCGCGCTGCCCCCGCGCCGGCGCTCGCAGCGCGGACCGCTGCTCGAGCGGCTGCAAGCGATGAGCAGCGCCCTGGAGCGCCCGCCGGCGACCGCCGACCCCGAGGACGGCCGCGACGCCCTCACCTACGTGCTCAACCCCGGCGCGGCCATGAGCTCGGGCAAGACCGTGGCCCAGATCGCCCACGCCGCGGTGATGGCCGCCGACGGCGATGGCCTGGAGGACTGGGTGCGGGCCGGCTGCCCGGCGCGCGTCCTGGCGCCCGACGCCGAAGCGTTCGCCGCCGTGGCCGCGTCCGGCGACCTCGCGGCCTGCGTGCAGGACGCCGGCCTGACCGAGATCGCCCCGGGCACCGTCACGGTGCTCGCCCTGCCCCCCTCCCCTGCCGCCGACCTTCCCACGCCCCTGCGAGGATCGGTTTGACCGCACCGACCCGGCGGTAGTGCCGCAGGCGTACCGGACCCGACACCACGATGGGAGACGACGATGCGCAGGCGCAAGCTGGGCAGCCAGGGGCTCGAGGTCTCCGAGCTCGGCCTCGGATGCATGGGGATGTCCGAGTTCTACGGCACGAGCGACGAGCAAGAGGCGATCGCCACCATCCACCGCGCGCTGGAGCTGGGGATCGACTTCCTCGACACCGCCGACATGTACGGCCCGTTCACCAACGAGATCCTCGTCGGTCGCGCCATCGCCGGGCGCCGCGACGAGGTGGTCCTCGCCACGAAGTTCGGCAACGAGCGCCGCGAGGACGGAAGCTGGATCGGCATCAACGGCAGTCCCGAGTACGTCCACCAGGCGTGCGAGGCCTCCCTGCGCCGCCTCGGCGTCGACCACATCGACCTGTACTACCAGCACCGCGTCGACCGCAGCGTCCCGATCGAGGACACCGTGGGCGCCATGGCCGAGCTGGTGAACGCGGGCAAGGTGCGGTACCTCGGCCTCTCCGAGGCGGCGCCCGAGACCGTCCGCCGAGCCCACGCCGTTCACCCGATCTCCGCGCTGCAGACCGAGTACTCGCTGTGGACCCGCGATCCGGAGGAGGAGGTCCTCCCCACCGTGCGGGAGCTGGGCATCGGCTTCGTCGCCTACAGCCCGCTCGGGCGCGGCTTCCTGTCCGGGCGCTGGCGAGCGCCGGAGGACCTGCCCGAGGACGACGTCCGCAGGAACCACCCGCGCTTCCAGGAGGAGAACTTCCGGCGCAACCTCGAGCTCGTGCGGCGCGTCGAGGAGATCGCGCGCGAGAAGGGCGTCACCCCAGCCCAGCTCGCGCTCGCGTGGGTCCTGCACCAGGGAGAGGACATCGTCCCCATCCCCGGGACCAAGCGCCGCCGCTACCTGGAGGAGAACGTCGCGGCGGTCGACGTCCGCCTCACCGACGACGACCTGCGCCGCCTCGACGAGGCGGCCCCGCGCGGCGCGACCGCCGGCGACCGCTATGCCGACATGTCGACGATCGACGCGTGATGGCGCGGCGCGGCCGCCCATCGCGCGAGCGCGGCCCCGCGGTGCGCGTCGAGGCCGCCGACGACGGACGCCGGCGCCTGGTCGTCGACGGCCTCGAGGCCGCGGTGGTCGACCCCGGCGACCCGACGCATCTCGACTTCCCCTACATGCGCTGGATCGCCGCGGTCGTCGACGCCGGCTGGCGCGACGGTGCGCCGCTGGACGCCGTCCACCTCGGCGGCGGGGGCTGCGTGCTGCCGCGCTGGCTGGCGGCGACCCGGCCGGGCTCGCACTCGGAGGTCTTCGAGGTCGATCCCGCCGTGATCGACGCGGTCGCGAGCGAGCTCGACCTCGACGCCGTGCCCGGCCTGCGCCTGCGCCTCGGCGACGGGCGGGCGCTGCTCGCCGTCCTTCCGCGGCGCAGCGCGGACCTCGTCGTCACCGACGCGTTCGACGGGCCCGTCGTCTCCGCCCACCTGACGACGCTCGAGTACCACGGCGAGGTGCGCCGGGTCCTTCGCGCCGGCGGCGTCCACGTCGTCAACCTCATCGACGGGCCGCCGCTGCGGGCCGCGCGGCGCCAGGCGGCGACCATGGCGCGGGCGTTCGCCGAGGTCGTCCTGCTCGCGCCGCGCGCGGTCGTCGCCGGCCGGCGGACCGGCAACGTCGTGCTCGCCGGCGCGGACAGGACGCTCGGCATCGCCCGCCTGCGCGGCGGCGACCGCGACGCCCTCGGCCCCGGCGAGGTGGCCGTGCTCGCCGCCGACGCGACGGTCCTGCACGACCGCTAGTTCGGCGCCTCGGGTGCGTTGGAGCGGCCATGCGCACGCTCTCTCGCATCGCTCTCCCCTGCCTGCTCTGCCTGGCCGTCCTGGCCCCCGCGACCGCGACGGCCGCCGCACCCACCGGCGACCGCGTCCTCGTCGCCGACGTCCTGCGCGACCTGCCGCAGGCCACGCGCGTCGGCGCCCCCGCCCCGACGCAGCCGATGCGCATCGGCATCGCGCTCGCCCACCCCGATCCGCTCGGCGAGGACGCCCTGCTGCACGGGCTCTTCGACCGCTCGAGCCCCGACTACCACCAGTTCCTGACCCCCACCCGCTACGCCGCGCGCTTCGGCCTGCCGCCGTCGACGCAGCGCGCCGTGCGCGCGTGGCTGCAGGGCGCCGGGCTGACCGTCGAGCACGCCACGCCGGTCGGCGACTACGTCCTAGCCGGCGGCACCGTGGCCGAGGTCGAGCGCCTCACCTCCACCACCATCGCGACCTACACGCTCGGTGGCCAGACCTTCGACGCCAACACCGCGCCGCCCCGGGTGCCGAGCCGCCTGCCGATCTTCGACGTCGTCGGGCTCAGCACGAAGGAGCGCCACCAGACGATGGCCGCCCTCGGCGGCGTCGCGGCGGCTCCGAACCTCGGCAACCAGACGCCCGAGGAGGTGCGCTCGGTCTACGAGCACGCGCCCGGGGCGACGGGCCAGGGCGTCTCGGTCGCGATCCTCGGCTCGGGCGCGAGCGACTCGGTCATCGCCGACCTGCACACGTTCGACGCCCAGCACGGCCTGCCGGCGCTCCCGGTCGACGTCGTCCACACGCCCGCGAGCGGCAGCTTCGCGGACACGAGCGGCAACGTCGAGTGGAACATCGACATGCAGGCCATCCACGGCATGGCGCCGGGCCTCAGCCGCGAGGTCCTCTACTTCTCCCCCACGCTCGCCGACAGCGAGCTGACCGCGTCGCTCGGGACCTGGGTCAACGACCCCGACGGGCCGCCGATCATGAACGCGTCGCTGGGCGAGTGCGAGGAGACGCCGATCGTCAACCCGATCCTCAACAACGCGGCCCTGGACCCGGTCAACGGCAACGACAACCCCGACGCGCTGCCGGTCAGCCAGGCGATCAGCCAGGCGTCGGAGCCGACGACCACGATGCTGCTCCAGCAGGCGGTCATGGAGGGCCGGACGTTCTTCGCCGCCTCGGGCGACAACGGATCGTCGTGCACCATCGTCTACCCGGGCGCCAACGGCGTGGCCAACGAGGTCTACCCGCTGACCTCCGACCCGGCGAGCACGCCGTTCACGACCGCGGTGGGCGGGACCGTCCTCTACAGCGACGCCAACCAGCCGGCCGGGCGCTTCCTGGAGAAGGCGTGGGAGTACTCGGGCGGCAACTCGAGCCCGTTCATCCAGGCGCCCGACTACCAGCAGGGCGTGGCGAACCTCAACCGGCCGTGCGTCGTGGACCGAACGGGGCAGCCGTCGAACACCGGCAAGCTGTGCCGCGGCGTGCCCGACGTCGCCGCGCTGTCGGGCGACGTGATCTCCAACGGCTACACGATCGTCTCCGACGGCCAGAGCGCCTCGGGCGGCGGGACCAGCCTGTCCTCGCCGCTGTGGGCGGGCATGTGGGCCGACGTCGTGGGCACGGCGCCGGCCGGGACGACCGGGTTCGGCTTCGCCAACGAGGCGATCTACGCCATCGCCAAGGACGCGGCGCGCTACCCGCTGGCGTTCTTCGACGTCACGCTGGGCGCCAACGGGCTCAACCCGGCGCTGCCGGGCTACGACTACGTCACCGGCTTCGGGGCGCCGCGGCTGGCCGGCCTCATCGATCAGGTCCACCAGGTCGCGCCCGCGGTGGCGCCGGCGCCGTCCTCGGCGGCCGCCCCCGCGAACGCCGGCGAGGTGCTGGCCGCGCGGAGCGCGTGCGCGTCGCGCGTCGCGCGCGTGCAGCGGCGGCCGCTGCACGCGACCCGACGCGGCGTCGCGCTGACCGGCACCGCGAGCGACCGGGGCTGCGGGGCGGCCGGCGCGGGCCGGGTCCGCGTCGCGATCGCGCGCCTGGCCGGCAGCCGCTGCCGCTTCCTGAGCGCCCACGGGCGCCTGGGGGCGCCGCGGAGCTGCGCCCGCCCGGCGTACCTGACCGCGCACGGGACGGCGCGCTGGCGGCTGTCGATCCGCGCGCGCCTGCCCCGCGGCAGCTACAGGGCGCTGGTGCGCGCGGTCGGCGCCCCGGGCAAGCCGGCCGTGGTGCGCTTCACGGTGCGCTGAGCCGCGTCAGGCGTCCATGATGCGACGCGCGATCGCCGCGGCGGTGGCCGGGCGCAGCTCGGCGAAGCTCAGCCGGCGCCCGGCGGTCGTGCGCAGCTTGAGGGTGGCCGAGCGGCGCAGCGGGCGGCGTAGGCGATGCTCGACGCCCGCGACGTCGCGCAGGCGCAGCGAGCGCACGCGGTGCGTCGGCGCGTCGTCGAGCAGCCACAGCAGCCGGCGGTCGGTGACGGCCAGCAGCGTCTGCGGACTGGCCCACGTCGCGGTCGGCGTCACCATCGCCACCGCCTCGCGATCCTCGAGCGCGGTGAGCAGCTCGCGGCCGAGGGCGCGGCGCACGCCGTCGCTCAGCCAGGCGCCGGCCGGCGCGCGGACGGCCGGCGCCGACGCGGCCGCGGGCGCGGGCGGCACCGGCGAGGACGGGCCTCCGCGCTCGGCGAGCCAGCGCTCGGCGCGCAGGAGGTCGTAGGCGGCGTTGATCTCGGCCATCCGCCCGACCGCGCGCCGATCGCCGGAGCGATCCGGGTGCCAGCGCTTGGCCAGTCGGCGGTAGGCGATCGCCACCTCCTCGGGCGAGGCGTCGCGGCGGACGCCGAGGACGGTGAACGGATCGGCGCTCACACCGGCAATCGTAGATTGAAATGTCCGACCCGAAGGTTGGCGATCCTGGCGCGGAGGCCTAAGCTGACGGCGTGAAAGACCTGCGTGCGCCGCGTCTCGTGGCGATGGCGGCCTGCAGGGACAATGCGCGGGGGGGCGCGGTATGACGCTGAGACGCCGGACCGCAGTCTCCGTGCCCACGGGCGAGCCGCGCCGTACGCGCGACGCCGCCGGATCAGCCGTCCTGCAGTTCGCGATCGCCGGCCTCGTCGCCGTGGCCATCATCGGGGTGGCCGCGGTGCTGCTCGAGAAGCGCACGGCCAACAAGCAGGCGATCGACCAGGCCCGCAACGTCACGGCGCTGCTCGGCGCCAACGTCATCGCCCCCAACCTCGGCGACGGCGTCGTGCGCGGCGATCCGGCGGCCATCGAGCGCCTCGACCGCACCGTGCGCAAGCGCGTGCTCAGCGGCGCGGTCCGCCGGGTGAAGCTCTGGACCGAGTCCGGGAAGATCGTCTACTCGGACGAGCGGCGGCTCATCGGCAAGACCTACACGCTCAAGGGCGACGAGCTCCAGTCGCTCAACGAGGGCAAGGTCGTCGCCGACCTCAGCGACCTGTCCGCGCCCGAGAACCGCTTCGAGCGCGACCAGGGCAAGCTGCTCGAGGTCTACCTGCCGGTGCGCACGCCCTCCGGGCAGCCGCTGCTGTTCGAGACCTACCAGGCCTACGGCTCGATCGCGGCCGAGACGCGCAAGGTGCTGCGCTCGTTCGTCCCCGCGCTGGCGGGCGCGCTGCTGCTGCTCTGGGTGCTGCAGATCCCGCTCGCGCGGTCGATGGTGCGGCGCCTGCGCGAGGGCCAGCGCGAGCGCGAGGCGCTGCTGCTGCGCGCGATGGAGGCGTCGGACTCCGAGCGCCGGCGGATCGCCGCCGACCTGCACGACGGCGTCGTGCAGGATCTGGCGGGCACCTCCTACGGGCTGGAGGCCGGCGCCGAGCACGCCGCCACGCGCGGCGACGGGGCCAGCGCGACCGAGATGCGCCGCGGCGCCGCCAGCACGCGCCACAGCATGCGCCAGCTCCGCTCGCTGCTCGTCGAGCTGCACCCGCCCAACCTGCACGCCAGCGGCCTCGAGCCGGCGCTCAACGACCTGTGCGCGCCGCTGCGCGCCCACGGCGTCGACTGCCGGCTGGAGATCGACGACGTGCCGCGGCTCTCGCCGCCGGGCGAGGAGCTCGTGTTCCGCGCCGCTCAGGAGGCGCTGCGCAACGTCCTGGCGCACGCCGAGGCGCGCACGGCCGTCGTCCGGCTCGCGCAGGAGGATGAGCGGGTGGTGCTCACGGTGGAGGACGACGGACGCGGCTTCACGCCCGGCGACGTCGAGCAGAGCCGCTCCGACGGGCATCTCGGGCTGTCGCTGCTGGCCGAGCGGGCCATGGACCTTGGAGGAGTGCTCGATGTCGAAGCGCAGCCGGGTCGCGGGACCCGACTGCGACTGGAGGTTGCCACCCCGTGATCAGCGTGATGATCGTCGACGACCACGCCGTCGTCCGCGCCGGCCTGGAGCAGCTCCTGGCCACGGCCGAGGACATCGACCTGGTGGGAACCGCCGGCGACGGCCAGGAGGCGCTGTCGCTCGTGCTCGACCAGGGGCCCGACGTGGTGCTCATGGACCTGTCGATGCCCGGCATCGACGGCGTCGAGGCGACGGCCATGATCCGCGAGGCGCGGCCGGCCACGCGCGTCGTGGTGCTCACCTCGTTCTCCGACCGCGAGCGCATCCTCTCGGCGCTCGACGCCGGCGCCATCGGCTACCTGCTCAAGGACGCCGAGCCGGCCGACCTGCTCGCCGGCATCCGCGCGGCGGCGCGCGACGAGTCGCCGCTGTCGCCCAAGGCGGCGCGCGCGGTGCTCGACCGCGAGGCCGGTCGCCGCCCGGCGGCGGACATGACCGACCGCGAGCGCGAGGTGCTGTCGCTCGTCGGCTCCGGCCTGCCCAACAAGATCATCGCCCGCCGCCTGGCCATCAGCGAGAAGACGGTCAAGGCGCACCTGACGAGCATCTTCCGCCAGATCGACGTCACCGACCGCACCCAGGCCGCGCTGTGGGCCCGCGAGCACGGCCTCGTGGACGAGGACGCGACGGCAGGGCCTTAAGACGCAAGTCCCATACCGCAAGGACGCAAGTCCCATGGTGCCGGCGCCCGTTCCCCGCCACCCTTGGTCGTCGAGACCTCGGCCACCGCGCCGTGGTCGTTCTTCGTCATGGGCTTCGACACCATCATCCCCGGCCCCTCCCGGCCCACCCGCACGCTCCAGCGTCAGTCCGACGAGCAGCTCGCCGCGCTGGTGGCCGCCGGCTCCCGGGAGGCGGAGGAGGCGCTCGCCGCCCGCTACCGCGGTCCGCTGGCGAGCTACTGCGGCCGCGTCCTCTCCCCCGACCAGGGCGACTGGGCCGCCGGCCGGACGCTCGTCGACGCCTGCGCGTCGCTGCGCGAGGGCCTGCAGCCGCTGCGCCTGCGCCCGTGGCTGTTCGCCGTCGCCGTCGACGTGTGCCGCACCCGGCTGCGCGACGGCGGCGCGGAGCTGCCGAGCCCCGGGTCGGCGGACTAGCTCTCCTCGATCGCCACGACCAGCACCGCGAGGTCGTCGCGCAGCGGACCCTCGGCCCGGGCCTCGGCCAGGCGGACGACCTGGCGCGCCACGGCGGGGGCGCCGCGCGGCGCGGTGTCGGCGAGCGCCTCGGCCAGGCCCTCGGGCGCGAGCGGACGGTCGCGGCGCGCCTCGGTGACGCCGTCGGTGTAGAGCACCACGGTGTCGCCCGGCGCCAGCACCGTCTCCTGATCGGCGCTGCGCGCGTCGGGCTCGACGCCGAGCAGCGTCCCCGCGCAGGCGAGCACCTGCGCGCGCCCGTCGGCGCGCAGCACCAGCGGCGGCGGGTGCCCGCCGCTGGCGACGACGAGGCGGGCGTGGCCGTCGGCCCG
>JAXDHQ010000250.1:0-5597 GCA_034664395.1 Solirubrobacteraceae bacterium | reverse complement strand
GGAGGCTCCAGCAGGAGCTTGTGAATCGACACCCGGCCCGCCTTGAGATCCTTCTTCAACTGCGCCCGGCGCGTACGAATATCGTTCGCGCGCTGGAGCGCATCCATGCGCTGGAGGAGCGATCGCTCGGGTGCCGCCGAGTGCTTGGGAACGGTATGACTGGCCGGCGGCATCGGTGGGCGAGTCTACACAGCGAGGCCTCGCAGGCAAGCTCAACCGGCCGAATTCGCCTCGACCTCGACCTGAGATCGAGGCTCATCCAGCCTGCTTGATGGTTTTGGCGGATTTTGCAGGGCTTTCCTAGGCGTGCCGTGACTGGCCGGTGACGTTCACTTGACGATTTCCCCGCTCTTTGCGAACAAATCGTCAAGCTCGCGTGAGATCCGTGTTCCCGCCGCGGCATCGCGGAAGCTCTCGGTGCCCACCGCCACGAGCGTGGCGCCCGCCTCGAGGAGCTGCGCGGCGTGCGCGCCGGTCTGGACGCCGCCCATGCCGACCACCGGGATGCTGACGCGCTGCGCGACCGCCCGGACCTGGGAAAGGGCCACCGCACGGATCGCCGGACCCGAGAGGCCGCCGGTCCCGGCGCCCAGCCAGGGCGTGCCCGGACGGCGCGGATGCGGTGCGTAGGCGCGCAGCGTGTTGATCAGCGACACCGCGTCGGCGCCGGCCTCCTGGGCCGCCTGCGCGACCAGCGCGACGTCGGCCGTGTTGGGGGTCAGCTTGACGATCAGCGGCTTGCGCGTCCGCGGTCGGACCTCGGCGAGCACGGCGGACAGCTCGGCCGGGTCGGCGCCGATGTCCAGGCCGGTGCGGACGTTGGGGCACGAGACGTTGAGCTCGAGCGCGTCGACCTCGTCGCGGTCGTCGAGCGCCTCGACGAGGACGCACAGCTCGTCGGCGGTCGCGCCCATGACGTTGGTGACGAGCGGCACCGGCAGCCGCGCCAGCTCGGGGAGGTCCTGCTCGAGGTAGCCGCGCAGCCCCTTGTTGGGCAGGCCGATCGAGTTGATCATCCCCGCGGCCGTCTCGTACAGGCGCGGCGGCGGGTTGCCGTCGCGGGGCTCGACCGTGATCGTCTTGGAGACGAAGGCGGCGAACGGGAAGCGCTCCAGCAGCGCGTCGCCGAAGACGCGCCGGGCGGCGATCGCGTCGAACGTGCCCGAGCCGTTGACGACCGGGTGGCGGAGCTGCAGGCCGCAGAAGGAGACGGTCACGCCGGCACCTCCGCAAGCAGGTCGCCGTCGAGGACGGGGCCGTCGACGCACAGGCGCACGTAGCCGCCGGCGCGCAGCCCGACGACGCAGCCGAAGCAGGCGCCGAAGCCGCAGGCCATCCCGGACTCCAGGGCCAGGCGGCTCGGGACCGAGCGCGCCGCGCACAGCGCCCGCACCGCCTCGAGCATGCCCGGCGGGCCGCAGGCGTAGACGACGGCGTGCGGGTCGTCGTCGAGCTCGGCGCTCAGCAGGTCGGTGACCGGTCCGTGGTGACCGTGGGACCCGTCGTCGGTCGCCACGCGGGCGTTGTGCAGCAGCGTCGCGCCGGGGGCGTGGGCGGCGTCGCGGAAGCCGAGCAGCGCCGGCGCGGGACGGCCGGCGGCCAGCAGCGCGTCCTGCCAGATGGCCAGCGGGGCCGTCCCGACGCCGCCGCCGCAGAGCAGCGCCCGGCGGCCGTCGCCGGGCTCCTCGAAGCCGATGCCCAGCGGCCCGGTGACGTGCAGGCCGTCGCCCGCGTCGAGCTCGGCCAGGCGCTCGGTGCCGGGGCCGACCGCCTCGAGCATGAACTCCAAGGTGCTCTCGCGAGCGCGCATGACGCTGAACGCCCGCGGCAGGAACGGGCGCTCGTCGATCCCTCCACCCCACCGCCGCGCGGCGGCGAGCATGTAGAACTGCCCGGCCCGCGGCGCCGGCCCGCCCGGGTCGTCGGCGGCGAGGATCACGTAGGCGCCGACCTCGCGGCGCCCGCTCAGCGTCAGCGTGCGCCGGCCGAACGGAGCCGGGGTCCGCGGCTCGGCGGTCATTCCTTGGCCTCCGCGGCGACGCGCGCGCCGTGGACCTCCTGCAGCGACAGCACCTCGGCCTCGCCCTGGCGCGCGGCGGCGATCGCGCGCGCGGCGGCCAGGCCGCCGGAGAGCGTCGTCAGGCACGGGACCCCGCGGGCGACCGCGGCGCGCCGGATCTCCCAGCCGTCGGTGCGCGCGCCCGAGCCGGTGGGCGTGTTGACCACCAGGTCGACGTCGCCGTTCTCGATCCAGTCCACGACGTTGGGCGAGCCCTCGCCGATCTTCTTCAGCGCCGTGGCCGGGATGCCCATGCGCTCGATCGCCTCCTTGGTGCCGCGCGTGGCGACGATCCGGAAGCCGAGGTCGTACAGCGTCTGGGCGATCGCCACCGCACCCGGCTT
This sequence comes from Solirubrobacteraceae bacterium, assembly GCA_034664395.1. Taxonomy (GTDB): domain Bacteria; phylum Actinomycetota; class Thermoleophilia; order Solirubrobacterales; family Solirubrobacteraceae; genus JAOPZW01. Next base: position 3,194 of record JAXDHQ010000250.1, on the reverse strand, counting down.
GTCGGAGTCGGTCACGGTCACGAACGCGGTTCCCGACGCCGGCAGCGGGGCGCCGGCCGCCGCCTGCGCCTTGGCGAACGCGGTCGGGAAGTCGCGGGCGATGCCCATCACCTCGCCGGTGGACCGCATCTCCGGGCCGAGCACGACGTCGGATCCCTCGAAGCGGTCGAACGGGAGCACCGCCTCCTTGACCGACACGTGACCGGCGGCCATCGGCTCGACCGGCAGGTCGAGGTCGGCCAGGCGCTCGCCGAGCATGATCCGGCACGCCATCTTGGCCAGCGGCACGCCGATCGCCTTGGAGACGAACGGCACCGTCCGCGACGCGCGCGGGTTGGCCTCGATCACGTACAGCGCTCCGTCGTGGATGGCGTACTGCACGTTGATCAGCCCCACCACCCCGAGCCCGAGCGCGATGCCGCGCGTGGCGGCGCGGATCTCGTCGAGCATCTCGTGGCCGAGCGAGTGCGGCGGCAGCACGCAGGCCGAGTCGCCGGAGTGGATCCCGGCCACCTCGACGTGCTGCATGATCCCGCCGACCCACACGTCGTCGCCGTCGCACAGCGCGTCGACGTCGACCTCGATCGCGTTCTCCAGGAAGCGGTCGAGGAAGATCGCCCGGTCCTCGCGGGCATGGCGGCGCAGGTAGTCGGCGAGCCCGTCGCGCGAGTACACGATCTCCATCGCGCGTCCGCCGAGCACGTAGCTGGGCCGCACCAGCAGCGGGAAGCCGACCCGCTCGGACTCGTCGAGCGCCTCCGCCACCGAGCTCGCGGTGGCGTAGGGCGGCGCCTGGTAGCCCAGGCGAGCGAGCAGATCGCCGAAGCGACCGCGGTCCTCGGCCGCGTCGATCGCCTCGACGCTCGTGCCCAGCACCGGGACGCCGGCGGCGGCCAGGCCCTCGGCGAGCTTCAGCGGCGTCTGCCCGCCGAACTGGACGATCACGCCCTCGGGCTGCTCGATCTCGACCACGCCCAGCACGTCCTCGAGGGTCAGCGGCTCGAAGTACAGGCGGTCGGAGGTGTCGTAGTCGGTCGAGACCGTCTCGGGGTTGCAGTTGACCATCACCGCGTCGCGGCCGGACTCGCGCACGGTCATCGCGGCGTGCACGCAGCAGTAGTCGAACTCGATGCCCTGGCCGATGCGGTTGGGGCCCGAGCCGAGGATGAGGACGCTGGGGCGCTCGCCGCGCACGACCTCGTGCTCGGCGCGGCGCTCCCAGGCCGAGTAGTAGTACGGCGTCTGGGCGGGGAACTCGGCGGCGCAGGTGTCGACCGACTTGAACGAGCGCTCGCCGGCGAACGGGGCGTCGGGATCGAGCGCGAGCTCGCGCAGCTCCTCCAGGAACCAGGGGTCGATCGACGTGCGCGAGCGGACGTCCTGCAGCGTCGCCCCCTTGCGCAGCGCCTCGAGCAGGACCTCGTAGCGGTCGGAGGCCGGCCGCTCGAGCATCTCCAGGAGCGTCGCGACGTCGACGCCGTCCAGGCGCGCCCGGGTGTCGAGCTCGCGGCTGCGCATCGCCTTAGCGAACGCCTGCTGGAAGGTCCGCCCGATCGCCATCGCCTCCCCCACCGACTTCATGTGGGTCGTGAGGTCGGAGGCGACGCCCGGGAACTTCTCGAACGCGAACCGCGGCCACTTGACCACGACGTAGTCGATCGTCGGCTCGAAGCTCGCCGGCGTGACCCGGGTGATGTCGTTGGCGATCTCGTCCAGCGCGTAGCCGACGGCCAGGCGGGCGGCGATCTTGGCGATCGGGAAGCCCGTCGCCTTGGACGCCAGCGCGCTCGAGCGCGACACGCGCGGGTTCATCTCGATGACGAGGATCTGCTCGGTCGCCGGGTCGACCGCGAACTGGACGTTGGAGCCGCCGGTCTCGACGCCGACGGCGCGGATGACCGCGATCGCCTGGTCGCGCAGGCGCTGGTAGAGCCGGTCCGGGAGCGTCTGCTGGGGCGCCACGGTGACCGAGTCGCCGGTGTGGACCCCCATGGGGTCGATGTTCTCGATCGAGCACACGATCACGACGTTGTCGTTGTGGTCGCGCATGACCTCGAGCTCGAACTCGCCCCAGCCCAGCACCGACTGGTCGAGCAGCACCTGCCCGATCGGCGACGCGGCCAGGCCGCCGGCCACGATGCGCTCGTACTCCTCGCCGGTGCGGGCGATGCCGCCGCCGCGCCCGCCCAGGGTGAACGCGGGCCGGATGACGCACGGCAGGCCGATGTCACCGAGCGCGTCGCGGGCCTCGTCGACGGTGGTCGCGATCGCGCTGCGCGGCATCCTCAGGCCCGCCTCGTCCATCGCGCGGCGGAAGAGGTCGCGGTCCTCGGCGCGGGCGATGGCGTCGTAGTCGGCGCCGATGAGCTCGACGCCGAAGCGCTCGAGCGTGCCGTCCTCGTGCAGCGCCTTGGCCAGGTTGAGCGCGGTCTGGCCGCCCAGCGTGGGCAGCAGCGCGTCGGGGCGCTCGCGCTCGATGACCTGGGCCACCGGACCGGGCAGCAGCGGCTCGATGTACGTCGCGTCGGCGAACTCGGGGTCGGTCATGATCGTCGCCGGGTTCGAGTTGACCAGGACGACCTCGTAGCCCTCCTCCTTGAGGACCTTGCACGCCTGCACGCCGGAGTAGTCGAACTCGGCGGCCTGGCCGATGACGATCGGGCCGCTGCCGAGGATCAGGATCTTGTGGAGGTCGTCGCGCCTAGGCACGGACGGCCTCCAGGAAGCGGTCGAACTGGTACAGCGCGTCGTTGGGCCCCGGCCCCGCCTCGGGGTGGTACTGGACGGTCGCGGTGTTGACCTCCAGCAGCTCGAGGCCCTCGACCGTGCGGTCGTAGAGGTTGACGTGGGTGAGCGCCGCCTCGCCGAAGTCGGTGCTCCAGCGCACCGGCTCGTCGGCCTCGACCCGCCCGCCGCCGTCCGGCGCGCGGACCGCGAAGCCGTGGTTCTGCGAGGTGATCTCGATCTTCCCCGTGCGCAGGTCCTTGACCGGGTGGTTGGCGCCGCGGTGGCCGAACGGCAGCTTGTAGGTGTCCAGGCCGACGGCCTGGCACAGGAGCTGGTGGCCCAGGCAGATGCCCCACACCGGGCGGGTGCCGACCAGCTCGCGGACCGTCGCGACGACGTAGTCCAGCGCGGCCGGGTCGCCGGGGCCGTTGGCCAGGAAGATCGCGTCGGGGTCGTTGGCGGTGAGC
>JAXDHQ010000249.1:0-9689 GCA_034664395.1 Solirubrobacteraceae bacterium | reverse complement strand
CGTCCGCATGCACGGGCGCGGTGTCGTCCGGTGGGTCGGCGCCGAGCTCTTGGAGCTCTCCGCCGCACAGGGGGCACTCCGGGGTGACGAACGTCGCGGCCGAGAGCGCCTGCTCGTCCCAGCGGCTCCCGCACGTGGCGCAGGCCAACATCGGGCGCGACCCTAACGCCGCCGGCGCCGGCGTGCCAGGCGCACCTAGGCGGCGCGCCCGCCTCCGGCGACCTTGGCCACCGCCCGCTCGAGCTCACCGACCGAGAAGGCGCCTTCGAAGCGCGTCGAGATGCGCCCGCGCCGGTCGATCACGAAGGTCCACGGCTCGCTGCGCAGCCGCCAGGCCGCGACCTGCGGTCGCACGCCCTTGTCGATCTGGTTGTCCTCGTAGATCTCCTGGTGGATGAAGGCGACGTCGCGGGGCGCGGTCGCCTTCACCTGCTCGACGACGTCGACCGTCGGCCCGCAGACCCGGCTCTGGCACAGCAGCGGCGTGGCGAAGGTGATGACCACGGGACGCTTGCCGAGCACGGCGGCGAGGTCCTGCTTGAGCAGGTCGGTCGCCGGCGGGCGCCGGGTGTCGAGCGCTGCCGCGTTGCCGCCGACGTCGGTCACCGTCTGCGTGTGGACCTTGATCGCCCGCTGGCCCGGCCACGGCGGCCCGTCCGCGGCCTCCCCGCCGACCTCGACCGGGGCGGGACTGGTGACCAGCAGGCGCCCGTCGAGCTTGGCGATGCCGATCACGGCCTGCTTGCCGTCATGGCGGAACGGGACGTCGGCGACGTACACCGACTTGGCCGCGTTGGGGTCCGAGGCGGTCGTCTGGCTCTGGAACTGCGGGCGCACCTGCAGCGACTCCGAGCGTGCGACGTACGGGCCGCGCAGGCCGGTGCCGTCGCCGCGCGCGGTGTAGATCGCGACCTGCGCCCCGGTGATCTGCTTGCGGGCGCTGTCGAACAGCGCGAAGCCGTAGCGGTTGGCGCCGCGCTTGAGCATCGACACGCTCGGGGCGAGGATCGGGCCCTGGCCGTCGGCCATCTTGAGCAGGTCGTCCATCGAGCGGCCCGTGGCGTCGGGGAAGTCGGCCGGCTTGCCCGACGGCTCGGGCTGCGGAGGCGGCGGCTGGACGCTGTTGGACGAGCCGCAGGCCGCGACGGAGGCGGCGACCAGCACCACGAGGACGAGAGGGACGGTTCGGCGCACGCGGCCCGAGTGTAGGCACAACTGATGGAATCCCGCGCCGTACCCAGAGGGAAGCCACGAGAGGACACGCATGGCGGATCGAGCAGCGATCGTGACGGGCGCATCGAGCGGGATCGGACTCGCGATCGCGCACGTCCTCGGCGAGGAGGGCCACGCCCTCACCGTGGCGGCGCGGCGACCGGAGAAGCTCGAGGCGGCCGCGCAGGAGCTGCGCGACGCCGGCCACGAGGTCAACGTCGTCGCGGGCGACCTCGGCGACGAGGCCGCGATCCGGGAGGTCGTGCGCTCGCACCGCGAGCGCTACGGGCGCCTCGACGTCCTCGTCAACAACGCCGGTGTGGGCATGGGCGAGAACGTCGGCGAGCTGACGACGAAGAAGGTCGACCTCCAGCTCGCGACCAACCTGCGCTCGCCCCTGCTGTTCTACCGCGAGTGCGCCGAGATGCTGCGGGCCGCCGGCGCCGAGCACCGGTGCGCGCTCGTGGTCAACACGTCCTCGATCTCGGCCAAGAGCGGCCAGCCGTGGCTGTCGGTCTACAGCGCGACCAAGGCGGCGATCGTCGCCTTCACGCAGGCGATGCACAAGGAGCTCGGCCCCCACGGCGTCAAGTCGACCGCGCTGTGCCCCGCGTTCGTCGACACGCCGATGACCGACTTCGTCAAGGGGCAGATCAAGCCCGAGGAGATGATCCAGGTCTCCGACATCGCCGAGACCGTGCGCCTGCTGCTGAAGATGTCCCCGGGCTGCGTCGTCCCCGAGGTGCAGTTCCTGCGGGCGGGCGCTGAGATCTAGACGAGCTCGCGCTCGGGCCGGCGGCGCATCCAGCCCAGTCCGAGCCGCGCCGCCTCCTGGGCCTTGCGGTCGCGCACGAGCGCCTGGTGGTCGGCGATCGCGCCGGCCAGGTCCTCGCGGCCGCGCTCGGCGACGATCGAGGCCTCCAGGTGGTCCGCGAGCACGCGCATCTCGCGCTCGGTGGCGCGGCGGGCGCGCCTGGCGCCGGCGAAGGCGTCCCAGGCGCGGGCGAAGGAGATGAAGCTCGTGCGTCCGCCGCAGCGGTGGGCGGCCAGCATCGGGCACACGCCGCCGGCCCGGTCGGAGTACGCGCCGACGATGATCTCGTTGGAGCGGACGCCGGCCAGCATCGCCTCGCGCGTGCGCAGCGGCAGGCAGTCGATGGCGAGTCGGAGGTCTTCGATCGGCGTGCGCGCGCGTCCCATAGGCTTGCCCTCCGCGCAGGGTACGCCTTCGCCCGCGCGTTGAACAGCCGCTTTCCGGTCCAGCGAAAGGACGATCGCAAGTGAAGCTCGGCGTGCACATCGGATACTGGGGCCTGGGCCTCACCTCCGAGGACCAGCTCGCGATCGTCCAGGAAGCCGAGCGACTGGGCTACGACAGCGTCTGGACCGCTGAGGCCTACGGCTCCGACGCGGCGACGGTCCTCGGCTGGATCGCCGGACAGACGTCGCGGATCCGCATCGGCTCGGCGATCTTCCAGATGCCCGCGCGCTCGCCGGCAATGACCGCGATGACCGCGGCCACGCTCGACCAGCTCTCCGGCGGTCGCATGCTCCTCGGCATCGGCTCGTCGGGCCCGCAGGTCGCCGAGGGCTGGCACGGCCAGCGCTTCGGCCAGCAGATCCAGCGCACGCGCGAGTACGTCGCGGTGGTGCGCAAGGCGCTGGCGCGCGAGCGCCTGGAGTTCCATGGCGAGACGCTCGACCTGCCGCTGCCCGACGGCCCCGGCAAGGCGCTGAAGCTGACGATCGCCCCCGTCCAGGACCGCATCCCGATCTACCTGGCGGCGATCGGCCCCAACAACACGCGGCTCGCGGGCGAGATCGCCGACGGCTGGATCCCGACGCTGTTCTCCCCCGAGCACGTGGCCGAGTTCCGCCCGCTGCTCGAGGAGGGCGCGGCGCGCGCCGGCCGCTCGCTGAACGGCTTCGACATCGCGCCGACGGTCAACGTCTACATCACCGACGACCTGCAGGCCGCGCGCGACACGATGCGCCCGTTCATCGCGCTGTACGTCGGCGGGATGGGCTCGCGCGACCGCAACTTCTACAACCAGCTCGTGCAGCGCTACGGCTTCGAGGACGCCGCGCGCGAGGTCCAGGACCTCTACCTGGAGGGCAAGCGCGTCGAGGCGATGGCCGCGCTCCCCGACGAGCTCATCGACCTCGTCTCGCTGTGCGGGCCGGCCGACCGCGTGCGCGAGCGCCTGGCCGTCTTCCGCGACGCCGGGGTCGGGACGCTCGGCGTCACGCCCACGGCGGGCGACAAGCAGGGCCGGCTCGAGCAGCTCCGGCTCGTGGCCGAGCTTGCCGACGCCTGAGCCGCGCCTGCGGCTCCTGCTGGGCGCCTTCGGCGACCCCGGCCACGCGTTCCCGATGATCGCCCTCGGCGCCGAGCTCGCGCGCCGCGGGCACGAGGTCGCGCTGCAGACGTGGCGCCGCTGGGAGTCCGACGTGCGCGCCGCGGGCATGCGCTTCGAGGCGGCGCCCGAGTACCACGTCTTCCCCACCCTGCAGCGGCCGCTGAAGCCCTACGAGGCGGTCGTCCGCGCCACCGGCCAGACGCGCCCGCTGGTCGCCGAGCTGCGGCCGCACGCGGTCGTGGCCGACATCCTCACGCTGGCGCCGGCGCTCGCCGGCGAGCTCGAGGGCGTGCCGGTGGCGACGGTCATCCCCCACCTCGACCCGCGCACCGAGCGCACGTGGCCGCCCTACTCGCTCGGCGCGCGGCTGCCGCGGACGGGAGCCGGCCGGCGCCTGTGGGAGGCCGTGGCGCGCGTGACCGACGCCGGCCTGCAGCTCGGGCGCCGCGAGCTCAACGAGACCCGCCGGCGGCTCGGGCTCGGTCCGCTGGCGCGGGTGCACGGCGGGATCTCGCACGAGCTGGCGCTCGTGGCGACGTTCCCCCAGCTCGAGTACCCGCGGGCGGCGCCGCCGCCGGCGACGCACGTGGTGGGCCCGCTGCTGTGGGAGCCGCCGGCCGGCGAGGCTGAGCTCCCGCCCGGCGACGACCCGCTCGTCCTGGTCGCGCCGTCGACCTCGCAGGATCCCGAGCGGACGCTCCTGCGCGCCACGCTGGCAGGGCTCGCCGACCTGCCGGTCCGCGTGCTCGCGAGCACGAACCGCCAGGCCGTGCCCGCGCCGGGGGACGTGCCGGCCAACGCGCGGCTGGTCGAGTGGGTCTCCTACTCGCGGACGATGCCCCACTGCGACGTCGTCGTCTGCCACGGCGGGCACGGGACGGTCGCGCTCGCCCTGGCCGCCGGCTGCACGGTGGTCGTCGTCCCCGCCGCGGGCGACATGAACGAGAACGCCGCGCGCATCGACTGGGCCGGGGTCGGGGTGCGCGTGCCACGGCGGCTGTGCCGTCCGGCGCCGGTGCGCCTGGCGGTGCGGCGCGCGCTGGCCGAGCCGCGGCTGCGCAAGCGCGCCCGCGAGCTCGCCGCGTGGGCGGCGCAGCACGACGGTCCCGCGCGGGCGGCCGACCTCGTCGAGTCGTTCGCGACACGCGGAGCGGGTGGCGCGCAGCGCCACCTTGGTGAGTCCGACGCCGGCCCCGCGTCCGGATAGCGTCCCGACATGCGCTCCCTGGCCCTCCTGCTCGCCGCCGCCGCGCTCGCTGCACCGGCCGCCGCCGACGCCGCCGACCAGGTCGTCGCCACCGTCGACACGCCGACGCGCCTGTCGGCCTACGGCTCCGGGCTGCTGTGGAGCCAGCGCGATCCCGAGACCGGGAGCTTCTGGCTCTTCTACACCGAGGCGCTCAGCCCGCCCCACGCCCTGCCCGTCGCCGAGCGCAGCGTCCCGTTCGACGCCGACCTCGGCCCGGGCCCCGGCGGCCACTTCCTCGCGGTGTACTCGCGCTGCGAGATCGAGCCGGCGTACGACCCGGTCGACGCCGAGGGGCCGCCCGACTACAGCCTCGGCCGCGGCTGCGACCTCTACCAGCTCGACGTCACCACCGGTCGCGAGACGAAGGTGGCCAACGCGTCGTCGCCGCGCGCCGACGAGACGCTGCCGACCGTCTGGAAGGACGGCATCGCGTTCGTGCGCCGCTACCCCGACCGGGCGCTGCCGATCGTCTACGCCCGCTCGCGCACGGGGTCGGAGCCGTCGCGGCGGCTGCCCGGCGGCCCGCACGACCACGGCCGGGCAACCGCCCTCGACCTCTACGGTCGCCGCCTCGCCGTCGCGTGGACGTTCAGGGGGCGGTACCTGGGGCCCGCGTCGGACCTGCGCCTGGTCGACACGACCAGCAGGGACGTCACCTACGTCGACCGCTTCGCCGGCGGCGGCCTGACGACGATCGCCCGCGACGCGCCCGCCTTCGAGGGCGGCCAGCTCTACTACGGCCGCTTCTGCCAGGGCGATCCCGGCGGCTGCCGCGGCCGCTCGGGCCTCGTCCGCGTCCGCTACTCGACCAGCGGCGCCGCGACCGCGCCGATCGGCGACACCGACCTCTGGCAGGCCCGCGGCGAGGGCGTCACGTATGTCCTGCGCGACCGCTCGCCGTTCCGCGCCTGCCGCGAGCCGCAGGCCACGCCGCTCACGGCGACGTGCCGGATCGTGGCGACGACGCCGGCGTACGGCTAGCGGCGGCCGGGCCGGTCAGGGATTCCGGGCGAAGGTGAACAGGCTCGCGGCCTCGACGCGCAGGTAGACGCCCTCGCCCTGCCAATCGCCCACGCTCTGGTTCCCGCACGCGACCTGGGCGGCGTCGAGCTCGGCGAAGTCGGGATGGCCGGCGTCGAGGATCGCCGCATGCCCGTGCGCGATGACGGCGAGATCGGTGCCCTCGAAGTACGTCAGGCTGACGCCGGGCCGCTGCGCGACGTGCCGCGCCCGCGCCGACTCCGCGACGGTCGGCACGTGGAACGCGCCCCGCAGGAACAGGGCGGCGATGGGCGCCGCGCGCGGCTCGCCGCCGGCGGTGACCGTCGCCAGCGCGACCGTCAGCGAGCCCTCCAGACGCGCGACGAGCCGCTCGGCGGACAGCGAGTGCTCCGGCATCTGGAACGAGCTGCGCAGGAACGGGCTGGCGCGCGCGACGCTCTCGTCGAGCAGCGCCTGCAGTCGCTGCAGGTCCGCCGCGGTCTCTCGCATGGGGCGAGGATCGCAGGTCGGAGATGGACGCTGGACTCGCTAAGATCCGCACGTCCCCTGCCGATGAACCGGCAGACGGACCGCCCGATCGGGGGTAATTCAATCGGCAGAATGCTCGGCTGTTAACCGAGTCGTTGTGGGTTCGAGTCCCACCCCCCGAGCTCTCGTGAACGGCGCCCATGGGCGCCGTTTCGCGTCGTGTGGCTTCCCGACAACCGTTGGATCGGCAGCGGAGCGCCGCGACAACCACGACTCCTCGCGCGCTCGACGGACGCCGACGAGGACGGACTCGCCGCCGTCCCTGGCACACTGCACCAGATCATCGACCGGCCGACGACGACGTGCTCGACGCTAGCTCGTAGACCACATCACGATCGGACCAGGGCCGCCGGATGACGCGCACTCAGGCGGTCTACTACCGCGACGGCAAGGGCCTCGAACCGGTGGATGCATTCCTCAACGGCCTACCGGCGAAGGCGGCGGCCAAGATCGATGACGCGATCGAGGAGCATCTCAACGGCAAGGCCCCTGGCGCTCCTCCGCCAGAGTTTCCCCATTCCTCGCAGATCGCAGGCGAGCTCCGGGAGTTGCGCGTGCGGTTCGCCAGCACCCGCTACCGACTGCTGTACCAGCGCTCCCACAATCTCCTGGTTCTGCTGCACGCCATCGAGAAGAACACCGGCACCATTCCGGACGCCGCCGCGAACAGGGCGAAGGAACGGATGGCCGATTTCAAGAAGCGCATGGATGCCGATCCGAGAGCCAAACCTCGCGCGGCCGGTAAAGATGCGCCTGGCTCGAGCCGAAAAGGAAGTTGACGACCTTATCGAAATTGATAAATTGTCTCCCATGGCGACCAAGACCGCACAGGCCAAGATCTCGAACGCCGTCGGCCGCAGTGCTGCTGAGGGCGCGGCCACCCGTGCGGCCCGCAGTCAGGACTACCGAGAGGCCAGGGGTGAGTACGCGGCGATCCGCGAGCTGCGCAAGAAGAACTGGATCGCCGCCCACATCCGAGAGCGACGCTTCGAGCTGGAGCTGACCCAGCAGGAGGTCGCCGAGCGCGCCGACACTTCGCACTCCTACATCTCCCGCGTCGAGAAGGGCGACCACCTTCCAACCCTGCCGGTTCTCAAGCGCATCCTCGCGGTCCTCGACGAGGAGCTTCTCATCGGCATCGTCGAACGCGTCGCGGACCACGACGCGGAGCCGGAGCGCGAGATCGCGCCCGTCCCCGAGCTGGTCGCGACCTAGCGACACTCCGGAACGGCGCCCATGGGCGCCGTTTCGCGTCTCACTCCCGCGCCTGGGTCTCCTCGAGCGACCGGCCCTGGGCCTCGTTGACCCGCCGGCGCAGGTCCTGGCGGCGCACGACGAGCTCGTGGTAGGTCGTACCGGCGGTGCGGGCCGCGGCGATCTCGCGCTCGAGGGCGAAGAGGTCCAGGCGCAGGCGCTCGCCCTCCATGGCGGACTCCGAGGCGGACATCTGGCCCGAGCGCACCACGAGCTCGGCCACCAGCGCGGCCAGCTCGTCGTCGTCGGCCGGCAGCTCGGCGCCGGCGCCGCTGAGGCGCGCGCGAAGGTGCGCGGCGGCCCGCCGCGTCAGGTCGCTGGTGAAGACGGCGTCGAAGTCCATGGCGCGCAGCGCCTCGAGGCCGATCGCGGGCGCGGCCAGGCACTGGGCCAGGAACGAGCGCTCGGCGCGGCCGGCGGCGTCGAGCGCGGCCGGCGGCGCGGCGGGGCGGCGCGGCGCGCCGTTCTCGGGCTGCTCCCGCGCCCCGGCGCCCGGCACGGACCCCGGTCCCGAGGCGCCCTGCGCCAGCCACGAGGCAGCCAGCGCCGGCGCCAGCGCGGTGCGATCGGCCACCAGCCCGACCAGCTCCTCGCGCATCGCGCTGGGCGGGATCAGGGCGAACACCGGCCGCAGCGCCGCGATCACCGTGTCCTTGCCCTCGGCGCTCTCCAGGTCCGCGGCGCCGAGCGCCTGCTCGACCTGGAAGCGCTCGAACGGCACCGACGCGTCGACGCGGGCGGCCATGGCGCGGGCGCCCTCGTCGCGGACGAGGTCGGCGGGATCGCTGCCCGGCGGCAACGCGACCACGCGCAGCGAGAGGTTGCGCCGCGCCGCCACGTGCGCGCCGCGCAGCATCGCCTCCTGGCCGGCGGCGTCGGCGTCGAGCGCGAGCAGCACGGTCGGCGCCAGCCGGGCGAGCTCGCCTACCTGCTCCTCGGTCAGCGCCGTGCCCATGAGCCCGACGGTGTGGCGCAGGCCCGCCTGGTGCATCGCGATGACGTCGGTGTAGCCCTCGGCCACGATCGCGACGCCGAGCTTCGCCGCCGGCGCCCTGGCGATGTCGGCCCCGAACAGGTGCCGGCCCTTGTGGTAGACGGCGTTGTCGGACGAGTTGACGTACTTCGGCTTCTGGTCGGCGCCCATCGCGCGAGCGCCGAAGCCGAGCACACGCCCGCGCGTGTCGCACAGCGGGAACATGATCCGCCGGCGGAAGCGGTCGTAGGTGCGTCCTTCGCCCTTGGCCCGCGTGGCGAGCCCGGACTCGACGAGCTCGCGATCGGAGAACCCGGCGCGCCGGGACGCGATCAGCACCTTGTCCCACGCGCTCGGCGCGTAGCCGACGCGGAACTCGCGCAGGGCCCCCTCCTCCAGCCCGCGCCCGGCCAGGTACTCGCGCGCGCCCGCCGCCTCGGTGGAGTCCCACAGGTAGCGCACGTAGAACGCGGCCGTGCGCTCGAGCAGCTCGAGCAGCCGCTCGCGCGAGCGGCGCCGCTCGGCCGACGCGGCATCCTCCTCCACGACCTCCAGCGTCACGCCGTAGCGGTCGGCCAGGAGCTCCAGCGAGCCCTTGAAGTCGACGCCCTCGGTGAGCTGGACGAACTTGAACGCGTCGCCGCCCTCGCTGCACCCGAAGCAGTAGAAGACCTTCTCCGCCGGGTTGATGCCGAACGACGGCGTGCGCTCGTCGTGGAACGGGCACAGGCCCTCGAAGCGGTTGACCCCGGCCCGGCGCAGCTCGACGCGCGTGCCGACCAGGTCGACCATGTCCACGGCGTCGCGGACGCGCTCGCGGGAGTCGTCGGTGTAGCGAGCCACGTCCGAGAATCTAGCTCCGCGCCGCGCGCGGCCTCACAGCGCGAAGGCCTCGGGCACCGAGAGCGCCTCGAACGCGCGGATGCAGTAGCGGTCGGTCATGCCCGCCAGCCAGTCGGTCACGCGCTGGGCGAGGTCGGCGTCGGCGGCGCCGCGACCGTCGGGGATGCGCTCCGGCTCGGCCACGTAGACGTCGAACAGCGTCCGCAGCACCCGCTCGATCTTGGCGTGCTCGCGCCGCGCCGCCGCGCCGAGGTAGACGTGCTCGAAC
>JAXDHQ010000248.1:0-18287 GCA_034664395.1 Solirubrobacteraceae bacterium | reverse complement strand
TGGCGCGGCCGCGACGGCCTGGGCCGCGCCCGCGGCGGCGCCCCACGTGCCGGCGCTCGCCGACGCGCTGGGCATCGCCCGGCGCCTGCCCGGCGCCGACGGCGTGGCGCTGACGTTCGACGACGGGCCGCATCCGCAGGGCACGCCCGCCGTCCTGACGGCGCTGGCGGCGGCCGGCGCGACCGCCACGTTCTTCCTCGTGGGCGAGCAGATGGCGCGCGCGCCGGCGCTGGCCCGCGAGATCGTCGCCGCCGGCCACGGGCTGGCGCTGCACGGCCAGCGCCACCGCTGCCAGCTCCGGCTCACGCCGCGGGCGCTGGAGGACGACTACGCGCGCGTGGCCGACGCCGTGGGCGAGGTCACCGGGCGCGCCCCGGACGTCTACCGCCCGCCCTACGGCGTGTTCAGCGCGCCCGGTCTGGCGCTCGTGCGCCGGCGCGGGTGGCGGGCGCTGCTGTGGTCGCGCTGGGGCTGCGACTGGCGCGGCTGGACGACGCCGGAGGCGATCGCCGCGCGGGCGACCCGCGGCCTGCGCGCCGGCGACGTCGTGCTCCTGCACGACGCCGACACCTACAGCAGCTCCGACTCGTGGCGGCGCACGGCCGCGGCGCTGCCGCGCGTCCTCGAGGCGATCGAGGACGCGGGCCTGCCGACCGTCCGCGTCTGACTAGGCCTGCCCGTCGGAGGCCAGGCGCGCCTCGCCGGTGCGCCGCAGGCGCAGGCCGGCGTCGGCCAGGCCGATGCCCAACGCCCCGCCGGCGAGGCTCAGCAGCCACAGCGGCGGGAACGGCGCCCCGAGGCCGACGACCTCGCGGAACTCGGGCATCAGGACGGTCACCGTGCCGGCGGCGGCCGCCGCCCAGCCGCTGAACGCGGCCAGCGGCCGCGAGCGCACACCGGCCTCGCGCGCGAGGTAGGCGGCGAGGAACACCAGGCTCAGGACGCCGACCGTGTGCTCCTCGTCGGCGGTGAGGCCCACCGCGCGTACGGCGGCGAGATAGGCGGCCAGCGTGCCGGCCACGGCGAGCACGACCAGCGCGGTGAGCATGATCGAGACGAGCTGGGGCGCCAGCCCCAGGGCCGGGCGCCGGCGCCGCGCCGGCTCGGGCTTGGCGTCGTTGGCCACGTGCCACTCGACGTAGCGGCGCACGCCGTCGGCGAACGACGTCTCCGGGCGCCAGCCGAGCTCGGTCGCGGCGCGCTCGCCGCAGACCTCGGCGCCCTTGAAGTCGGCCGTGCGGGCCGGCGTGTGGACGACCTCGACGTTGCCCAGCAGGTCGCCGACGGTGTCGGCGATGCCGCGCACGGTGACGCTCTCGTCGCCCACGAGGTTGTACGTCCGGCCGCTGGCGTGCGGCGCCAGGCCGCGCACGACGCCCTCGGCGAGGTCCTCGACGTAGACGAAGCGTCGCGACTGCAGCCCCTCGCCGGCGATGGTGAGCGGCTCGCCGGCCAGGGCCTTGCGGACGAAGATCGGGATGACGCCGGCCGGGCGCGCCCGCGGGCCGTAGGGGATCCCGAAGCGCAGGATCGTGTACTGCAGCCCGTAGAGCTCGGCGTAGGAGCGGCAGTAGAGCTCGCCCGCCAGCTTGGTGGCGGTGTAGAGGTGGTCGGGGAGGCCGACCGGGGTCTCCTCGTCGACCGTGCCGGTCGCGCCGCTGCCGTAGACCCAGATCGTGCTCGCGTAGACGACGCGGCTGACGCCGGCGCGGCGGGCGGCCTCGAGCACGTGCAGCGTCCCGCGCGCGTTGACGGCCTCGGCGTCGGCCGGGTTGCGCGCGACGTCGTCGACGTCGGCCGCGGCGGCGAGGTGGACGACAGCGTCGCAGCCCTCCATCGCGGCGCTGACCGCCTCGAGGTCGAGCAGGTCGCCGACGACGAGGTCGACGTCGCCGTTGTGGTGGGGCGAGGGACGCAGGTCGAAGATCCGCGGGCTCATGCCTGCCTCGCGGAGCTGGTCGACGACGTGCGAGCCGATGAACCCGGCGCCGCCTGTGACGAGGACCTTCATGCTTCTCCTCCGCTGCTCGGCGGCCGGTAGTAGAGCGGAACGCACCAGTGGTGCTCGCCCACCCAGTCGCTGTTCGGCAGGTGGTCCTGCGTTCCCATGATTCGGTGACATGGCTCGGCGTAGACCTTCCCGGTCGAGCGCTCGACCTCGTCGAAGACGATGTACTTGTAGAGGCCCGACGTCATCCCGTCCGGGAGCTGCAGGCGGCCGGGGTGCAGGGGGTCCAGGTGTGCGCGCGCGGCGGCGTTCTTGTGCGCGACGATCTCCTCCATGCGCTCGGTCTGGACCAGCCCGAGCGCGGCGGTGAACTCGCTCATCCGGAAGTTCAGGCCGTCGACGGCGTGGGCGGGCTTGCCGTAGTTGCGGTAGGCGCGCGCGAACTCGAGCACGTCCTCGCGGGTGGAGACGAGCGCGCCGCCCTCGCCCGTGGACACCGTCTTGGTCGCGTAGAAGGAGTACACGCCGGCATCGCCCCAGGTGCCGGGGCGGCGGCCGTGCCACCGCGCGCCGTGGGCGTGGGCGCAGTCCTCGACGAGGAAGACGTCCTCCGCGGCGCACAGCGCCGCGATCCGCTCGACCTCGAAGGCGATGTGGCCGCCGACGTGGACGAGGAACGCGGCCTTCGGCCGGTGCTGGCGCAGCTTGGCCTCGAAGTCGGCGGCCGACATGCACAGGTCGTCGCGGTTGCAGTCGACGAACACCGGGCGCCCGCCGGCCGCGCGGATCGCCAGCGGCGTGGCCATGAACGTGTTCGAGGGGCACAGCACGGCGTGGCCGCGGACGTCGGCGAACTGCAGCGCGGCCATCGCGCCGCCGCTCCACGACGCGGTGGCCACCGCGCCGGCGCCGTTCCACGCGGCCCAGGCCGCCTCGAAGCGCCGCGTCATCTCGCCCTCGGTCCATTGCTCGGAATCGATGACCTCGTCCCAGAGCGAATGCAGGCGCGCCCGATCGCGCCGATCGAAGCCGATGGCGAAGCGCGAGAGATCGTCGGCCACGGCGCTCAAGCGGGGCTGACGCTACCAGGGCTGGGGGCGGAGCCACGCCGCCCTGTTTGACCGGTCGGCGGTCGATGTAGCATCTGCCACATGGGCCGTCGGAGCCTGAGGAAGCTTCTGGCCGAGCTGCGCCTCGCGCCCGAGGAGCGCCAGGCCGCCTGCGCCGAACGCTGCATGGAGGCGCTGTTCGACGCCGAGCGGGCGCCGGCGCGCGACCTCGGCGAGCACGAGGAGGCCGCGATCGAGGCCGAGCGGCGCCGGTGGGACGCACGCCAGGGGCCGATGGTCCGACCGTAGGTCCGCTATACACCGGGGGGTGACCCGCCTGCGCACGATGCCCTCGTGGGCGGCGGCGCTGGCGCTCGTCGTGCTCGCGGGGGGCGCTGCGCGCGTCGCCCACGCCGTCCACCACGGCCGCTTCCTCTCGACGGACGAGCGCGCCTACGCGAAGCTCGCGGCCGCGCTCGCGGCCGGCCACGGCTACCGCGCGCCGAAGATGAACGACCCGCTGCACTGGCCGCCGGGGACGCCGGTGCTGTTCGCCGGCGGCCGGCTCGTCGGCGGGGTGGAGGGCCAGTACTGGGCCCAGCTCGTCGTCGGCGTCGCGCTCATCGTCGTCGTCTTCGCGCTGGCGCGCGCGATCGCCGGGCCGTGGGCCGGGGTGGCCGCCGCCGCGGCCGTGGCCCTGTACCCGCCGCTGGCCGTCCTGACCGGCGACCTGGTGTCCGAGCCGCTGGGCGCGCTCACGCTGGCGGTCGCCGTCCTCGCCCTGGTGCGCGCCTGGCGCGGGCCGCCGGGGTGGTCGCGCTTCGCGCTCGCCGGCGGCGCGCTCGGCGTCGCGGTGCTCGTGCGCGCCGACCTGCTGGCGCTGCCGTTCGTGCTGGCGGTGCTCGTCGCGATCGTCGCCCGCGGCTGGCGCGCGCCGCTCGCCTACCTGGGCGCCGCGATCCTGGTCGTCGCCCCGTGGTCGGCGTATGCGACGCACCGCAACGGGGGCGAGCTCGTGCCCGTGGCCTCGAGCTCGTGGTCGTCGCTGTTCGTGGGCACCTACCTGCCGGCCGACGGACGCCAGTTCCGGCTGCGCACCGCGCTGGGCGACGAGGCGCGCGCGCACAACCCGCTGCTGCGCGGCGTTCCCGACGACAGGCTGCGGGCGGAGTGGATCCTCGACGCCGTCGCGGCCCGCCATCCGCACCTGGACCGCAACGCCGCGATGAAGGCCGAGGTGCAGCGCAACCTGCGCGTCTACGCGCTCGGGCACCCGCTCGACTTCGCCGCGATGCAGGCGCGCAAGGTGGCGCGGATGTGGCTCGGCTACGACCGCGGCACGCACCACAACCGCCGCGACTGGATCCTCGCGCTGCACCTCCTGCTGGCCGCCGGCGGCCTGGCGGGCCTGCTCCTGGGCCTCGTCCGCACGCGTCACCCGGCGCTGTGGGCGATCCTCCTGACGGTGCTGACGGTCACCGCGGTGAACTCCTTCTTCGTGTCCGAGGCGCGCCACAACGTGCGCGTCATGGGGCTGCTGCTCGCGGGCGGCGCCGCCGGCGTCGCGCTCAGCCGCCGCGGACGAGCGGCACGAAGCGGACCTCCTCGTGGAGGTGACGTTCGAGCCCGCCTGGCGTCCGCCGCACGACCACGAGACGCTGCTCGGGCTCGCTGAGCGGCGCCACGAGCCGCCCGCCGATCGCGAGCTGGGCCTCGAGCTCGGCCAGCGCCTCCGGGGTGCCGGCGGCCGCGACGTTGATGGCGTCGAACGGCGCAGCCTCGGGCAGGCCGCGGGTGCCGTCGCCGACCGAGAGCTCGACGTTCTCGACGCCGGCCGCGGTGAGGTTCCGCGCGGCCGCACGCGACAGCGCGCCGTGGCGCTCGATCGACCACACGCGCGTCGCGAGCCGCGCCAGCACGGCCGCGTGGTAGCCCGAGCCGGTGCCGACGTCGAGCACGCGCTCGTCGCCGGCGAGCGCGAGCAGCTCGGTCATGCGCGCGACGACGAGCGGCTGGGAGATCGTCTGCCCCCGACCGATGCCCAGAGCGCAGTTGTCGTAGGCGCGCCCGCGCGCCGCGCGCGGGACGAAGCGCTCGCGCGGCACGGCCCGGATCGCCTCGAGCACGCGCTCGTCGGCGATCAGCGGGCGCAGCTCGGCGATCAGCGCATCGACGTCGTGCATAGGATCACGGCGTGGCGCGGCTTCCCCCGGAGACCTTTCGCCTGCCGGTCGAGCGCTTGCGCTCGGGCTACTACAGCGATCAGTACTTCAACCTGACGCGCGACCTGCTCGAGCACGAGGACCGCCATCCGCGCGCGCTCATGCAGGTGTTCCAGAAGGAGGAGTCGATCCTGGGCGGGATCGACGAGGCGATCGCCGTCCTCAAGCAGGCCGCGGGGCGCCACCGCAACGGCGGATGGCAGCCGGGCTGGGACGAGCTCGTCGTCCGCGCGCTGCACGAGGGCGACACCATCCACCCGCGCGAGACGGTCATGACCATCGAGGGCGACTACGGCCTGTTCGCGCATCTGGAGACGGTGTACCTCGGCTGCCTGGCCCGGCGCACGCTGGTGATGCGCAACGTGAAGTCTGTGGTCGAGGCGGCGCACGGCAAGCCCATCCTCTTCTTTCCGGCCCGCCACGACCACTGGCTGGTGCAGACCGGCGACGGCTGGGCCGCGCACGTGGCGGGCGCGATCGGCGTGTCGACCGACGCTCAGGCGTCGTGGTGGGGCGGGCGCGGCGTCGGGACCGTGCCGCACGGGCTGATCGCCGCCTACGGCGGCGACACGGTCGCGGCGGCCCGGGCCTTCGCCGACCGCTACTACGGCGACACCAACATCACCGTTCTCGTCGACTTCGAGAACGACTCGGTCCGCACCGCGCTCGCGGTGGCCGAGGCGCTGGGCGACCGGCTGTGGGGCGTGCGCCTGGACACAAGCGAGTCGCTCGTCGACCGCGCGCTGCAGGACGAGCCCGACGCCGACCGCTACCGCGGCGTCTCGGTGCCGCTCGCGCGCAAGGTGCGCGCCGCGCTCGACGACGCCGGCTACGGGCACGTGCGGATCGTCGCGTCGGGCGGCTTCGACGACGAGAAGATCGCGCACTTCGAGGAGCAGGGCGCGCCGGTCGACGCCTACGGCGTGGGGTCCTCGCTCCTGCGCGGCCAGAACGACTTCACCGCCGACGTGGTCCGGGTCGACGGGCAGCCGGTGGCCAAGGCCGGCCGCGAGGAGCGGCCTAACCCCCGCCTTCAGATCGTCGATTGAGGATCGCCGGCTAGAAGCGCAGCAGCGCCGCGACGTGGCCGTGCGACGCCAGCTCCGGGCGGTCACGCAGGACGTGGACGTCGGCGGACTGGACGAGCGCCCGCTCGACGGCCGCCTCGACGACGTCGGGACGCGCCTCGGTCGCGGTGCCGTCCGCCGGGCACTCCGTCTGGCCCTCGGGCCCGAGCCATCCGCACGTCGGGCAGACCACGCCCGGCGCGCGGAAGCCGGCGTCGACGAGCAGGGCGTGCACGCGCTGCTGGTGGACGGCGTCGAGCACGGGCTCCAGGCCGCCGACGGCGCGCCCGTGGGCCAGGCCCTCGGCGAGCGCGGCCACCGCCTTGTCCTGCGCGGCGCGGGCGGCCGCCTGGATGTGCGGCATGGCCGCGCGGCGGACGTCCTCGGCGCTGGTGTGCTCGACGTCGAGCTCGATCCGCCCGGCCACGCGCTGGCGCAGGTAGGGATGGAGCTGCGCCTCCAGCGCGCCCACCAGCTCCTCGGGCGCGCCGATCAGCATCCCGGCTGGGAGGTCGTCCTTGAGGCGATCGAACACGACCTCGGCCGTGTGGCGCAGGTGGTCGGCGGCCTCCTCGTCGATCGACCGCTGGTAGCGCGGCTGCGACCACCCGCCCTGGTCGTGGCGGCCGTGGACGTCGTCGCGCACCAGCGCGACCTCGTCGAGCGATCCGTCCGCGCCGCAGAACAGCCGGGCGATGCGGCGGTTGGCGAGCAGCACGCACCAGCGCTCGGGGATCCCGATCGCCGACAGCGGCTCGATCCACGGCGCGTCGTCGATGACCGGGTCGTGGTCGACGGGCTCGGGGAGCTTGAGGACCTCGAACAGGCCGGCGGCGCTGGCGGCGTAGACGGCCAGGCCGTGGGCGCCGGACACGTCGACGCCGTCGTCGCCGAGCTCGCTCTCCGCGCGCTCGAGGTCGGCGCGCAGCGACACGCGTTGCTGGTGGGTGAGGGACTCGTCCTCGCGCTCCAGGCGCGACGCCCGATCGAGCACGGAGCGGATCTCGGTCGCGCGCGCCGGGGGCGTGGCGAACTCGCGCGGGTCGAGGTTGAGGAAGAGCGAGAGCACCTTGGCGTTCCCCGGCCGGCGGGTGACGGCGAGGCGGCGCAGGCGCTCCCTGGTGATGTCGTTGGCCAGCATGCCCCGGGCATACCCGGTGCTCGCGGTCGGCCACGCGGGGCTCGGGTCCACGCACACCGAGCGCCGTGTTCGGGGTCGAACGCGCGCCCGAGTGGAAGGGGTGGATCCCGGGGGAAGGGGGCACGGGCGGTCCATGCTGCGAAGCGTCCTGCTCGGAGCGGTCGCGGCCCTGTCCCTGGTCGCCCCCGCCGCGGCCGCCGCGGCGCCCGAGCTCCACACGTCCACCCGCCTCGACGACCGCCGGTTCGTCGCGGCCGGTCCCCGCGCCTACGACATCGGGACCGAGGCCGGGCGCTATCCCGCCATGGGCTTCCACACGCGCGGCGAGATGGGCGGCATCTGGTCGCCTCCGATCAAGCTCCTGGACGGCATCTGGTTCGGCCTCGACGGCCAGTGGATCGGTCCCGCCACCGAGTTCACCAGCGGCTACGGCTACGCGCGCATGAAGCTGCCCGACACCGACGGGCTCCAGATCGAGCGCACGGACGTCGTCCCCGGCGAGGAGCGCGGCGTGCTCGTCGGGCTGAAGCTGACCAACGCCGGCGCCCAGCGCACGGTGCGCCTGATGGCCGACGCCCACTCCGAGCTGATGTCGTCCTATCCCTGGGGCGAGACCAAGCCGTTCGCGCAGACGACGTTCAACCTCCCCGACCAGGCCGCGTTCGACGGCCGCGCGCTGGTGTTCACCGAGCAGGGCACGCCGCCGGCGGCCAACGCCGATCCCCACGACTGGGCCGCCGCGGTCGGGACGACGCTCACGCCCGTCGCCCACGACACCGGCCCGGGCTTCCGCGGCCCGCAGCAGGCCAGTCCGGTCATCTGCCCGGCGTCTGGGCCCAGCGCGCCGCCGCTGCCGGCGACGCCGTGCGACGACACCGCCTACGGCCAGGGCCAGGGCGGCGAGCTCGGCTACGACGTGACGGTGCCCGCCGGCGGCTCGACCACGGTGTGGTTCGCGGTGGCCGGCTCGGAGTCCGGCGCCGCCGACGCCACGACGCTGCTCGCGCGCATGCTGGCCGACCCCGACCAGGCGCTCGCCGACAAGGTCGCCGCGCGCGAGGCCCTCGCGCAGCACACGCGCCTGTCGCTGCCGGGCGACCCGCGGCTGGCCGAGGCGATCGACTGGGGCAAGCAGAACCTGGCCGACCTCGTCCAGGAGGCCAACCACCTCGAGATCCGCGAGACGAACGCGGGCACGAACTACCCGCCGCCCAAGGGCGTCGTGGATCACCTGCGGTGGGTCGGCGCCGGCTTCCCCGACTACCCGTGGCTGTTCGCGGTCGACGGCGAGTACACGGCGTTCGCGTCGGTGGCGATGGGTCAGTTCGAGCCGATCGAGGACCACCTGCGCGCGCTGAGGACGGTCAGCCAGATCGTCAACGGCGACAGCGGCAAGGTCATCCACGAGACGGTCAACGACGGGTCGGTCTTCTTCGGCGCGCTGGCCGACGCCGGGAACACCGACGAGACCGCCAAGTTCCCCAGCGCGGTCGCGCTCGTGTGGCGCTGGACGGGCGACCGGGCCTTCCTGGACGAGATGTACGACTTCACGAAGGCCAACATGCACTTCATCGTCGAGCACCTCGACGCCGACGGCGACGGCTGGCCGGAGGGGCTGGGCAACGTCGAGCGTCCGGGGATGGGCGACGAGAAGCTCGACAACACCGTCTACCTCATCCGCGGCCTCTCCGACCTGGCCGACATGGCCGACGCCAAGGGCGACGAGGCCACCCGGAGCTGGGCCGAGCAACACCTTCGCGACCTCGAGCGCCGCTTCGAGGGCACGTGGTGGATGCCGCGGGTCCCCGGCTACGCCGACTCGCTGAGCAACCCGACCAACGCGCCGATCTACCAGCGCCATTGGATCGGCGTGACCCCGACCGAGGTCGAGCTCAACGACCGCGGCGCGCCGCTGCCCGGCCTCGCCCGGCGCGACCACGCCACCGCGACCCTCGACGTCCACGAGACGCACTGCTACGGCGACGCGTCGGGCATGTTCCACACCGGCGAGCCGGGGTGCGACGGCGCGCCCGACAGTCCCTCGGAGCTGCACGCGTTCACCATCAACACGGCGATCATCGCCGTCGGCGAGGGCAACTACGGCCGCCTCGGGCCGACCCAGCAGGCGCGCTGGACCACCGCCAACGTCGACCAGATGCTGCCCGGCGTCGAGCAGCCGGGGGCGATGCCCGAGATCGCCTCGCCGTCCGCGATCCCGTCCGAGCTGGGCGACGTGATCAACCGTCCGTTCCCCGAGCGCCCGAGCGTCCTGCAGGCGTGGGGCAACTACGGGACGGTCTGGCCCGTGGTGCACCAGCAGCTCGGCGTCGAGCCCGACCTCGGGCGCGGGCGCCTGCGCGTCGTCGCCCAGCCGCCGAGCGCCGCGCCGATCGCCGGCGACGGCATCCGCCTGGGGACGGGCGAGGTCGCCGTCCGCGCTCAGCGCTCGGGCTCGACGTGGACGACGACGGTCGACGCCGAGGTGCCCGTGCGCCTGCGCATCGGCGCCGCGCTGCCGCCGTCGGCGCACGTCCGCGACGTGCGCCTGGACGGCCGGCGGGTGCGCTTCGACGAGCGGCGGACCAACCGCGGCCTGGAGGTCACGGTGCGCGCGCCGGCGGGATCCCCGCACACGGTGACGATCCGGGCGCGATAGTCCGAACGGTCCGCCCGCGGACCACGGCGCGCCGTTCGTCGGCGGACCGAGGCCGAGCGGTCCGCGGGGTACGCGTCTCCCCGTGCGTGAGTGGCGGTCCGCGGCGGGGCACCGAGGGGATGTTGCCTGCGGGGGGTGTGCGCGCTTTCGGGTTCCCCTCGGTGCCCGCGTTGCATGGTGCCGCGCGCGGCCGCGGACGGCATCCCTCAGAGCAGGAGGGCCGCGCGCGAAGCACGACCGCAGCGCCGACGAATCCATTCGACGCTTGCCACAGGAAGCGGCGCGCAGGCCGGAGGAGAGGAGAAAGGCCCGCGCGCCGTTCCTGGGCTTTTGTGCCCCCCTACCTGTTGTCGGCGGCCCCCGGCGGCGGGTTGAGAGCGGGTCCGCGCCAAGACGGGGGCTCGCCCGGGGCTGCTCGCCGCTCAGTCGAGAGCCGCGGCGAGCCGCGCATGGAGCTGCGCGACCTCGTCGGCCGGGAGCCGTCAGGTCCGACGCCCGAAGTCCGCGACGTAGGTGACGCCGTCGGCGGCCGCCCGGGTCGGCATCCCGGCGACCACGCCGATGCCCACGGCGCGGAAGAGCGGCCCGAGGATGTTGCGCCGGTGCAGCGCCGAGCCCATCCACGCGGCGACGACGCCCTCCGGCGTCGCGTCGACGCTCAGCCCGGTGGCGATGTTCTCGCCGGCCAGGTAGTCGCCGCGCAGGTAGCCGGTCCCCGCTAGGCGGTCGTACAGCCCCGATCCGGTGGGCGAGACGTGGCCGAGGAAGCGCCCGGCGACCATGAGCTGGCCGTAGCGCCCGGCGACGGCGGCGAGCACGCCGCTCGCGCGCAGCGGTCGCAATCCCTCCAGGGCCCGCTCGCGGTTGACGAGGCACAGGACCACGGCGGGCGCCTCGCCGAACGTGTCGGGCGTCGCGGGCGCGTCCGCGCCGGGGCACGCCTGCGCCGCCTCGCTCGGGGCGCTGGGCGGCGGATCGTCGGCCCACGCCGGAGCGCACGCGACCAGCGCGAGCGCGCACGCCAGCAGGGTCACCCGCCGGCCGCCGGCCACGATCGCTCCCGGCGCACCTGTCTTGGCACTCCGCATCGCCGGCTCCCCCCGTGGACGGTCTACGACTCGCCATGGAGTCAACCGTCCGCGCGGCTCCGCCGGAACCGCATCTCTGGCCGATCTGGCGCTCGTGCTGGCGCGCTTGGTGCCGAGGATGCACGGCCAGACCTGGCGCCTCGTCTGCACGGTCCGGCGCCCGAGGGCGCGGGTCTCTGAAGGGGCGTCGGAGATCCGGCCGTCCGGGTGACAGGCCGCCGCAGTCGCCGTAGTGTCCGCGCCGAGTCCGACACGACGGAGGAGCAGAGAGATGCGACGGTGGATCGGTGTGGTGCTGACGACGGCGGCCGCGCTCGCGGTGGCCGGGGTGCTGGGCGTCGCCGGCGCGCAGACGCCGGCGACCCCGGCGGCGGGGGAACGGCTGGTGACGGTCAACGGCGGCGGCGAGGCCCAGGTCTCCTCCGACGCCTCGGCGAGCGACCGGCGCACGGCCTACCGGACCGCGCTGGGCGCGGCGCTCGACGACGCCGCCGCCAAGGCCGCGTTCGTCGCCCAGCGCGCCGGCCTGACCCTCGGCGCCGTGCAGTCGGTGACCGAGCAGACCGGCAGCGTGCTCGACGGCTGCGTGTCCTTCGCCGCCGCCGCCCCGGGCGTCGCCGGCGAGGCTCGCCCGCTGCGGCAGGTCAAGCGCCCGCGTCACCGCAAGCGCGCCGGAGCCAAGCCCGCGCAGGCCACGTCGGGCGCGTTCCAGTGCCAGGTCATCGCCAGCGTGACGGTGGGGTACGGCGTGAGCGGGTGAGACTCCCGCCCATGCGCAGGGCTCGTCCCGACGGGGCGGTATCAGCGAGCGCCCGCGCTGGGGAGAGGTTCCAGCACGAACACCTCGACGGCCAGGTCGGGATCGATGTGGTTGTCGCTCATGAAGCCGATGACCTTGCGTCCGGTCAGCTCCTCGATCTCGCGGCTGACCTCGGCCTCCATGACGCGTTGCCAGCGTCTGCGCAGATCGAGCACGGCCCTGCCCTGACCCGCATCCGCGAGCGTCTGCTCGCCGCGGGTGAGGGTGTCCTGCAGGATCACGAAGACCCCGTTGTCGCCGATGGTGGTCTTCGCCTTCATCGGGCCGCGACCCGTCGTCCGGCCGAGCGCCTGCACCACGGTGTTCGAGATCGCGGCCGCGAGCTCCCCGTCGTGCAGTCTCCCTTCGGCGCTCACGGCGACGACGACGTGTGCGGGGCGGAGGTCACGAGAGGCCCCCCTTCCTGATCGTCCCCCGGCCGTTCCGACCGGGACACTCCCATAGCGGCCTCCGACTCTCCTCTCTTGCCAACCGAAGTCAAGGCAAGCCGGCCACCCGAGCCGGCGGCTCGCTCAGGCGGCGCTGGCCCTGGCGGTCGCAGCGCGGGCCAGTCGAGCGATGTGCGCGCCGGCTTCTCGTCGCTGAGCGCGCCAATGCACGAACGACCATGCGTAGAGCCAGAGGGCCGACTTCTCGTCATCCGAGAGCTCGCTCGGGTCGATGACGTCGTCCTCGAGCGACGAGAAGGAAGAACCGCGGCGCATCCGCGCGTCTATCTCCCCTCGGAGCTCGTCAAGTGCCGCCATGGGCACCTCTTTCCCGTGTCCGCTTCGGCGACCCCGCCGTGCGCAGAGCCGAGGTCCACTTCGTTGGACAAGTGTCCTCACATCCTCCGGCCGGGCAAGCGCCCGCGCCCGGAAAAACCCGCGCGGTGCGCACGATTGCCCGTGGGCCGCTCGAGTCTTTCGCGAGACGCGCCCGGCAGGATTCGAACCTGCGGCCTCTTGCTCCGGAGGCAAGCGCTCTATCCACTGAGCTACGGGCGCCGGGGCAGGAAGCCTACCGGGCCTTCACGCCGCGACCGGCGGGACCTCGGCGGTGCAGAAGGCGCAGCGCGAGGCGGGGGCCGGGATCTGGCTCAGGCACTCCGGGCACGAGCGGGTGTCGGCCTCGACCTCGGGCTCGGTCTTGCGGCGCTCCATGAGCAGGTTGACCGGCTTGACGACGAGGAAGAACACCGTCGCGGCGATGATCAGGAAGCTGATGACCGCGTTGAGGAAGTCGCCGTAGGCGAAGCGCGAGCCGTTGATCGTGAAGGCGAGGTTGGAGAAGTCGTTCTTGCCGCCGATCGCCGCGACGATCGGCGTGACGAGGTCCTTGACCAGCGCGCTGACGACCGCCCCGAACGCGGCGCCGATGACGACCGCGACCGCGAGGTCGACGACGTTGCCGCGCAGGACGAACGACCGGAACTCCTTCAGCATGGGCCCGAACGTACTGCGCGACCCGGCGGTACTCTCGGGCCGCGCATGGACCTCTCCCTCTTCTTCGCGGGTACCGCCGGGTCGGTGCCGACCGCGCGCCGGGGCATGCCCGCGGTGCTGCTGCGCCGCGGCGGAGACCGCCTGCTCTTCGACTGCGGCGAGGGCACCCAGCGCCAGCTCCTGCGCTCGGTGGGGCTGGCCGACGTCGGGGCCGTGTTCCTCACGCACCTGCACGCCGACCACTGGCTCGGCCTGCCCGGCATGCTGAAGTCGTTCGAGCTGCGCGACCGCGACGCGCCGCTGGCCGTGTACGGGCCGCCCGGCACCGCCGAGCTCATGCGCGCGATGCGGATCGTCTACGGGCGCCTGAGCTATCCCTTCGACGTCGTCGAGCTCGAGTCCGGCGACGGCGTCGAGTTCGACGGCTACGAGGTCAACGCGTTCAACGTCCGCCACCGCGGCCGCGCGTTCGGCTACGCGATCGTCGAGGAGCCGCGCCCCGGCCGCTTCGACGCCGAGCTCGCCTCCCGCCTCGGCGTGGAGTTCGGCCCCGACTTCGGGCGCCTGCAGCGGGGCGAGACCGTCAACGGCGTGCGACCGGAGCAGGTCATGGGGCCCGAGCGCTCGGGCCGCAGGCTCGTGCTCTCCGGCGACACGGGGCCGTGCGAGATGCTGCGCGTCGCCGCCCACCAGGCCGACGTCCTGGTCCACGAGGCGACGTTCGCCGAGGACGAGCGCGCCCGCGCCGCCGAGACCGGCCACTCGACCGCGCGCCAGGCGGCGCAGACCGCGCTCGAGGCCGAGGTCCGCATGCTCGCGCTCACGCACCTCTCGACCCGCTACGCCGGCCCCGAGATCCGCGACGAGGCGCGCGCGGTCTTCGAGCCGACCGTGGTGCCGCGCGACTTCGACGTCATCGACGTCCCGCTGCCGGAGAAGGGCGATCCCGAGCTGCGCCGCTACGACGCCGAGCAGACCACGGCGTGAGCGAGCGTTCCGCCGCCCCGCGCTGCTAGCCTCATCGCAATCGCCCCTTTAACCCGGTCCCGAGAGGCCAGGAAGGAGCCCATGAGCACCGAGAAGGTCGTCCTCGACGGGGACGACATGCGCCGAACGCTCGTGCGCATCGCGCACGAGATCGTCGAGAAGAACGCCGAGCCCGAGCGCTTGGCCATAGCCGGGATCCACCGCCGCGGGGCGCACCTCGCCCGCCGGTTGCGCGATCTGCTGACCGACCTCTTGGAGACCGAGGTCCCGCTCGGCGAGCTGGACATCTCGTTCTACCGCGACGACCTCGGCCGCCGCGCCGACGCGCCGACGGTCCACGCCACGCACCTGGACTTCCCGCTCGACGGGGCCACGGTGGTCATCGTCGACGACGTCCTCTTCACCGGGCGCACGGTGCGCGCCGCGATCGACGCCCTCTTCGACTACGGCCGCCCGGCCCGCGTGCAGCTCGCGGTCCTCGCCGACCGCGGGCATCGCGAGCTGCCGATCCGCCCCGACTACGTCGGCAAGAACCTGCCGACCTCGCTGGGCGAGCGGGTGAACGTCCACGTCGAGGAGCTCGACGGCGTGGACGAGATCACGCTGACGGCCCCGACGGGGGTGCCGGCATGAGGCACCTGCTCTCCATCGAGGACCTCGACCGCGCCGCGATCGAGCACATCTGCGACCGCGCCGCCTCGTTCTCCGAGGTGGCCGACCGCGAGATCAAGAAGGTGCCCGCCCTGCGCGGGCGCACCGTGCTCAACCTCTTCT
Source organism: Solirubrobacteraceae bacterium (assembly GCA_034664395.1). Taxonomy (GTDB): domain Bacteria; phylum Actinomycetota; class Thermoleophilia; order Solirubrobacterales; family Solirubrobacteraceae; genus JAOPZW01. Next base: position 3,111 of record JAXDHQ010000248.1, on the reverse strand, counting down.
ACGAGGCCTCGACGCGCACGCGCTCGTCCTTCGAGCTCGCGGCCAAGCGCCTGAGCGCCGACGTCGTGAACTTCTCGGCCAGCGGGTCGAGCGTCGAGAAGGGCGAGTCGCTGAAGGACACCGTCCTGACGCTGAGCGCGCACAAGCCCGACGCCATCGTCATCCGCACGCCGTGGGCGGGCGCCGCGGCGCTCGTCGCCGGGTGGACGCCGGCGGCGATCGTCAACGCCGGCGACGGCAAGCACGAGCACCCGACCCAGGCGCTGCTCGACGTCCACACCCTGCGCCAGCGCGTCGGCGCGCTCGACGGCCGCTCGATCTGGATCGTCGGCGACGTCCTGCACTCGCGGGTGGCGCGCTCGAACATCCTCGCGTTCCAGAAGATGGGCGCGCACGTGACCGTGTGCGGCCCGCCGACGCTGGTCCCGCGCGGCGTCGAGGCCCTCGGCTGCGAGGTCCGCTACACGCTCGACGACCTTGGCGAGGCCGACGTCGTCTACGCCCTGCGCATGCAGCACGAGCGCATGGACCAGGCGTTCGTGCCCTCGCTGCGCGAGTACGCCAGCGAGTACCAGATCAACGGCCGGCGCCTGCGGCCCCACCAGGTCCTCATGCACCCGGGCCCGGTCAACCGCGGGGTCGAGCTCTCCGGCGAGGTGGTCGACTCGCCCCAGGCGGTGATCACCGCCCAGGTCGAGGCCGGCGTCGTGGTCCGCATGGCGGTCCTCTACGAGGTCCTCGCGGGCGCCCGCGCGGGCGAGCCGGTGCAGGAGCCGGCGCGGGCATGACCCTCGTGCGCCCCAGCGTTCCCGCCGCGACCCTGGTCATCCGCGGCGCCCGCGTCCTCGACCCGCGCGAGGGCGTCGACGGCCTGCACGACGTGGTCGTCGCCGACGGCACGATCGTCGAGCTCGCCGAGGCCGGCGCGGCGCCCGTGCCCGACGGCGCCGAGGTCGTCGACGGCGCCGGCCGCCACCTGCTGCCCGCCTTCGTCGACCCCCACGTGCACCTGCGCGTTCCCGGCCAGGAGCACAAGGAGGACCTCGAGACGGGCACCCGCGCGGCCGCCGCCGGCGGCTTCTGCGCCGTGGTGGCGATGCCCAACACCGACCCGGTCGTCGACAGCGCGCCGGTGCTGCGCTCGCTGCGCGACGCGGCCGCCCGCGACGCCCGCGTCCCGGTCGCGTTCATGGCCTCGATCACCCGCGGCCTGCGCGGCGAGGAGCTCACCGAGATGGCCGAGCTGCGCGCCGAGGGCGCCATCGGCTTCACCGACGACGGCAAGCCGGTCGTCTCCGCCGGGATGCTGCGCAAGGCGCTGCAGTACCAGCGCCTCGCCGGCGGGGTGCTCGCCCTGCACGAGGAGGATCCGTCGCTCAGCGGCAGCGGCGCCATGCACGAGGGGGAGGTCAGCGCGCTGCTCGGCCTCGCCGGCATCCCCAGCGTCAGCGAGTCGACGATGGTCGCGCGCGACTGCGCGCTGGCCGGCTACGAGGGCGGCCGGATCCACATCCAGCACCTGAGCGCGGCCGAGTCGGTGCACGCGGTGGCCCTGGCCAAGGAGGCGGGGGTCCACGTCACGTGCGAGGCCTCGCCGCACCACCTGTGCCTGACCGAGCACGCCGTCCGCGGCCTCGACACGCGGATGAAGATGAACCCGCCGCTGCGCACGGAGGAGGACCGCCGCGCCCTGATCGAGGGCCTGCGGTCGGGCGTCGTCGACTGCATCGCCACCGATCACGCCCCGCACGCGCGCGACGAGAAGGAGGTCCCGTTCGAGCAGGCGCCGATGGGGACCACGGGCCTGGAGACCGCGTTCGCCGCGGTGCACACCGACCTCGTGGTGCCCGGCGTGCTCGACCTGGGCCTGGTCGTCGAGCGCATGACCGGCGGCGGCGAGCCGCTGGGCATCCCCGCACCGCGCGTGCGGATCGGCGCCGAGGCCAACCTCGTGCTCGTCGACCTCGACGCGGAGTGGGAGGTGGGCGAGAACGGCTACGAGAGCCGCTCGGAGCACTGCTGCTTCGCCGGGCGGCGGCTGCGCGGCCGCGTGCTGCTCACGGTGGCCGCCGGCGCGGTCGCCTACCGGGAGCGCGCGTTCGCGGTGACGTCGCCGTGAGCGCGCCTCGCCTGCTCGACCGGGCCCGGGCCGTGCTGGTCGTCGTCGACGTCCAGGAGGCGTTCCGCGGCGCGATCCACGAGTTCGAGGCCACCGCGCGCGCGGCCGGTCGGCTCGTGTCCGGCGCGCGACTGCTCGACGTCCCGATCGTGGTCACCGAGCAGTACCCGCAGGGGCTCGGACCGACGGTCGACGAGATCGGCCTCGACGGCGAGCAGCCGCTGGCCAAGACCGTGTTCGCCGCCTCGCGGGCGAAGGGGTTCGACCTGGGCGGCCGCGACCAGGTGCTGCTGTGCGGGATCGAGGCGCACGTCTGCGTCTCGCAGACCGCGCACGACCTGCTCGACGACGAGGTCGAGGTCCACGTCGCCGCCGACGCGACCTCCTCGCGGCGGACCTCCGACCGCGAGGTCGGGCTGCGCAAGATGGAGCGCTCGGGGGCGATCGTCACGAGCGTCGAGACCGCGCTGCTGGAGCTGTGCGAGGAGTCCGGGATCCCGGAGTTTAAGGCCGTGCAGGGGCTCATCAAGTGAGGGCCGCGACGGGCTACGTCCTGCTCGAGGACGGCACCCGCTTCGACGGCGACGCGTGCGGCGAGCCCGGCGCCGCGGCGGTGGCCACGGGGGAGGTCGTCTTCACGACCGGGATGAGCGGCTACCAGGAGTCGATGACCGACCCGAGCTTCGCCGGCCAGCTCGTCACGTTCACCTACCCGCACATCGGCAACTACGGCGTGAGCGCCGAGGCGATGGAGTCCGATCGCGTCTGGGCGCGCGCGGCGATCATGCGCGCTGCGGTCAACCGCGAGGACGCCCCGGGCGCCGAGCGCGGCTGGCTGGACTGGCTCGCCGACAGCGGCGTCGCGGCCATCACCGGCGTCGACACCCGCGAACTCGTCCGCCACATCCGCACCGCCGGCGCCATGCGCGGCGGGGTGTTCCCGGCCGAGATCGGCGAGGCGCAGGCGCGCGAGCGGATCGCCGCCGAGCCGC
>JAXDHQ010000247.1:0-6733 GCA_034664395.1 Solirubrobacteraceae bacterium | reverse complement strand
ACCCGCCCTTCCGCCTGGACATGGGCAGCCACGAGCCGGCACCCGACACCGCTGGGGCCGACGCCATCAGGCCCAAGCCGGCGCCCGGGCTCTCATGACCCAGGCCCGGCCAAGGCCAAGCGGAAACGCGGACCACCGATGATCCTCGCGGTCTAGCTCCGGCGATCCCGGCGGCGGCGATGGCTCTTACCGCCGCCGCCGGCATACGGCGCATGCCCGGACGGTTGCAGGGGCAACCCATCCAGAACGGCGCGCCCCGTGGATCGGCCGCCCCGCCGCCCGCGACCCGCGCCGGGGAAACCCGGACCAGTGGACTTCGACCCGCTCACCCCGACCGCGCTCCTGTCGGCGCTGGCGCTCGCGCGAGAGCACGGAGGGGCCGCGGCCGCGCTGCGGCACATCGGCGTCGGCCTCGACGACGTCGAGCGCTTCGAGGGCCTGCCGGAGGAGTTCGGGCGCCTGCTGGCCGGTACGACGCCCGGCGAGGCGCTGAGCGAGGCGCTGGCGCTCGGCCTGCTCGCGGGACAGGTGGCCCCTCGTCCGCGCCCGCGCAGATCGCTGGACCCGAGCTCGTTCCTGATGGACCACGACCTCCTCGTCCAGCGGGCCGAGGGGCAGTCCATCCTGCGGCTGCCGTGGTTCGAGGAGGATCTGTTCGTCGGGCGCCAGCTTGCGGACATCTCCGAGATGCCGGCCCCGGTGCGGATGCTGTGCGTCGCCAACTACCGGGCCGGGCTCGCCGGCGAGCGCGGCCGCTTCAGGTTCACCAGCTACGGCCACGCCTACCAGGTCGAGTCGGTGCCTGTGCGCGGCGATGACGGCCGCGTCAAGGCGGTGTTGGGCATCGCCACCCCGGCCCCTCCCCCGGCCGGGCGCCTTCGCGCCGCCGAGGCCTTCGACCGGGCGGCCGAGCGGCTCGAGCGCTCCGCCGAGCTGGCCGACCACCACGCCGACCTCTACCGCGCGACCAGCGACGCCGAGAGCGAGGCGCGCGAGCGCGAGGCCGCGGCCAGGGCCCGCCGGGCGGCCCAGCGCGCTCGAGCGGCCGCGCACCGCCACCGCTCGGAGTCACGCGGGCCGTTCGCGTAGACCTGGGATCTCACCCCGCCCCCCGGGACCACCGCCCCTACCGGATCTGGTCGTAGACCTTGAACAGCGGCATGTACATCGAGATCACGATGAACCCGACGATGCCTCCGACCACGACGAGCATGACCGGCTCGAGGATCGAGGTCAGGGCCTTGACGGCCGCGTCGACCTGGTCCTCGTAGAACTCGGCGATCTTGCGCAGCATGGAGTCCAGGGCGCCGGTCTCCTCGCCGACGGCGACCATCTGGGCCACCATGCCGGGGAAGACGGAGGCGTCCTTGAGCGGGGCGGCGATCGTGCCGCCGCGCTTGACCGACTCGATGACGTCGGTCATCGCGTTCTCGACGACGCGGTTGCCCGCGGTCTTGGACGTGATGTCGAGGGCCGCGAGGAGCGGCACGCCGGCGGCGACGAGCGCCGACAGGGTGCTCGACCAGCGGGCCAGGGCGACCTTCTGGACGATGTCGCCGATCTTCATCGGGATGCGCAGGCGGAATGCGTCCCACTGGCCGCGGCCGCGGTAGGAGTCCTTCCAGCGCTTGAACAGCCAGACGGCGCCGAAGACCAGCGCCAGGATCGCCCACCAGTAGCCGCGCATCGCGGCCGAGAGCCCGACGGTGATCTTGGTGATCGCCGGCAGGTCTCCGCCGAACTGCTTGAACACCCCCACGAACACGGGAACGATGAACGTCACCAGGGCGACGAGGATGAGCAGCGCGAAGCTGAGCACGACGCCCGGGTAGACCATCGCCGCCTTGATCTGGCGGCGCAGCGCGTCGTCCTTCTCGAGCTGGTCGGCCACGCGGATGAGCGCGTCCTCCAGGACGCCGCCGGTCTCGCCGGCGCGGACCATCGCGATGTAGATCGTGTTGAAGACCTTCGGGTGACGCTCGAGCGAGTGCGAGAACGAGAGTCCCGCCTCGACGTCCTTGCGGACCTTGCTCAGCGTCTCGGCCAGCTTCTTGTTCTCGGTCTGCGCCTCGAGGACGTAGAGCGAGCGCAGGATCGTCATGCCCGAGCTGACCATGGTGGCGAGCTGGCGGGTCATGATCGTCAGGTCGGCCGGCTTGATGCGGTTGACGAACGGCAGCTCGATCTGCTTCGACCCGCCCTTCTCGGCGATGTCGACGACGATCAGCCCGCGCGACTTGAGCTGGTCGGAGACGATCTGCTTGCTCTCGGCCTCGACCTCGCCGGCGGCCTTCGCCCCCGTGAGGTCCATCGCCTTGAAGACGTACGTGGCCATGGCTAGGCGGCGATGTCCCAGCCGCCGGTGCCGCCGAGCAGGCGGCGCAGCTCCTCGGGCGTCGACGAGCGCGCCTCGGCCAGTCGCGGAGCGATCTTGCCCGCGCGGACGAGGGCCGCCAGGGCGGCGTCCATGCTCTGCATGCCCACGCTCGAGCCGGTCTGCAGCGCGGACGGGATCTGGTGGGTCTTGCCCTCGCGGATCAGGTTGCGGACCGCCGGCGTCGGGACGAGCACCTCGCACGCCACGACGCGCGACGAGCCGTCCACCGTCGGCAGGAGCTGCTGGGTCATGACGCCCATGAGGGCGACCGAGAGCTGGACGCGGACCTGGTCCTGCTGATGGGCCGGGAACACGTCGATGACGCGGTCGATGGTCTGCGGCGCGCTCTGCGTGTGCAGGGTGGCGAAGACGAGGTGGCCGGTCTCGGCCGCGGTCAGCGCGGTCGAGATCGTCTCCAGGTCGCGCATCTCGCCGACGAGGATGACGTCGGGGTCCTGGCGCAGCGCGCCCTTCAGGGCCAGCTCGAAGGACTGCGCGTCGGAGCCGACCTCGCGCTGGTTGACGATGCACTTCTTGTGGCTGTGGAGGAACTCGATCGGGTCCTCCACGGTCATGATGTGCTCCTCGCGCGTGCTGTTGATCGCGTCGATCATGGCCGCCAGCGAGGTCGACTTGCCCGAGCCGGTCGGGCCGGTCACGAGCACGATGCCGCGCGGCTTCTTGGTGAACTCGTGCACCGTGGGCGGGAGCCCGAGGTCGTCGATCGACACCAGCTCCGCCGGGATGAGGCGGAAGGCCGCGCCGATCGCCGAGCGCTGCATGTAGGCGTTGACGCGGAACCGCGCGTGGCCGGGCACCGAGTAGGCGAAGTCGATCTGCCAGTCGGTCTCCAGCTTCTGGCGCTGGTCGTTGGTGAGGATCGAGTACACGATCTCTCGCGTCTCGGTGGGACCGAGCTTGGGGTAGCCCTCGAGTCCGGTCAGGCGGCCGCGGACGCGAACCATGGGAGGCGCGCCGGCGGTGATGTGGAGGTCCGACGCGCGGCGCGCGACGACGTCCAGGAGCAGGTCGGCGAAATCGAAGTTCATCTCCCCGCAGATCGGTCGCCCGCCGATCTTCTTGAGCCGCCGCCGACGGACGTCCGAAGCCCGGCTGGGCGATTGCGCTAGCTGCCCGACGAGGTCACGCGGGCGACCTCGGCGATCGAGGTGCGGCCGTGCTTGACCTTGTCCAGGCCGTCCTGGCGCAGGCGCCGCATGCCGTTGCGCACGGCGACCGCGGCGATGCGGTCGGCGGAGGCGCGCTCGATGATGAGGTCGCGGATCTCCTCGTTGACCGACATCACCTCGTAGAGGCCGATGCGGCCCTTGTAGCCGGAGTGGGTGCAGCGCGCGCAGCCGACCGGCTCGTAGGCCTCGAGGTCGACGTGCGAGTTGAAGCCGTGCTCGCGCAGGACGCCGGCGCTGAGGATCGTGCGGCGCTTGCAGTGCTGGCACAGCGTGCGCGCGAGGCGCTGGGCGACGACGCAGTCGATGGCGCTCGCGACCAGGAACGGCTCGATGCCCATCTCGGTCAGGCGGGTGATCGCCGTCGGCGCGTCGTTGGTGTGCAGCGTGCTCAGCACGAGGTGGCCGGTGAGCGCCGCCTCGACGGCGATCTGCGCCGTCTCGCGGTCGCGGATCTCGCCGACCATGATCACGTCGGGGTCCGCGCGCATCATCGAGCGAAGGCCGGTGGCGAAGGTCAGCCCCGCCTTGGGGTTGATCTGGACCTGGGTCACGCCCTCGACCTGGCGCTCGACCGGGTCCTCGATGGTGATGATGTTCTTCTCGGGCGTGTTGATCTCGCCCAGGGCGGCGTACAGCGAGGTCGACTTTCCCGAGCCGGTCGGACCGGTGACCAGGACGGCGCCGAACGACTGGCGGAAGGCGGTCTCGAAGCGCTGGCGCTCGCCATCGGCCATGCCGAGCGTGTCGAGCGTGGTCACGTCGGACGACGTGTCGAGGATCCGCATGACGATCGTCTCGCCGTGGACGCTGGGCAGCGTGACCACCCGCAGGTCGACCTGGCGGCCCTCGATGGTGAACCCGACACGCCCGTCCTGCGGGATCCGCCGCTCGGCGATGTCGAGGTCGCTCATGATCTTCACCCGGCTGAGCACGCCGCTGACCATGCGCTGGGGCACGTGCGCGGAGTCGCGTAGGACGCCGTCGATGCGGAAGCGCACGCGCAGCTCGCGACCCTCGGGCGAGAGGTGGATGTCGGAGGCGCCCTCCTCGACGGCCCGCGCGACGATCCCGTTGACGAGCTTGATGATCGGCGCGTCGTCGGTGGACTCGCGCAGGTCGACGACCTCGGCCTCGACGGCCGTCTCCTCCGCGTCGGTGGCCGACTGCACGATGTCGTCCAGGCGCGTGAGGCGGGCGATCACCGACCCGATGTCGTCCCGCGAGGCGACGGCCGGCCGGACCTCGTAGCCGGTCATGAGCGCCACGTCGTCGATGGCGAGGATGTTGGCCGGGTCGGCCATGGCGACGCGCAGGACGCGCTCGCCGACGAACTGCACCGGAACGGCCTCGTAGCGCTTCGCCGCGACCGACGAGATCAGGTTCGCCGCCGCCATGTCCACCGGGAAGACGCTCAGGTCGAGGTGGTCGAGCCCGTTGCGCTCGGCGATGGCGCGCGCGAGGTCGTCGTGCGTGATGACGCCGCCCTGGAGCAGCAGCTCCTCCGGCGTGCTGCCGGTGATGCGGGCGGACTCCACGGCCTGCTGCACGGGCTCGGCCGGGGCGAGGCCGAGCTCGACGATGACGTCGGTGAGGAAGCGCGGGCCCGCGTGGCGCCTGCCCGCCGGCGTCACGCCGTCCCAGGGCGCCTCGGCGGGCACGGCTTCAGCGGCCGATGCCATGTCGGTCACCGGGCGCAAGTGGGGATATTCGAAGCTCATCTCACGGGGAACGTTGATTCGTCACTGGCGGCGCGCCGCATCACGTCTGTCGGAGCGGCCCGGCCGGTCCAGCGCTCGAAGCTCAACGCACCCTGTGACACGAGGATCTCGAGGCCGTCCACGGCGTGGGCTCCGCGCCGCCTCGCTTCACGTATCAGCAGGGTGCCGCCGGCCCGATACACCAGGTCGACCACGCACGCGTACTGATCGAGGGAATCGGCGCTGAGGGGCAGGTCCTTGAACGTGCTCGACGGATCGTCGAGTCCGACCGCCGTGCAGTTGACGAGGACGTCCGCAGGCGCTAACTCGGCGACGGCGTCGGCCCCGAGCTCGCGGGCCAGCGCGCGCGCCCGCTCGGGCGTGCGGTTCCAAACACCGACGGCGGCGCCGGCCCCCACCAGCGCGTGCACGGCGGCGCGCGCCGACCCCCCGGCGCCGAGGACGACCGCGGTCCGCGGGCGCCCGTCGCCGAGCGCGGCGAGCAGGCCCGGCGCGTCGGTGTTGTCGGCGTGGATCGCGCCGTCGGCGGCGAACGTGAGCGTGTTGGCCGCGCCGATCGCCTGCGCCGTGTCGGTCGCCTCGTCGGCGAGCGCAAGCGCCGCCTCCTTGTGGGGGATCGTCACGTTGGCGCCGACGAACCCGGCCGCGGGCAGCGCCCGGACGGCCTCCGCGAGCAGGTCGGGCGGGATCGGCAGGTACTGGTAGCGCCAGTCGGTCAGCCCCACGGCGCGCAGCCCCGCGTTGTGCATCGCCGGCGAGCGGCTGTGGGCCACCGGCCAGCCGATGACCCCGAGGCGGGGCATCACGGCGTCAGCAGCGCGACGGATCCTTGCCGCCGCGCTTGGCCCGCGCGCGGTTGTACGCGGCGACGTCCCTCTGGAACTGCGCGTCGGTCGAGCTGAACGCGTGGGCGCCGTTGCCGCACGGCTTGACCACGTAGAACAGGAAGCCGACGCTGGCCGGGTTGGCGGCCGCCTGGATCGACGCCAGGCCGGGGTTGCCGATCGGCGTCGGCGGCAGGCCCTTGTGCTTGCGCGTGTTGTAGGCCGAGCCGCTGTTGAGCTCGGAGACGCGCAGCGGCCGGGTCCAGTTGCCCAGGCGGTAGCGCAGGGTCGCGTCGATGCCGAGCGCCATGCCCTGGCGCAGGCGGTTGTAGATCACCGCCGCGATCAGCCGGCGGTCCTTGGGCACGAGCGCCTCGCGCTCGATCATCGAGGCGATGGTGAGCACGTCGTAGCCGCTGAGGTTGCGCTTGCGCGCCTGCGACAGGTCGACCTTGGCGAACTGGCGCTTGAACGTCGCGAGCTGGTCGGCGACGAGTTGCGTGGCGGTCGCGTCGCTGCGGCGCAGCTCGTAGGTGTCGGGGAAGAGGAAGCCCTCGAGCGAGCGCGTGCCGGGCGGCGCGCCGTAGCTCGCCGGGCGCAGCGCCGTGGACCGCGCCGACGCGG
>JAXDHQ010000246.1:0-21181 GCA_034664395.1 Solirubrobacteraceae bacterium | reverse complement strand
TCCACGCCTGCGACGAGAGCATGTGGGCCTCGTCGAGGATGTAGACCTTCGAGCGTCCGGACACCGGCGCGAACTGCACCGACTCGCGCAGCTCGCGGATGTCGTCGACCGAGTTGTTGGAGGCCGCGTCCATCTCGATGACGTCGAGCGAGGTCGCCTGGGCGATCGCCAGGCACGACTCGCAGCGCCCGCACGGCTCGATCGTCGGCCCGTGCTCGCAGTTCATGCACGCCGCGAGCATCTTGGCCATCGACGTCTTGCCGGTCCCGCGCGAGCCGACGAACAGGTAGGCGTGGTGGACCTTGCCCTGCTGCACGGCGTTGCGCAGGGTGCGGACGACATGCTCCTGCCCGACCACGTCCGCGAACGTGCGAGGGCGGTGGCGGCGGTACAGCGAGGGGCCGGCGGACACGGACGTCCGAGTGTAGTGACCGGTGGCGGACGGTCCCCGGTGGACGGCACCGCGCCCGGGCCCCATCCCGCACGGATAGGGTCCGCGCCCGTGCGGCGCGGCAAGGCCATCGCCTGGACCGTCGTGCTCGGCCTCGCCGCCTGGGCGCTGGTCGGGCGCGGACTGGTCAACTACGACACGCTCTACGCGCTCGTCTGGGGACGCGACCTCGCCCACGGGACGCTGCCCGACTACGACGTCTCGCTGGCCCCGACGCCGCACCCGCTGGCCACGCTCGCCGGCGCCATCCTGTCCCCGCTCGGCGCCGCCGGCGCCATCGGCGCGACGCTCGTGCTCGCCTTCGCCTGGCTCGGCGCGCTGGGCTGGGTGACGTTCCGCCTGGGCGAGGCGTGGGTCAACCGCGCGGCGGGCGTGCTGGCGGCGGCGATCGTCCTCACGCGCCGCCCCGTCCTGGACTTCGGCTCGCGCGCGTACGTCGACATCCCCTACCTCGTGCTCGTCCTCGGCGCGCTGCTGCTGGAGACGCGCCGGCGGCGCGCCGGCGCCCCCGTGCTCGCGCTGCTCGGCGTCGCCGGGCTGATCCGCCCGGAGGCCTGGCTGTTCTCGGCCGCCTACCTCGTCTGGCTGTGGATCGGCGGCGTGCGCGACCCGCGGCTGTGGGCGCTGGCCGCCGCCGCGCCCGTGCTGTGGGCGCTGAGCGACCTCGTCGTGACCGGCGACGCGCTGCACTCGCTGACCGGCACCCGCGACACGGCGCAGCGCCTGGATCGCATCACCGGCCTGGGCGAGGTCCCCCTCACCGCGCCGCGGCGGCTGGGCGAGATCCTGCGCGAGCCGGTCCTCTTCGGCGCCGCGGGCGGCGGCCTGCTCGCGCTCACGTTCCTGCGCTCGCGCGTCGCCCTCGGCGCGGCCGCGGGCATCGTCGCGATGGCGGCGTTCTGCGTCCTGGCCGGCGCCGGGCTGCCGATCCTGGGCCGCTACCTGCTGCTGCCCGCCACGCTGCTGGCGATCTTCGCCGGGGCCGGGGCGTTCGGGTGGGCGGAGCTGCCCCGCGGCCATCCGTGGCGCCGGCGCTGGGCGTGGTTCGGCGCGGTCACGCTGCTCGGCCTGCTCGCGTTCGCCGCCCCGCAGGCCGCGCGCATCGGCGCGCTGCGCGACGCCCTGCGCATCCAGGACGCCATCCAGGGCGACCTCCACGCGCTGACGCCGAAGATGCGGTGCCCGCCGGTGACGGTTCCCAACCACCGCCCCGTGCCGCTGCTCGCGCTGTGGCTCGACGCCCCCCCGGCGCGCATCGCCGTCGCGCAGGAGCACCCCCCGCGGGCCGGGAGCTACGTGCTGCCCTCGAGCCCGCGCGTCGCGCGCGAGTACATCCTCGACCCGCGCGACGTCGACCAGAGCATCCCGCCGCCGCCGCCGGGCTTCCGCCCGCTCGGCGCGAACGCGTCCTGGCGCCTGTTCGCGCGCGCCTGCGGCTGAAGAAGAGGTGGACCGTGCACCCTCTCTCGAAGCCGGCCGGTGAGCGCCTCCGCTTCGCTCGGCTCAGGCACCGGGGCTCCCGCTGCGCCCGTCGGTGACCGCTTAAGGCTGCTTCCTTCCGGACCTGACCTGGTTCACGGGCGACGTCGCGCGGGGACCCGGGCCATCAGCGCCGCGCTTGGCGTGCTGACCTCACCGGCCAGCCCCTCAAGAGGGGATTCGGCCTCGCTAGAGCGGATTGCGAGCGACAGGGCACCGCTACCTCCCCGCCTAGCACGGTCCGCGACGAAGCCTAGCGCGCTCAGGATAGGGTCGCGCACCGTGGAGGCCTCTACGTGGTTGCGCCACACGCTGGACCAGATCATCGGGCAGATCAGGCGACTGCTCGACGTGAGCGGCTGCGCCTTCCAGGTCGTCGACTTCGAGGCGGGGACCATCTACGCCGCCGCCGCCTGGTTCGCCACCGACGACGTGCGCGTGGCCATGTCGCCGGTCCTCGAGCGCGCCTACGATCGCGATCGGCCTGGCGTGACCGAGGCCGCGATCGAGCACGACGAGGCGCTGCTCATCCCGCGCTTCGAGGACTGGCCGGGCGCCGCGCTGGTGCGCCAGCGCCTGGAGGCCGAGCTCAGCCCCGCCGACGCCGAGCTGGCGTGGACCTGGTATCGCACGTCGTCGTTCATCTCGTGCCCGGTGCGCACCGCCGGCGGGCAGACGATGGGCGTGCTCGCGATCTCGGCGCGGGCGCCCAAGCCGCTGCTCGGGGCCGACGACCTGCGGGTCGTGCGCGTCTTCGCCGACCTGGCGGCGCTCGCGCTCGAGCGCTCCGAGCTGCTCGACCGCGAGGAGCGCCGCGGGCGCGAGGAGCGCGAGCTGGCCGAGGCCGCGCGGGCGATGAGCGCGTCGCTGGAGCTCGACGCCGTCTACGCCGCGATCGTCGAGCAGGCGAGGCGGCTCGTCGGCGCGACGAAGGTCACGCTGCGCCGCTTCGAGCTCGCCACCGTCGACCTGCGCACGGTCGCCGCGGCCGGCATCAGCGCGGAGGGCCGGAGGGCGCGCTTCCGCGTCGACGAGGGGATGATCGGCGAGGTCGCGCGGACGGGGCGCTCCTACGTCAGCGACCCGGCCGACGCCGACCGCTTCGCCCACGAGTTCATCGACCGCGAGGGCATCCGCTCGTTCGTCCACGTCCCGATCGCGATGGGCCCGCGCCTCTTCGGGGTGCTGACCGCCAGCCACAGCGATCCCGAGCACTACGGTCCCGACCAGGTCAGGCTCCTGGAGAGCCTGTGCCGGCAGGCGGCGGCCGCGATCGCCAACGCGCTGGACTTCCAGCGCGAGCGCCGCGTGGCCGAGGCCCTCACGCGCGGATTCCTGCCCCAGCACGGCTCCGAGCCCCCCGGCTACGAGCTCGGCCTCGTCTACGAGCCCGCCGACCACCAGGTCAGCGGCGGCGACGTCTTCGGCGTGTGGACGCTGCCCAGCGGCGCGCTCGCCGTGCTCGTCGGCGACGTCAGCGGCAAGGGGCTCGAGGTCGCCGCGCTCAGCGCGATGGTGCGCTTCTTCATCGAGGCGCGCACGTGGGACTCGGAGCGCCCGGCCGAGGTCCTCGAGCAGGCCGACGCGCTGCTGCGCGGCCGCCTGCCCGAGGGCGGCTTCGTTACCGTCTTCATGGCGGTCATCGCGGACGGTCGCCTGCGCTGGGCCAACGCCGGCCACGCCCCGCCGCTGCTGCTCACCGCCGACGGCGAGGTCGCGCTGGAGCCCACCGGGCTGCCGCTCGGCGTCGGCGAGACGCCGTCCTACAGCTCGGGCGAGATCGCGATCGCGCCCGACGACGTGCTCTTCGCGGCCACCGACGGGCTCCTGGAGGCGCGCCGCGACGGCGCGTTCTTCGGCCAGGATCGGCTGCCGGCGATCCTGGCGGCCGAGGGCCGGCGCCTGGCGCCGCGCGATCTCGTCGCGCGCGTCCGCAGCGAGCTCGAGGCGTGGGCGCCCAGCCTCGACGACGACGTCGTCGTGCTCGCGCTGCGCCCATGCGCGTGATCGCCCGCGAGCCGGCGACCGGCGAGGCGTCGCGGACGCTCTTCGCCGAGTACATGGACCTCGTGCGCGCCCGGCTGGGCAGCGGGTTCGTCCCGACCGCGGACATCTTCGCCACGGAGGAGGACTTCGACGTCCCCGGCGCCGCATGGCTCGTCGCGCGCGACGAGGGCCGCGCCGTCGCCTGCGGGGGCCTGCGGCCGCTGGCGGGCGACGCGGGCGAGATCAAGCGGATGTTCGTCACCGGCTCGGATCGGCGCCGGGGCCACGGCCGGGCGCTGCTGGCCGAGCTCGAGTTCCTCGCGCGCGAGGCCGGGTGCGCGCGCGTGCTCGTCTACACGACCGAGGTCCTGGTCGAGGCGCGCGCGCTGTACCGCGCGCAGGGGTACCGGGCGGTCGGGGTCGACGCGTTCGCCGGGCGCATCGACCTGTGGCTCGAGAAGCGCCTATGAGACCTGGCCGACGGCGGCGAGCAGCGCCTTCGCCGTCTCCGGGCCGGTCATCTGCTTGACGATCCGCCCGCGCGCGTCGAGCAGGAACGTCGTGGGCAGCCCGGCGAGCCTGTAGTCGTTGCCGACCGAGCCGTCGTGGTCCTCGAGGTTGGGGAAGCTCCAGCGGTGACGGCGCACGAAGGCGGCCGCGTGCGACGCGTTGTCCGACCAGTCGACCCCGACGAGCGTCGCGCGGCCGCGCAGGCGGGCGGTGAGGGCGGCGAGCTCGGGCGCCTCCTTCTCGCACGGCCCGCACCAGCTCGCCCAGAAGTGCACGATCGCCGGGTGCCCGCGCAGGCTCGCCAGCGTGACCCGCCGGCCGGCCAGCACGGTGGCGGGCAGCGCCGGCGCGGCGCGGCGCTGGCTCGGGCCGACGGTGCCGCTGAGCAGCTCGGCCGCGACCACGCCCACGAGCATGACCGCGAGCAGCACGCCGGGGACGAGGAGTCGGCGGCGCATGCTCAGCCGGCGGGAGGGAAGACGTTCGCGGGCATCACCAGGGAGGACGTTGGGCCCGCGGACATCCTTCCAGCCCGGCGCCGGGGGCTCCTCGGACGAGGATGTCGATTGGGCGCTTGGCAGCGGTCGAACGCGTGCCGAATTGGAAAGAGCGACGACGCACGCCGGGCAGATTAGAAAGACTAGGCTGGTAATCTTTCAAAGCTATCGATCCGAAGCTCTTCACATCCGGGGCGTGGGGCCACGTCGTGCAGGCCGCCGAAGGCTATCCGGCGTTCGTCCCGAGGAAGGCGCCACGGACGCTTGACCTCTCGAACGAGGCACGAGACCTCCTCGACGAGGCATCCCACCATCTGGGCGTCCTCACCGGCATCGGAAGCCGGCTCCCCAACCCACATCTCCTCATCTCCCCCTACCTCCGGCGCGAGGCCGTCCTCAGCTCGCGCATCGAGGGCACCCAGACGACGATGTCGGACCTCTATGCGTCCGAGCTCGGCCAGACGGAGCTCGTGAGGGCACCGGACGTCGTGGAGGTTCAGAACTACATTCGAGCCCACGAGCATGGTCTGAGCAGTTCCCTCCCGATGAGCCTGCGTCTGATCCGGGACATGCACCGGATCCTCATGGCCGGTGTGCGAGGGCACGAGCGTCATCCCGGCGAGTTCCGCACCTACCAGAACTACATCGGGGCGCCGAGCGGCGCGGACGCGACCTACGTCGGCCCACCGGTCCCCGAGATGCGCGAGCTGCTCGACGACTTCGAGGGGTACCTCCACGAACGCGCGCTGCGTCCGATCGTGCAGGCAGCGGTCATCCACCACCAGTTCGAGGCCATCCATCCCTTCGGCGACGGCAACGGCCGCGTGGGCCGACTCCTGCTGAGCCTCTTTCTCAGGGAGCGGGACCTCCTCCCCCAGCCCCTCCTGTACCTGTCCGCCTACTTCGAGCGCAACCGGGCCGACTACTACGACCTCCTCATGCGCACCAGCACGCATGGGGACTGGGACGCCTGGATCCGGTTCTTCGTCCTTGGCGTCAAGGAGCAGGCCCAGGAGGCCGCGGATCTCGCGGACAAGCTCATGGCTCTTCAGGCGCGCTACCGGGAGATGCTGCTGACGCTGCGCGCGACGACGAACGCGATTGCCCTGGTGGATGCGCTCTTCGAGAACCCGTTCGTCTCGTCCCGGCGGGCCCAGCAGGTCCTCGACGTCAGCGCACCGACAGCCCGAAGCGCGATCAGGACGTTGGAGCAGCACGGGATCCTGCGCGAGGTCACCGGGCGCAACTGGGGCAAGGTGTATCGAGCCGACGAGATCTACGCCTGTTCGAGGGGCGACTGAGCGAGAGCGGCCCCGCGGCCCGGACCGGCCCAACGACCTGCTCGAGCCCGGGCATGGGCGCGGCTGGGCTCGAACCAGCGACCTCTCGCGTGTGAGGCGAGCGCTCTCCCACTGAGCTACGCGCCCTCGAGGGCGCAGGGGCCCTCGCGGGTCAGGGATTGTAGGCGGGGCGCGCGCCGTCCGTTGCGCGCGCCCCGCCGGGGGGCTCAGCCGAGGGGGCTAAGGCAGGAGTGGTCCGCTGAAGGGCTCGGTGCCCGGCGCGAGGCTCACCGCGAGACTTCCGGTCGTGTTCGCGTAGTCGAGCTCCTTGGCCAGGTCGCCGACGCCGTTGCTCGCCGCCAGCGGCGCGATCGCCACGGTGCTGAGGACGCCGAGCGCCGCGCCGGTGCCGTTGAGGAACGCCGAGCCCGAGTCGCCGGGGATGCCGGGCGTGACGGTGTAGACCGTGTGGCTCCAGCCGTTGCCGTCGTCGCCGAGGCTCGTGCCCTCCTTGGGGCTGAGCGCGCTCACGCCGCCGCGCAGCGAGGAGTTGCCGTAGCTGAGGACCTTGTCGCCGGCCTGCGTGCCGTCGGTGTCCAGCCCGGTCGGCCCGCCCCAGAAGGGCACCGACGGGTTGACCTTGGCGACGTCGGCCGGGTCGAGCTTCACCAGCGCCAGGTCGTTGAACGCGCAGGCGTCGGGGTCGGTCTCGCCCTTGGCCTGCATGGTCAGCCACGAGTTGTAGGCGAGCGTGCCCGGCTTGCTCGCGCCGTCGACGGTGACCGGCGTGCCGATCGGCAGCGAGCCGCTCGTGCAGCCGTTGGTGTCGGTCGCGGTGCCGGTGCCCGAGCAGTGCGCCGCCTGGCCGATGTAGACGTCGGTGGCGTCGGTGTAGACGAAGTTCGCCGTGCACTGGGCGCCGTCGGTGTGCGTCATGACGCCGGGATGGATCGCCGCGCCGGAGGCCGGAGCCCACGTGGGTGCGGCCGACGCGCTCCCGGCCGCGAGGGCACAGGCGGCGATCGCGACGACGAGTACGGTCAGCGAACGGGTTTTCGGCATTTCGGGCGGGTCCTCCTCGGGTCGTTGGACGTCTCCCCGGAGGCTCGAACGCACCGGCGCCGAAGAACTTGCGTCCTGGCGTTGCGCCGCTCAATCGCGGCCCGTGCGGGCCGAATACATGAGCGTGTCCGGTCGTACCCCCCTTGCCACGCTCCGATCGCGGCGTCGCCGCGGGCTCGTCATCGCGTGGACGGTCGCCACCGCGGCGATGTTCGCCAGCGTCGGCGCGACCACGTTCAAGCTGTGGTCGCTGGGGTCGCTCAAGTGGCCGATCTTCCTCGTCGTGCTCGTGGTCGCCGCGGGCATGTGCCTCGTCCGTGCCGCCTGGGTGGCCGAGGAGCGCGCCGCCTGGTTCGCGATCGGCCTCGGCCTGTGCGCGCACGCCGGCGGCTGGCTCATGGACTTCTACGGCTACAACGGCGTCGCGCCGGTGCCGTCGCTGAGCGACGCGCTGTGGCTCAGCGCCTACCTCGGCCTCTACCCCGGCCTCGTCCTGCTCGGCCGCCATCGCTTCGGCCGCCGCGGCCTCGGCGTGTGGCTCGACGGGCTGGTCGGCGGTCTGGCGCTGGGCGCCGTCGCCGCCGGCACCGCCCTGCAGCCCTCGCTGGGCAGCCTGAGCGAGAGCTGGTCCGCCGTCGTGGGCTCGGCCTACCCGGTCGCCGACGTCGTCCTGCTCACCTGCATGGCCACGACGTTCGCCGCCTCGGGATGGCGGCCGTGCCGCTCGGGCAAGACGCTCGTCTCGGGTCTCCTCATCCTCGTCGTGGTCGACACCGTCTTCGCCTTCGCCAGCGTCCATGGCGGCTGGTTCGCCGGCCAGTCCTACGATCCGCTGTGGGGCACGGCGATGCTGTTCGTCGCCACCGCGGGCTGGCTGCCGTCGCGCCGGCTGGTGCGCACCGAGGCCTCCTGGCGCCAGCTCATGTTCCCGATCGGCTTCGCGGCCATGGCCACGGCGATGCTCGTGTACGGCCAGTCCGGGCACCTCAACCCCGTCGCCGTCGTCCTCGCCGTGTGCGCCCTCGGCGCGGTCATGCTCCGCATGGCGCTGCTCATGCGCGAGACCGCCTCGCTGGCGCTCACCCGACGCCTGTCGCTCACCGACGACCTGACGGGCCTGGGAAACCGGCGCGCGTTCACGGCCGAGGCCGAGGCCGCGATCGCCGAGGGCAACCCGTTCGCGCTGCTCATGATCGACCTCGACCAGTTCAAGGAGCTCAACGACACCCTCGGCCACCACGTCGGCGACGAGCTGCTGCGCGGCATCGGCCCGCGTCTGGCGGCGACCGTGCGCCCCGGCGACCTGGTCGCCCGCCTCGGCGGCGACGAGTTCGGCGTGCTGCTGCGCGGGGCCGACGAGCGCGCCGCCTGCGTCGTCTGCGATCGCATGCGCGAGGGCCTCGCGCGGCCGTTCGCCCTGGCCGGCATCTCGCTGCACGTCGGCGCCAGCATCGGCGTCGCCGTGCATCCCGACCACGCCGACGACGCCGGCACGCTGCTGCGCCACGCCGACGTGGCGATGTACGAGGCCAAGCGCGGGCGCACCGGGTTCGCCGTCTACGCCTCCGAGGGCGACCACCACAGCCGCGACCGCCTGGCGCTCGCCGGCGAGATGCGCGCCGCGCTGGCGGAGGACCAGCTCGTGCTGCACTACCAGCCGCTCGCCGACCTCGCCTCGGGCGAGCTGCGCGGCGTCGAGGCGCTCGTGCGCTGGCGCCACCCCGAGCGCGGCCTGCTCGCGCCCGGCGCCTTCCTGCCCGCCATCGAGCACACCGACCTCATGCGCGAGCTCAGCCATCGCGTCCTGTCGATGGCGATGGTCCAGGCCGCCGCCTGGCGCGACGCGGGCCTGACCTGGCGCGTGTCGGTGAACCTGTCGGCGACCGACCTCCTCGACCGCCAGCTCGTCGACGACGTCGCCGCCCTGCTGCGCCGCCACAGCGTGCCGCCGGGGCAGATCACGCTCGAGGTGACAGAAAGCGTCCTCATGACCGATCCCCAGCGGGCGATGGTGGTGCTCGGCGAGCTGCGCACGCTCGGCGTGCGCCTGGCGCTCGACGACTTCGGCACCGGCTGGTCGTCGCTCACCCATCTTCAGCGCCTGCCGGTCGACGAGATCAAGATCGACCGCTCGTTCGTGGCCGCCATGGCGGCCGAGGCGCGGGCCGCCGCGATCGTCTCCTCGACCGTCGACCTCGCCCACGCGGTCGGCCTGCGGGTCGTCGCCGAGGGCATCGAGGACGAGGCGACGTGGAGCCGGCTGCGCGCGGTCGGCTGCGATGCGGCCCAGGGCTATTACCTGTCGCGGCCGCTGCCGGCCGGCGAGCTCGAGGCTGGCGCGGCGGCGATCGCCGAGCGCGCCCGGATCGCTTCGGGCGTCGCCCGCCTGACCGCCTGACGGGTGCTCGCTACCGCCGGGCCGGAACTGGTGACCGCCCGCCCTCGAACGGTCGTCCAGGCCCCGTCGACGCTGCCGTACCATGCACAGCGAATACGAGTTTGTTCAGGGCAAACCCGTCGCGAGGCGGGGACGCAAAGCCAGAGGTCTCTCAGAGATGGCTCGGCTGCCGGCTCTCCCAAGGCGCGCCACGAATGGCGCTCTTCAGGCAACCAGGAGGCCAGCCCGATGTGTCCACAGCCCCAACTCGTGCCTTGCGCTCCCGCTGTGTGCGCGCACGCGAAGGTGGCCGTGCGGCCGGCTGATGGTTGCTCCGATGCCTTGGTCAAGGGGTTGGGAAGCGGCATCCGTCCGCTGGCGACCATGTCCGGCGCGTCGTGTGGGGCGACGCGCGTCGTCGGTGTTCTCGGAAGCTCCCGTGTGCGGCGCCTGCGCCGTGCGGGAATCCGGCCGGCTGTGGGCCTGGGGGGTCCTTCAGCGCGCCGGTAGATGGCAGCGGGGACCCGTCGCCCGGGGGGCGCGACGGGGTCCTCACGCCAAGGGGTTCCGGGTGCAGGGGTGCGCCCGTTCCGGGTGCAGGGGTGCGCCCGATGAGCGTTTGCGACGGGTCGGGCCCGGCTTCGCCCGACCCGTCAGCAACGCCCGGGCCATTGCCCTCGCTGTCCTTGAAGTACGGTGCTGGCATGGCCTCCGACGCCTCCGACGTGCGCGCCGCCGGCGGCGTGGTGGTGCGCGACGGCCGCGTCGCGATCGTCCATCGACCGAAGTACGACGACTGGACGCTGCCGAAGGGCAAGCTCGACGACGAGGAGACCTGGGAGGACGCCGCTCTGCGCGAGGTCCGCGAGGAGACGGGCCTGAGCTGCGCCCTGCGCGAGGAGCTCGAGCCGACCCACTACACCGACCGCAAGGGCCGGCCGAAGACGGTGCGCTACTGGCGGATGGAGCCGGTCGACGGCGACTTCGAGCCCAACGACGAGGTCGACGAGGTGCGCTGGCTGGCGCCCGACGACGCCGCGCGACGTCTGAGCTACGACCACGATCGCGGGAACGTCCTCATGGCCGCCCGCCTTGCTGCCGAAGAAGGTTGAGATGCAGCACCGCCACGAACGCGTCTACCTCGAAACCGAGCGTCACCGCATCAGCGGCATCCTGACGCTCCCCTCCGACGGCTACCGCAGCCGGCTGTCGGACTTCCTCAACGCCTCCGAGCGCGACTTCATCTCGCTCACCGACTGCGTGGTCGAGATCATCGGCCGCGACGGTCCGGGCACCGAGCACCCCTTCATCGCCGTCTCGCGCCTGCACATCGTCTTCGCCATTCCGCTCGGCGAGGCGCAGGTCGCGATGGCGTAGGTCAGCGCAGCAGCGTGACGGCGTCGATGATCTCGGCGCCCATGTTGATCTCCATCATCCGCAGCGCCGCGTCGGCGAGGTCCTCGTGGATGTGGGCGACGGCGTCGCGCGGCACGACCACGTCGAAGTGGCGGATGTAGGCGTCGAGCGCCGAGTAGAGGATGCACTGCTCGGTCACCTGGCCGACGAGGACGAGCCGGCCGATCTCCTTCTGGCGCAGCATGTACTCCAGCGGCGTCTCGTAGAAGATCGAGTGGCGCGCCTTGACGATGAACGAGACGTCCTCGGCCGGTGCGATCGGCTCGACGAGGTCGCGGTGCTCGCCGCCGAGCACGCGCTCGAGCAGCTCGGCGCGGCCCGCGTTCCACTCGCCGTAGAGGTCGTTGACGTAGATGAGCTCGACGTCCTCGTCGTCGGCGGCGTTCTCGACGAGCTCGGAGATCCGCGGCAGGACCGCGCGGACGTTGCGCGTCAGCGTCTCGGCGTCGTCGTGCTCGTAGGTGCTCAGCATGTCGACGACGACGAGGGCGGTCTCGGGCATGCGGCCGGTGATACCCGGACACGCGCCACACTAGAGGCGACGTGACCGCCGACTTCGTCGTGCACGACGCCGTGCTGCTGGCCGCCCAGGCCGCGTGCGTCGCGCTGCCCGGCGCCGGCGTTCCCGGATGGATCCGCGCTCGCGCCTCGTCGCGCTGGGCGCTCGTCCTGCCGCTGTCGATCGGCCTCGTCGTCGGCGCGATCGCGATCGACCCGGCCGTGGCCGACGGCCTGACGTGGCTGGCGCTCGTCGGCGTGCCGATCGGCGCGGCCCTCGCCCTGGGCTGGGCGATGCGCGGAGCCCGCCCGGCGCTGGCGGTGGTCGCCGCGGCGCTGCTCGCCGTGGCGTGGGCGTGGCAGGACACGGCCGCTGGCCAGCTCGCGGGGCTCGCCCTGACGGCGCTGAGCTGCGTGACCCTGGGGCGCCTGCTCGCCGGCGTCGCGCCGCTGACGTGGCTGAAGGTCGGCATCGTGGCCATGGCGACGATCGACGCGATCCTCGTCTTCTCCCACGGCTTGCAGCAGCCGAACGCCGTGCTGAACGCGGCCGTCCCCGCGCCCGGGCTGCCGCGCCTGCAGTACGCGAGCTTCGGCCCCGCGGTGCTCGGCTACGGCGACCTCTTCGTCGCCGGCGTGCTCGGCGGCGTCCTCGCCGCCGAGGGCGCGCGCGCCTGGCGCTGGGCGCTGGCCACGTGGGCGCTGGCCGAGGCGTTCACGCTGCTCTTCTACGTGACCGACACCCTGCCGGCCACCGTCCCGGTCGCGGTCGCGATGCTGCTGCGCGAGGCCGTGCGGTGGCGCCGGGCCGGCGCGGCTCAGGCCCTTGCCGGCGCGGGCGCGTCCAGGGCGTAGAGCCGCACCGGGGCGTCGATCCCCTTCAGGCTCTTGCGCCGCCGGCGCCGGTGCCACGGCAGCGCGGGCGTGCGCTCCTGGACCGCGTCGGTGGCGAGGATGCGGCCGGGCTTGGCGATCTCGGTCACGCGGCTGGCGAGGTTGACCGTCGAGCCGAACCAGTCCCCGCCACGGGGCGTCGCCGCGCCGAGCGCGACGCCGATGCGCACCGCGGGGAACGACTCGCCCTCGGCCTCGACGCACTCGAGCAGGTCCTGCAGCGAGCCGAGGAGCGCGTCGACGTCCTCGGAGACGAACATCGCGGCGTCGCCGATCGTCTTGACCAAGCGGGTGGGGCGCTTGAGCGTGGCCACGGCGATCTCGGCCAGGCGCCCGGCGATCCGCCCGAGGTCCTCGGGCGGCAGCCGCTCGCCCAGGCCCGTGTAGTCCACGAGGTCGGCGAAGGCGACCGCGACCTCGCGCGTGCCGGCGAGCCGGCCGGCCTCGCGCTCGGCCGCGGTGACGAGCTGGCCCTGCATGCCGTCGCGCAATTGGGCGCGGAACTGGTGGCCGAGCAGGCGCGGCACGAGCGGCCCGAGCTGGTCGGCGGCCTGGACGTAGCGCAGGGCCACCGTCTCCTCGCTGTCGCCCGGGCGCAGCAGCGCGTCGCCGACCAGCCGCCGGATCGCCTCCGCGGCCTGCGCCATCCCCTGCCCGATCACGCGGCCGACCTCGAGCAGCTCGCGGCGCGGCAGCCCGGCGTCGACGAGCTGCTTGATGAGTCGCGCGTGCTCGACGTCGTCGTCGGTGAAGACGCGCTCGCCGCGGGCCGGGTTCGGGCGCCCGACCGCCTGCATCAGCTCGCGCAGGAACGCCGTGTCCAGGCCGGAGCTGCGCGCGACCTGCGTGAGGGTGTGGCGCCCCTTGCCGCCCAGCGCCAGCTCGACGGCGAGCGCCGGCAATCGCCCCTCGCGCTCGGCGCGCTCGATCTCGGCCTCGCCGCAGCCCGCCTCGCGCAGGCGCTCCAGCAGCCGCTTGCGCTCCACGGCCGCGGCCGCGCCGTCCTGCGCGTTCATGGACGAACAGTCTTGCAACTCCCCATTTCTGGGGATTGAGCGGCGGATGGCTGGGTGGGTAGGCTCGTTCTCCGTTCCAGCCGGCGAAACAGGCCGCGCTGCGCCACCCCTACCAGTCGGAGACAGGAGGTAGCCCCAATACTCGCCGCTCCGAACGGTTCCGCTGCGCGAGCAAAGGGGAGCTCGACCGGCGCGGTCGTCCTCATCTGCCCGTTCGAGGTCTCCTCCGAGGACGACGGACACTTCCTGGCCGGGTGGCAGCTCGCCCGGGACTTCATTGCCGGCCAGGACGGCCACGTGTCCACGACGCTGCACCGCAGCCTGCGCGGCGACGCCGAGTTCCGCTTCGTCGACGTCTCGCCCTTCCGCTCGGCCCGGGAGTGGCGGGCGACGAACACCCACCCGGACTTCCCCCGCCCCGGGTCGTTCGCGTCGCATCCGTGCCTGTACGAGGTCGCCCGCGAGGACCACCGGGCCCCGGGACCCGAGGCGAGCGTCCTCATCGACGCCGTCGAGGTCGCCGACGCCGACGACCCGGCGTTCCTGGCCGCCTGGGAGGGCGCCCGGGCCATGCTGCGGAGCTGCCCCGGCTATCTCGGCGCGCGCCTGCACCGCAGCGTCATGGCCGAGGCCGACTTCCGCTTCGTCGACGTCGCCTGGTGGGAGACGCCGGAGGCGTTCGCCGCGGCAGCGGTCGGGCGCGACCTCGCTGGCACGCGCTCGCACGCGGCGCTGTACGAGGTCGTCCGGCACTGAGTCCGGTGCCCGCGGCCCGGGCGCTCAGGGCCGCAGGCGGACGTGCTCGCGGGTCAGGTCGCGCACGGCGGTCACGCCGAGCAGGCGCAGGGTGCGCTCGATCTCGCCGCGCAGGATCTCGGCGGCGCGCTGGACGCCGCGCTGGCCGCCGGCCATGAGGCCGTAGAGCGGCGCGCGGCCGACGAGGCAGGCGCGCGCGCCCATGGCGACCGCGGCGACGACGTCGCCCCCGCGCAGGATGCCGGTGTCGAGGTGGACCTCCGCGCGATCGCCGACCGCGTCGAGCACCGACGGCAGGACCTCCAACGGCGTCGGCGCACGGTCGAGCTGGCGCCCGCCGTGGCTCGAGACGACCACCGCGTCGGCGCCCGCGTCGACCACCCGCCGCGCGTCGTCGGCGGTGAGGATGCCCTTGACCACGAGCCGGCCCGACCACGCCTCGCGCAGCCATTGCACGTCGGCGATGGTCAGCGTCGGGTCGAACATCCGCTCGACCAGCTCGGAAGCGGTCCCCGGCCAGCGCTCCAGCGAGGCGAAGCGCAGCGGCTCGGTCGTGAGCAGGTTCAACCACCAGGCGGGATGCAGCGCGACGTCGGCCAGCGTCCGCGCCGTCAGCGCCGGCGGGATCGTCAGGCCGTTGCGGATGTCGCGCAGCCGCGCACCGGTCACCGGCGTGTCGACCGTGAGGACGAGCGCGTCGTAGCCGGCCGCCTGCGCGCGGGCGACGAGGTCGCGACTGGCCTCGCGGTCGCGCCAGACGTAGAGCTGGAACCACTTCGTCGCCTGCGGCGCCGCCGCCGCCAGCGCCTCGATCGAGGTCGTGGCCATCGTCGACAGCCCGACGGGGATGCCCTCGCGCTCGGCCACCCGCGCGATCGCCCGCTCGCCCTCGTGGTGCATGAGGCGGGTGAAGCCCGTGGGCGCGAAGGCGAGCGGCAGCGCGCTGGGCCGCCCGAGGATCGTGGTCGCGGTGTCGACCGCCTCGACGTCGTGCAGCACGCGGGGGACGAACTCGACGCGCCCGAACGCGTCCCGGGCGCGGCGCAGCCCGACCTCGCCGTCCGCCGCCCCGTCGGCGTAGTCGAACACCGCCCGCGGCGCGCGCCGCCGCGCCATCGCCCGCAGGTCGCCGATGCTCGCCGCCCGCGCCAGCCGCCGCTCGGTCGCGTCGAACCGGGGCGGCCGCGGCGCCAGCAGCGGGCTCAGCTCCGACCAGCGCGGCCGCCGGCGCCTGGTCACGGCCGCGGACTCGGGCTCGGGCGTGGCACGCACGGCAGCCTACGGCCCGAGCGTCATCCCTCGGCGCGCAGCTTGGCGATCGCCGCCTCCATCTCGGCCCGCTGCTCGCGCGAGGGCACCGGGAAGCGCGGGTCCATCGCCTCGAGGTGCTCGACGATGATGGCGGCGGCCGCGGTGCGCGCGACCCACTTGTGGTCGGCGGGGATGACGTACCACGGCTCCTGCGCGGTGCTGGTCGCGCGCAGCGCGGCCTCGTAGGCCTCCTGGTAGGCGTCCCAGTGGCAGTGCTCGCGCACGTCGCCGGGGGAGAACTTCCACAGCTTGGCCGGCTCCTCGGCGCGCGCCAGGAAGCGCCGGCGCTGCTCGGCCTTGGAGAGGTGCAGGAACAGCTTGGCGACCCGCGTCCCGTCGCACGTCAGGTGGCGCTCCCACGTCGAGATGTCGTGGAAGCGCTGCTTCCAGAACGCCGGATCGCGTGCGCGCGCCGGGTCGACGTGCTCGGCGGCCAGCAGCTCGGGATGGACGCGCACGACGAGCACCTCCTCGTAGTGCGAGCGGTTGAACGCGCCGATGCAGCCGCGGACGGGCAGGGCGACCTGGGCTCGCCACAGGAAGTCGTGCTCGAGCTCGGTGCGCGTCGGCTCCTTGAACGCCGTCACCGACACCCCCTGCGGATCGACGCCGCGCAGGACGTGCTTGACGACCCCGTCCTTGCCCGCCGCATCGACCCCCTGCAGCACGACCAGCAGCGCCCGCGCGCCCTCGGCGTACAGGCGCTCCTGCAGGTCGGCGAGCCGCTCGAGGTCGGCCAGGCGCCGGGCCTTGGCCTCCTCGCGCGAGAGCCCCAGGTCGTCGGCCGGGTCGCGGTCGGCGAGACGGAACCCGTGCGGGCGCACGCGGAGCCGCGGGCCGAGGCCGGCGTCGGGACTCGCGATCGGCGGCATGCGCTTCCTGCAGTAGGCCTCATCGCCAACGCACCTGAGCCGCCGGTCTGCGGCACTCGATCCCGCCGAGGGCACGGACTACGATCGGTGCAGCCACGACCACGACGCAATCGGAGGTGGCGCATGTCCCACGTCAGGCCGATCCCCGAGGGCTACCACACCGTCACGCCGTTCCTGGCCGTCGACGACGCGTCGGCAGCCATCGACTTCTACGAACGGGCATTCGGTGCGAGGGAGCGAGCGCGCATCCCGATGCCGGACGGGAAGGTGGCTCACGCCGAGCTCGAGCTCGGCGACTCCGTGATCATGCTTGCCGACCCCTTCCCTCAGGCGACCACGCGGCCTCCGAAGGAGCTCGGCGGGACGACCGTCGGCGTGTTCCTCTACGTCGAGGACGTCGACGGCTTCGTCCAGCGTGCCGTCGACGCCGGCGCGACGGTCACGATGGCGCCCGAGGACATGTTCTGGGGCGACCGCTTCGGGCAGCTCACCGACCCCTTCGGACACCAATGGCAGGTCGCGACCCACATCGAGGACGTCCCGCCCGAGGAGATGGCCGCGCGGGCGAGGGAGGCCATGAGCAGCATGGGCTGACCGCGGGCGCCCGCGCCGGCGGACGCGTACGGAGAGGGAGGGATTCGAACCCTCGAACGAGGTAACCCCCGTTACGCGATTTCCAGTCGCGCCCGTTCAACCGCTCCGGCACCTCTCCCGACCAGGCGAAGCGTAGCCGCTCGCCTGCGCTCAGAGCTGCCAGGCGCCGCCGCGCAGGATCGGCGCCTCGCCGCCGTCGGCCGCGATGCCGGTGACGGCGACGTCGTCGCCGCCGATCATGAAGTCGACGTGGATCGAGGAGTGGTTCAGCCGCGGCTGGTCCTCCTCGCCCGCGGTGAACCCGTAGCTCTCCCCGAGCGCGATGTGCGATGCGGCGTTCTCGTCGAGCAGCGTGTCGAAGAAGACGGTGTCCAGGCGGCCGATGCGCCCCTCGCGGTCGACGAGCGCCACCTCCCCCAGGCGCGCGGCGCCCTCGTCGCGGGCCGCGTAGGCGCGCAGGACCTCGGCGTTCTCGTCGGCGTCGATGCGCACGGCGCGCCCGGCGCGGAACTCGACCTCGAGGCCCTCGATGATCGAGCCACCGACGACCAGCGGCTTGGTCGCCCGCACGACGCCGTCGGTGCGCTGCGGGTCGGGCGCGCCGAAGACCTCCTCGGACGGGAGGTTGGGCATGTGCTCGATGCCGTCGACGGTCTCGAAGCGGGCGGCCATGAACTTCGACGTGGGCAGCAGGCCGACGGTGAGGTCGGTCCCGGGGCCGTTGAAGCGGACGGCATCGAAGCGCCGCTGCGTGAGGCGCTCGGCCGTGGCCGCGAGGAGGTCCGCGCGCTCGCGCCAGGCGGCGACCGGGTCGTCCTCGTCGAGGCGGCAGACGTGCAGGATCTGCTCCGAGAGCCGCGCGAGGGCCTCGTCGTCGGGCAGGGCGGGATGCACCTGGCGCGCCCACCCCACGGTCGGGTACGGCACGATCGTCCAGTTCGTCGTGCGCGCGTTGACGAGCGCCCCGGCCTCCTTGAGGAAAGGGAGCTGGTCGCGGCCGGCGCGGCGCGGGTCGAGGTCGTCGAGGAGGCCGGGCGTCGACGGGCCCGCCAGCGAGATCCGCGCGCAGCGCTGGCGGCCGAGCTCGACCAGGCGCTGCCCGTACCAGCTCGGGACGAAGTCGAGCGTGTCCTCGTCGGCGTGCAGGATCCGCGCCCGCTTGACGTGCATGTCGTAGTAGTAGGGATCGACGAACTTCGCTCCGTGGCGGTACGCGCTGGCGGCGATCGCCCGGACCATCGTCTCCTTGCCCAGCTCGGCGCTGACGACGAGCGTCTGGCCGCGCTGGAGGTTGGCGCCGAACGTCACCGCAAGATCGGCGAAGCGCTCGAGGGTGGCCGGGTCGAAGGCGGTGTCGGCGGTGGCGCTCATGACCGGCACACGGTAGCGGGCGGGCCCGCCGCTCCGGCAGGGTCAGAGCTCGTCGAGCATCTCGAGCTGGTCCTCGACGCCGGCGATCGCCAGGAGCTTCGCCACGGTGCCGCCCGGCGTCGGGCGGACGACGGCGAAGCCCGGCCTGCCGGCCCGGGCGTGGGCCGAGACGAGGACGCGCAGGCCCGTCGAGTCCATGAACGCGAGCTCGCGCAGGTCGACGACGACGTCCTGGCCGGCCTCGAGGCGCTCGCGCAGGACCGTCTCGAGCTCCGGCGCCGTCGCGAGGTCGAGCTCGCCCCGCGGGACGACGACCACCCGCCCGTCGTCGTGGTCGGTCGAGACCGAGAATGCCGCTGGGTCCATCGACATCGGCCGGACTCTAGTGGCAGTGTCCGTCGAGGCGCGCAAGACGGTCCACGGCCACCTCGAGCGCGTCGAGCTGGGAGCGGGCGCGGGCGAGCTGGGCGTCGAGGTCGTCGGCCGCGGCGAGCAGGCCGCCGGGCGGCGCCCCGGTCGTGTCCGCGAGATCCCCCGGAGCCGGGGAATCGGGCCGCGCCGTCGCGCCCGGCGTGCGCGCGGCGGCGGGCGCGGCCTCGGCCGCGCGGACGATCTGCCCGGCGCGTTGCGCGGGCGTGCGGGAGTCGGCGCTCACGGGCGCGATGCTAGCTTGGCCGCATGTCGCCTTTCTGGATCTGGGTGCAGGTCCTCATCTGCGTCTTCGTGCTGGCGGGGATGGTCATCGCCGTCGTCAAGCTGGCCTGAGGCGTCGAGGGGCGACGGGTCACTAGGGTTCCGCCGATGTTCGGCTCGATCGTGGTCGGCACGGACGGCTCGCCGACGGCCGGCGAGGCCGTCCGCCAGGCCATCTCCCTGGCGCGCCAGCTCGGCTCGCGCGTGGAGGTCGTCAGCGCCTACGAGCCGGTGCCGGTGGGGCGCCTGCGCGAGGAGGCCCAGCAGGTGCCGCCCGACCTGCAGTGGATGGTCAACCCGCGCGAGGACGTCGACGCGACGCTGCAGGCGGCGGCCGAGGAGGCGCGCGAGGCCGGCGTGGAGGTCGAGACCTACGCTCGGCAGGGCGACCCGGCCGACGCCATCCTCGACGTGGCCGAGGAGCGGGGCGCCGACCTCATCGTCGTCGGCAACAAGGGCATGACCGGCGCCAAGCGCTTCCTGCTCGGCTCGGTGCCCAACAAGATCAGCCACCACGCCCCGTGCAGCGTGCTGATCATCCGGACGACGTAGCCGGCGGCGTCGGCGGCGGGGGCTCCGGCGGCGGCGCCACCGGCGTCTTGGTGCCGCGCAGCGCAGCCGCCACGTCGAGCAGGCCCGCGCCGTAGAGCGGATCGGGCCCGGGGGCGCCGAGGTCGCGGGCCGTGTCCTCCAGGCGCTGCTGGATCGCCCCCGTCGTGGGGTCCGCGCCGAGCACCTTGCTGGCCAGCAGCAGCGCGATCGCGCCGGTCACGTGCGGGGCGGCCATCGAGGTCCCCGCCAGGCCGCGCTTGCCGTGGTCGTCCACCGGCACGCGGAACCGCCCGATGTGGGAGTGGTTGAACGAGATCTGCCAGACGTTGCGCCCGGGCGCGGCGTCGGGCGTGCAGTTGGGGTCGCCGTCGATCGCGCGGTCGCGCCCGCCGCCCGGCGCGACGAGGTCGACGCCGGGGCCGTAGTTGGAGTACCAGCCCAGGCAGCCGTGCTCGGTGGTGGCGCCGACGTAGATGATCGACGTGTCCAGCCGCTTGGACGGCACGTCGCTCTGCGCCGCGTTGCCGGCCGCCGCGACGACGGGCACGTGGTGGGCTCGCGCGTAGCGCAGGGCGGCGCGGATCTCGGGCGCCGTCGTGATCGACAGCGCCCGGTTGAAGCTGAAGAGCTCGATCGAGACGTTGATGACCTGGGCGCCGTTGTCGACCGCGTAGCGGATGCCCTGGGCGATGCGCACCGAGCTGCCCTCGCCGTTCTCGTCGAGCACGCGCACGGGCATGATCGTCGCCTTGTAGGCGATGCCGACCATGCCGTAGTGGTTGTTGGCCGCCCCGGCGATGGTGGAGGCGACGAAGGTCCCGTGGCCGTTGGCGTCGTCGGGGAACGGGTCGTTGCCGACGAAGTCGAAGCCGGGAACGATGCGGCCGGGCGGCATCTCCGGCGAGCGGCGGTACTTGCCGCGGTTGGCGTAGGCGACGCCGGTGTCGAGGACCGCGACGGTCACGCCGCGCCCGCCCTCGCCCCCGGCCTGCTGGGCGATCGGCCACGCCGGGGCGACGTCGATGCCGAACGGCCCGACGAGGTCCCACTGCGCGCTCTGCCAGCCGCCGGCCAGGCCGGACGTCGTGGCGGTGCCCGTGTCGTCGCCGGGCAGCGCGGCGATCCGCGCCCGCATGCTCGTGGTCGCCCACTGCGTCAGCCCGGAGCGCTGGAGGCCGGCGGCGACCGCCGCGGCCTCGGCGCGCGCCGGGGCGCGGTACGCGATGACGCTCCCGGGCAGGTGGCGCGGGTCGCTCAGGTGCGCCTTGGAGACCGCATGCGCGACGTCGGCCGCGGACGCCGAGGGACGGAAGCGCGCCACCACGTCGGTCGCCTGCGCCGACGCGGGCACCGCAGCCGCGAGCGCGGCCGCCGCAAGGAGAAGACGGAGTGGGCGGAGGGAGAGGCGCACGAGCGTGACGGTGGGAACAACCGGCCTGGGGGCGAGTTTCGGTTGTTCCCCGGCGCCGGCGATCCATGATCGCAGGACGGGGCGACGCCGCGCGCCGGGCCGGCGGCGCGTGCTCGCCGGTGGCGTCAGGATGTCGTGTCATGGGCGGCCGCTTC
>JAXDHQ010000245.1:0-7380 GCA_034664395.1 Solirubrobacteraceae bacterium | reverse complement strand
CGAGCGCCCACGGCTCCGCCACCGGCGACGACGTCGTCTTCACGACCCAGGGCACGGCGCCCAGTGCGCCCGCCTCGTCGCCGACCCCGCCGGCCAGCACCCCGACGCCGACTCCGGCGCCGAAGTCGGGGGGCACCAAGACCAGCCCGACCGGCACGACGACCGGCACGCCGTCGGGCACCACCACGGGCTCGGACCCGTCGGCTGACGAGGCCGGGGGCATCACCACCCTCGTGTCGGGCGACGCCACCACACCCGAGCTCGGGCGCAGCTTCGGCATCGAGCCCGCCTCCGGGACCGTCACGGTCCTCGTGCCCGGCTCCAACCGCGCCGTGTCGCTGTCGGACGCCGCCGAGGTCCCGGTGGGGTCGGTCCTCGACACCCGCAGCGGCTCGGTCACGCTCCACACGGCCCTCGCCGACGGCACCACCCAGGAGGGCACCTTCCACGGTGGGATGTTCGAGGTCCGCCAGTCCCGCAAGGGCAGCGGCATGACCGAGCTCGTCCTCCGCGGGCCGGCGCCGTCGTGCTCGGCCAAGGGCGCCCGCGCCGCCTCGCTGCGCAAGCGCCAGCCGCCGCGCGGCCTCTGGGGCCACGACGACCACGGCCGCTTCCGCACGCGTGGCAGCAACAGCGTGGCCACCGTCCGCGGCACCACCTGGTACGTGGGCGACACGTGCCAGGGCACCGTGACGCGCGTCACCAGCGGCGCCGTCTCGGTCCAGGACATCCACAAGCACCGCACGGTCGTCGTCAAGGCCGGCCAGTCCTACCTCGCGCGCTCCGCGCACTAGTCCAATGGCCCGCGGCGGCCGCATCTCGGGACGGGCCCTGGCGATCGTGATCGCCGGGCTCGTCGCCGCGGGTGCGGCCGGCGCGGCCGACCTCACCCGCCTGCTGCCCGGGCTCGAGCAGGAATCGATCGCGCAGCGCTTCGAGACCCGCGGCGAGGCCCAGGCCGGCGGTGTCCTGCTCGTCGCGATCGACGACAAGACGTTCGCGGACACGCACATGCAGTGGCCGTTCCCGCGCCGCGTCCACGGGAAGGCCATCGACCGCCTGCGCGCCGCCGGCGCCAAGGCGATCGTCTACGACGTCCAGTTCACCGAGCCCACCAACCGGCGCGACGACAACGCGCTCGCTCAGGCGGTCGGCCGGGCCGGCAACGTCATCCTCGCCACGGCGGAGACCGACGAGCACGGTCGCAGCAACGTCCTCGGCGGCGACGAGAACCTGCGGCGGCTGCACGCCCGCCCCGCCGCCAGCAACCTCCCGGCCGGGCCGGGCGGCGCGCTGCAGCGCTTCGAGCGGGCCTCCGGCGGGCTGGACACGATGGCCGTGGCCACCGCCAAGCTCGTCGGCCGCGCTCCCGCGCCGTCGGCGTTCCATTCCGGCGGGGCGTGGATCGACTTCCGCGGGCCGCCCGGCACGATCGACACCGTCTCGTTCTCCGACCTCGTCGACGGCCGCGTCGCCCCGTCCCGGGTGCGCGGACGCATCGTCGTCGTCGGCGCGACGGCGCCGACGCTGCAGGACGTCCATCCCACGCCCACCAGCGGCGAGCGGCTCATGGCCGGCCCCGAGATCGAGGCCAACGCCATCTGGACCGCCGTCCACGGCCTGCCGCTGCGCAGCGTGCCGCGCTGGGTCGACCTCCTGCTCATCCTCGGCCTCGGCCTCCTGCCGGTCCTGGCCAGCCTGCGCCTGCGGGCGCTGCTCGCGGCGCTGCTCGCGCCGGCGGTCGCGCTCGCCTACCTGCTCGTCGCCCAGCTCCTCTTCGACAGCGGCTGGGTCGCGCCGGTGGCCGCACCGCTCGCCGCGCTGGGCCTGGGCACGGTCGGCACCGTCGGCACCGGCTACCTGGCCGAGAGTCGCCAGCGTCGCCGCGTGTCGCTGCTCAACGAGGTGCTCGAGGAGGCCGTGCGCGAGCGCACCGCCGAGCTCCGCGAGACCCAGCTCGAGGTCATCCACCGCCTGGCGCAGGCGACCGAGTCGCGCGACGAGGAGACCGGCCTGCACCTCGAGCGCATGAGCCACCTGTGCCACGCGCTCGGGCGCGCCCTCGGCATGACCGAGGACGAGGCCGAGGTCCTGCGCACCGCAAGCCTCCTGCACGACGTGGGCAAGATCGCGGTGCCCGACGCCGTCCTCTCCAAGCCGGGCCGGCTCGACGACGAGGAGTGGGCGGTCATGCGCCGTCACACCGCGCTCGGCGCGTCGATCCTGGCCGGCTCGAAGTCGCTGCTCATGCAGACCGCCGAGGAGATCGCCCGCACCCACCACGAGCGCTGGGACGGCAGTGGGTATCCCGCCGGCCTCGTGGGCGAGCAGATCCCGCTCGCCGGTCGCATCTGCGCGGTCTGCGACGTCTTCGACGCGCTGCTGTCGCGCCGCCCGTACAAGGAGCCGTGGCCGCTGGACAAGGCGCTGCTCGAGCTGCGCCGCCAGCGGGGCAGGGACTTCGACCCCGTCGTGGTCGACGCCTTCACGGGCATCGTCGACGGCCTCGATCCGAGCCTGCTCGCGCCCGAGGGCCCCGCGGTCGAGCCCGAGCGCGAGCCCGCCATCGCCTGACCAGCCGCGGGCCGGCGCTGGCGGGGACGTGGACCATCCACTAGCCTCGGCGCATCATCCGATCGTCGAGTCCGCCCAGGGGCCCGGGACGCGCGCACGACGGTGACCCCGCGCCGACCCTTCCACCGCACCGGCTCCGCCCGCTGCTGGCGGGGCTGCTCGCCCTGGCCGCGCTCATGCTCGCGCTCGCCTTGCCGGCGATCGCCGGCGCCGACCGGGACCCGGCCAAGGCGGTCACCGGCGCGGCCACCGGCGTCGGGACCGACGCGGCCACGCTCAACGGCACCGTCTTCGCCAGCGGGGACGACACCGCCTACTTCTTCCAGTACGGGACGAACGGCTTCGACCAGCACACGCCGATCACCTGGGCCGACGACGACCGCGACGCGGTGGCGGTCAGCGCGCCGGTGACCGGGCTGACCTCCGCCACGACCTACCACGTGCGGCTCGTCGTCTTCAGCCACAGGCGCTTCGCCACGGGCGCCGACGTCCCGTTCACCACGCTCGGCCTGCCGGCGGCGCCGCCCCCGGCGCCGGCGCCGGTCCAGGCCGCGTCGGGCCAGGCGGCACCGGCGGCCGCGCCCGGGCCGCCGCCGCCGGTCCTCGGCGAGAGCGTCGACGTCACCCCGCGCACCGGCAGCGTCGAGGTCAAGGTGCCGGGGACGACCGACTTCGTGGCGCTGTCGAGCGTGGCCTCGGTGCCGGTCGGCTCGGTGCTGGACACGCGCGCCGGCGCCGTCACGCTGAGCACCGCCGTCGCCGGCGGCCTCACGCAGGACGCCGTGTTCCACGGCGGGCTGTTCGAGGTCCGCCAGTCCACGACCGGACGGGGACTGACCGAGCTCGTGCTGCGCGGGGCCAAGCCGGCCTGCGGCGCCGGCACGGCGAGCGCGGCGGCCGTCCGCAAGCGCAAGCCGCCGCGGGCGCTGTGGGGCCACGACAACCACGGCACGTTCCGCACGCGCGGCAGCAACAGCGTCGCCACGGTGCGCGGGACGATCTGGTACGTCGAGGACCGCTGCGACGGCACCCTGACCCGCGTGACCCGCGGGAGCGTCTCCGTGCGCGACCTGCGCCGCCACCGCACGGTCGTCGTGCGCGCCGGTCAGAGCTACCTCGCGCCCTCCAAGCGCTGAGCGGCCGGTGAGCAGCGGCGGCGGCACCCGCAGCCGAGCCCTGCCCGTCATCGCGGCAGGGATCGTCGCCGCCGGCGCCGCGGGCGCGATCCACCTGGCGCAGGTCCTGCCCGGGCTCGAGCAGGACTCGGTCGCGCAGCGCTTCGAGCACCGCGCGCCGCGGCCGGCGCCGAACATGCTCGTCGTCGCCGTCGACGACCAGACGTTCGGCGACCTCAAGCAGCACTGGCCGTTCAGGCGCAGCCTCCACGCCCAGGCCATCGACCGCCTGCGCGCCGACGGCGCCCGCGTGATCGTCTACGACGTGCAGTTCACCGAGGCCACCTCGGTGGTGCAGGACAACGCGCTGATCCAGGCGGTCGGGCGTGCGGGCAACGTCGTGCTCGCCACGGCCGAGACCGACGGGCACGGGGGCAACAACGTCCTCGGCGGCCCCGACGTCCTCGCCCGCGCGCACGCGCGCGCGGGCGCGAGCAACCTGCCGGAGGGCCGCGGGGGCGTGCTGCAGCGCTTCGAGTACGCGCACGGCGGGCTGCCCACGCTGGCCACCGTCGCGGCGCGGCTGGTCGGCCGCGCGCCGGCGCCGTCGGCCTTCGAGGACGGTGGGGCGTGGATCGACTTCCACGGGCCGCCGGGGACGATCGAGACCGTCTCGTTCTCCGACCTGATCCTCGGTCGCGTCGCTCCGGCCCGCGTGCGCGGGCGCGTCGTCGTGGTCGGCGCCGCGTCGCCGACGCTGCAGGACGTCCATCCCACGCCGGCGAGCGACCGGCTGATGACCGGCCCCGAGATCGAGGCCAACGCGATCGACACGGCGATCCGCGGGCTGCCGCTGCGCGGCGTGCCGACCTGGGTCGGGCTGCTCATCGTCCTCGGGCTCGGCTTCGTCCCCGCGCTCGTGAGCCTGCGCCTGCGGGCGCTGGTGGCGGCCGCCGTGGCGCCGGCGATCGCGGTCGTCTTCGTCCTCGCGTCCCAGTACGTGTTCGACCACGGGCGGATCGTCCCGATCGCCGCGCCGCTGTTCGCCCTGTCGCTGGGGACGGTCAGCACGATCTCGGCCGGCTACGTCGCCGAGCGCCGCCGCGGCTCCCGGGCGGCGCAGCGCAACGCCGAGCTCGAGGAGGCCGTGCGCGAGCGCACCATCGAGCTGCGCACGACGCAGCTCGACGTCATCCACCGCCTCGCGCAGGCGACGGAGTCGCGCGACCAGGAGACCGGCCTGCACCTCGAGCGCATCAGCCGCATGTGCGAGCGCGTCGGGCTGGCGCTCGGGATGACGCCGACCGACGCCGAGACGCTGCGCAGCGCGAGCCTGCTGCACGACGTCGGCAAGATCGCCATCCCCGACTCGATCCTGCTGCAGCCGGGGGCGCTGTCGCCGGGCGACCGCGAGCACATGCGCCGCCACACGTCGATCGGCGCGTCGATCCTGGCCGGGTCGAGCTCGCCGGTGATGGAGGTGGCCGAGGAGATCGCGCGCACGCACCACGAGCGCTGGGACGGCTCGGGCTATCCGGCCGGGCTGTCGGGGGAGGAGATCCCGCTGTCCGGACGGGTCTGTGCGGTGTGCGACGTCTTCGACGCCTTGCTCTCGGCGCGGCCCTACAAGCAGCCGTGGCCGCTCGACGAGGCGCTGGACGAGCTGCGCCGCCAGCGCGGCCGGCACTTCGACCCCGTCGTGGTGGACGCCTTCCTGGGCATCATCGACGACCTCGATCCGGCGCTGCTGGCGCCCGGCGAGGCGGGCCGGGCGCGCGGCGGCGGCCCTACGCCGCCAGGACCCGCGCCAGACGGAACGCCAGCGCCTCGAGCAGCAGCTCCTCGGTCGGGTTGAGGATGAGCATCGCGCGAGCGTCGTCGACGAGCTCGACCGCGGTGCGCAGCCGGTTGACGTCGTGGCCCTCGGCGTCCTCGCCCAGCGCGTCGAGCCGGTCGACGGCGTAGACGACCTCGGGCGCGCCGTCGGCGACGGCGGCGACGTCGCGGTACCAGAGCCCGGCGAGCTGCAGCGCCTGGTCGAGCGCGCCGGCGCGGGCGCGGCGGGCGGATCGCTTGGCCGCCTCGGCGCCCTCGCGCTCGGCGCGCTTGCGCTCGCGCTGGGGGAGGTAGTCGAGCTCGGAGGCGATCCGCTCCTCGACGGCGGCCTGGGCCTCGTCGCCGAGGCTCTTGGCGCGCGCGAGGATCTCCAGCCACGGGCGCGGCGCGAGCTCGCCGTGGAGGGCGCCGCGCGCGTAGGCCTCGGCGCCGGCGCGCAGCCGCGGCCCGTCGCCGAAGGCCAGGCGAGCGGCGCGCTCGGCGTCGCCCAGGCCGAGGCGGGCGCACGCCAGCGCGGCAGTCTCGTCGAGCCCGCGCAGGCGGACGGCGATCTCCTCGGCGCTCGGCGCGTCGAAGCGGACGTGCTGGCAGCGCGAGGCGATCGTGGGCAGGATCTCGCCCGGGCGGTCGGTGAGCAGGACGAGGTGGGCGTAGGCGGCCGGCTCCTCCAGCGTCTTGAGCATCCGGTTGGCGGCCTGGTCGTTCATCGTCTCGGCGCGCTCGATGACGAACACGCGCCGGCGAGCCTCGAACGGCGTGCGCGTCGCCGCGGCCACGACCGGCTCGTCGATGTCGGAGACGAGCATCTCGGCGGCGCCGCTGGGCGTGACCCAGGTCAGGTCGGGATGGACGCCGTGCTCGACGCGCGTGCGGACGGAGTCGGCGTCCGCGGCGCCGTCGGCGAGGAGGGCGACGGCGAAGGCGCGGGCGACGGTCGCCTTGCCCGAGCCGGCGGGGCCGTGGAACAGGTACGCGTGGCTGGCCTGGCCGTCGGGCGGCAGCGCCCCGCCGAGGACGGCGCGCGCGTGGGGGTGACGTTCGGTGCCGGGGAGCACCTCTGGAAGGCTACGGCCATGCGCGGGCGGCTCATCACCATCGAGGGACTCGACGGCGCGGGCAAGACGACGCTGGCCGAGGGGCTGGCCGCGGCGCTGCGCGCGGACGGACGCGAGGTCGAGCTCCTGCGCGAGCCCGGGGGGGTCGAGCTGTCCGAGCGCATCCGGACGCTGGTCAAGGACCCCGGCCTACGCGTCGACCCGCGGGCCGAGGCGCTGCTCTACGCCGCCGCGCGGGCCCAGCTCGTCGCCGAGCGCGTCGAGCCGGCGCTGGCCGCGGGGAGGTGGGTGCTGCTCGACCGCTTCGTCGACTCGTCGCTGGCCTACCAGGGCGCTGGCCGCGGGCTCGGGGTCGACGCGGTGCTCGCCGTCAACCTGTTCGGCACCGGCGGGCTGGCGCCCGACCGCACGCTGCTGCTGCGCGTCGACCCGGCCACGGGCGCCGCGCGGCTGGCCTCGCGAGGCGAGGCGCCCGACCGCCTCGAGCGCGAGGACGGGTCGTTCTTCGCGGCCATCGGCGCCGCCTACGACGAGCTCGCCGCCGCCGAGCCGCGGCGCTTCCGGGTGCTCGACGCGGGCGCCGAGCCGCAGGCCGTGCTCGCCGGTGCGCTCGAGGCGCTCGGGGACCTGCGATGAGGGTTATGGCTAGCATCGGGCCCGTGCCCATTCGCAGGGGAGCCCTCGCGGCCGTGTGCGCGGCCGCCCTCCTGACGGCGACCGCGGCGCCGGCCGGCGCGCAGTCGTCGACGGCGACCACGGGGCCGGGGTCGGGGCAGACGGTGACGGCTCAGACGCCGACG
>JAXDHQ010000244.1:0-25564 GCA_034664395.1 Solirubrobacteraceae bacterium | reverse complement strand
GCCGGCTGCGCCGAGCTCGTGCGGGTCGCCCGCCAGCGGGTCGTCGTCCTGTCGTGGGACCCGGCGTACGTCGGGAGCATGTGGCTGGGCCCGGAGTACTTCCCCGAGCTGTCGGCGGAGGACGTCGCCGACTTCCCCGCGCTGGAGGAGCAGGTCGCCGCGCTGCGCGCCGAGGCCGAGGTGGTGCCGGTCCCGTGGGACTGCCGCGACGGCTTCTTCAGCTCGTTCTGGCGCCGGCCCGAGGCGTACCTCGACCCGGCGGTGCGCGCCGGGATCTCGACGATGGCCAAGCGCCGCCCGGACGAGCTCGCGGCCGGGCTCGCCCGCCTGGGCGAGGACGTCGCCAGCGGCGCGTGGGCGCGCCGCCACGCCGACCTGCTCGAGCTCGACGAGCTCGACCTCGGCTACCGCCTCCTGGTCAGCGCTCGTGCGCGGCGATAGCGGGTCGCGGTGCCGGGTACTAGGGTCCGCCGACACCCTCAGCCTCCGGGAGCTTTCATATGCCGCAACCCAAGTCGTCTCGATCGTCGTCGTC
The DNA here is from genome assembly GCA_034664395.1 of Solirubrobacteraceae bacterium. Taxonomy (GTDB): domain Bacteria; phylum Actinomycetota; class Thermoleophilia; order Solirubrobacterales; family Solirubrobacteraceae; genus JAOPZW01. Next base: position 25,029 of record JAXDHQ010000244.1, on the reverse strand, counting down.
CCGTCCGGCCGCGAGCCGCGCCCGCAAGCCGGCCGCGAGCCGGTCGGCGGCCGCGAAGAAGCCCGCCGCCGCGTCGGCCGCGAGCCGGTCGAAGGCGGCGAAGAAGCCCGCCGCCGCGTCGGCCGCGCGCCGGTCGAAGGCGGCGAAGAAGCCCGCCGCGAGCGCGCGGAAGCCGGCCGCGAGCGCGCGCAAGCCCGCCGCCGCGACTGCGCGCAAGCCCGCCGCGAAGCGCAGCACCGCGAAGTCCAACGGGACCGCCACCCGCGCGACGACCCGCGCGGCGGCCACCGCGGCCGCCAGCACCGAGCACGCGGCCCACGCCAACCTCACCGCGCTGCGCGACATCCTGCGCCGCGGCGTCGTGCTCACCACCGAGGGCCTGAAGTCGGCCCTCGACGACGCCGTCACGCGCGGCCGGCTCACGCGCAAGGACGCCACCGAGCTCAGCAAGGCGCTCCTGTCGACCGGGCGCTCGCAGGCCGACGGCTTCCGCGCCGACCTCGAGCACGTCGTCGGCAAGGGGCGCTCGCGCGCCGCGCAGTCCAGCGACCGCGTGCTCCGCGAGGTCGACCGCGCGCGCCGGAACGTGGGCGTCGGGCCGTCCTTCCCGATCAGCCTCTACGACGAGCTCAACGCGTCGCAGATCCAGCAGCGCCTGGGCGACCTCACGCGCGCCCAGATCCGCAAGGTGCGCGACCACGAGCGCCGCAACGCCAACCGCAAGTCGGTGCTCGGCGCGATCGAGAAGAAGCTCGGGTAGGGCGCGGTCCTATCCTTGGAGGTCCATGGAGGCCTCCACCCGAACGCGCCCGGCAACGGGCCAAGAGCTCGAGCTCACCATCGACGACCTCGCCTTCGGCGGGGCCGGCGTCGCGCGCCTGGAGGGCTACGTGATCTTCGTGCGCGGCGCCGTCCCCGGCGATCGCGTCCGCGCGGTGGTGACCAAGCGCAAGAAGGCCTACGCCGAGGCGCGCACGCTCGAGGTGCTCGAGCCGAGCCCCGAGCGCGTGCCGGCGCTGGCCGACCACCCCGGCGCGCCGTGGCAGGTGCTGCCCTACGAGCGCCAGCTCGAGGCCAAGGCGGCCCAGGTCGGCGACGCCCTGCGGCGCATCGGCCATCTCGACGGCTACGAGCTCGAGCCGATCGTCCCCGCCGTCGCGCCGTGGCGCTACCGCAACAAGCTCGAGTACTCGTTCGGCACCGCCGACGACGGCGCGCTGATCTGCGGCTTCCACGCCGCCGGCTCGTGGGAGCGCATCGAGCACGTCGAGGACTGCCTGCTGGCGTCCGAGCGCGGCAACGAGGCGCGCCGCGCGGCGCTGCAGTGGTGCCGCGCCCGGGGCCTGAGCGCCTACGACCGCCGCGAGCAGACGGGCCTGCTGCGCAACCTCGTCGTCCGCGAGGGCCGGCGCACCGGCGAGCTGCAGGTGCGGCTCGTCACGTCGGACGAGCCGCTCGACCTCGAAGGCTTCCCCGAGGCCGTGGGCGCCGACAGCGTCCTGTGGACGCGCGTCGCGGGCGTGGGCGAGACCACGGCCGGCGGCGCCACCGAGGTGCTCCAGGGCAGCGACGCGATCGACGAGGAGGTCGCCGGCCTGCGCTTCCGCGTCAGCGCCGAGGCGTTCTTCCAGACCAACACCGAGATGGCCGAGCGGCTCTACGGCGCCGTCGGCGAGTTCGCCGGCCTGCAGGGCTGGGAGCGCGTCTACGACCTCTTCTGCGGGATCGGCACGATCGGCCTGACGCTGGCGCCGCGGGCGGGCGAGGTCTGGGGCCTGGACATCGTCGAGGAGGCGATCGCCGACGCCATCGCCAACGCGCGCGCCAACGAGATCGACAACGCCCGCTTCTTCGCCGGCGACGTGCGCCTGGCCATGCGCGAGCTCGTCGAGCGCGCCGGCCGCCCGGACGTGCTCGTCGTCGACCCGCCGCGCGCGGGCCTCTCGGCCAAGGTCGTGCGCCGGGTGATCGAGGCCTCGCCGGCGCGCATCGTCTACGTCTCCTGCAACCCGACGACGCTGGCGCCCAACGCAGCCCAGCTCGTCGAGGCCGGCTACGCGCTGCGCCGCGTGCGCCCGTTCGACCTGTTCCCGCAGACGCCGCACATCGAGTGCGTCGCGCTGCTGGAGCGGGCCTCCTAGCGGTCAGCTCTCCTCGCGCGCGTCGCCCAGGCGCGCGTCGTCCATCGGCTCCTCGACGCGCTCCAGCACGCCGAGCAGCTCGGTGACGCGGCAGACGAGCAGGCGCTCCTCGTCGACCTCGACCCAGACGCCGGCCGAGGCGGGGAAGACGACGTGGTCGCCGGGCCGGATCGGCATCTGCACCCCGGCCGACTCCCACCAGTCGACGCCCTGCCCGACGGCGAGGACGATGCCGTGCTGGGGCGGCGGCTCGTGGCTGCCGGGCGGCACGACCAGGCCCGAGAGGCGCATGCGGTCGGGCTCGAGCTCCTTGATGACGACGCGGTCGAAGAGGGGTCGCAGGTGGTGCCGGGCCATGGTCAGGAGCCTACGCGCTTGCCGCGACGCGACGGCGCCGCTCGGACGGCGGCTGCGTCACCGTGCGCGCCTGCGGGTAAGTTTTCGCGCCGTGCCAAGCGCCCCGGAGCGGACGGGGTCGCGTCCGCCGCGCATCCGCGACGTCGCTGCGCGTGCCGGCGTCGGCGTGGGAACCGTCTCGCGCGTGCTCAACGACGCCCCCGGCGTCGCTGCGGCCACGCGCGAGCGCGTGCGGGCCGTCATGGAGGAGCTCGGCTATCGCCCGAGCGTCGCGGCGCGCAACCTGTCGCTCGGGCGCACGCAGACGCTGGGCGTCATCGCGCCGTTCTTCACCCAGGCCTCGGTGGTCGAGCGCCTGCGCGGCGTCGACGAGGTCGTCGGCGCGAGCCCGTACCACCTGACGATCTGCAACGTGGAGACGCGCGAGCAGCGCCGCGACGTCATGCGCCGCTTCGCGCGCCGCGACCGCCTCGACGGGGTGCTCGTCATCTCGCTGCCGCCGACCGACGCCGAGGCGCACGCGCTGCGCCGCGACGGCCTGGCCGTCGTGCTCGTCGACGCGATCCACGGCGACCTGCCCCACGTCGTCGTCGACGACGTCGCCGGCGGCGCCCTGGCGGCGCGCCACCTGCTCGACGCCGGCCACCGGCGCATCGCCTTCGTCGGCGACGTCGAGGACAACCCCTTCGGCTTCGCCTCCAGCGAGCGCCGCCTGCGCGGGCTGCGGCGCGAGGTCGAGCGCACCGGGCTCGAGCTGCCGCCCGAGTACGTCCGGCGCGGTCCGTTCGGGCGCGAGACGGCCGGCGGGATGGCGCTCGACCTGCTCGCGCTCGCCGAGCCGCCCACCGCCGTGTTCGCCGCCTCGGACGTGCAGGCCTTCGGCGTCCTCGACGCGGCCGCGCGCGCGGGCCTGTCGGTGCCCGGCGACCTGTCCGTCATCGGCTACGACGACATCGAGCTCGCGGGCGCGATCGGGTTGACCACCGTGCGCCAGCCGCTGCGCGAATCGGGCCGGCTCGGAGCGAGCCTGCTCCTGCGCGCGCTGGAGGACGAGCTCTCGCTCGACGAGCACCACGACCTCGGCGGGCTCGCGGTCGTGGAACGGCGCACGACGGGCCAGGTGCCGTGCCCGCACGGCCGCCCTTGACAGCGGCACCGTCACCAGTAGTAGTGTTGGAACCGGTTCCAGATGCTGCTCGAAGCACCGGTTCGACACCGGGTCCCGCGAACTGCTCAGGCCCCGACCGCCCCCCGCGCGTGCGTACGCAGCGGCGTCGGACGAGTCGAGGACGACCTGCTCCGCCGGTTCGTCACCCGCGGCGACCTGGCCGCGCGCGAGGAGCTCGTCGCGCGCCTGCAGCCGATCATCCATCGCCTCGCGCGCCGCTATCGCCACAGCGGCTACCTGGAGGACCTCGAGCAGGCCGCGGCGCTCGGCCTGACCAAGGCGCTGGAGCGCTTCGACCCCGACCACGGGACCGACCTCGTCCGCTACGCGGTCCCGACGATGGTCGGCGAGATGCGCCGCTGGCTGCGCGACCACTCCTGGGCGGTGCGCCCCCCGCGCGAGGCGGCCGAGACGTGGCTGGAGGTCGTGGCGGCCACCGAGCACCTGGGCGCGGAGCTCGGCCACGCGCCCACCCCGGCCGAGCTCGCCGCGCACCTGCACCTGCCGCTCGACCGCGTGGCGGCCGCGCTCGACGCCCGCCGCGGGCGCTTCGCCGTGTCGCTCGACGCGCCGCTGCACTCCGACGCCGAGGACCGCACGGTCGCCGACCAGCTCGGCATGGAGGACGACGAGCTGCGCCACGCCTTCGAGCGCACGTGGCTCGACGAGCTCGGCGCGGGCCTGGAGCCGCTCGAGCGCGACGTCGTGCGCCTGTCGTTCACGGGCGACCTCTCCCAGCGCGAGATCGCCGCGCTCCTGGACCTGTCGCAGATGAAGGTGTGCCGGGTGCTGCGCCGCGCCGTCGACCGCCTGCGCGACGCCGACCTGGCCGCCGAGGCGACCGCCACCGCCGTCGCCTAGCGCGGCGGCGCTACGCCCGCGAGGGCGCGCGCCGCGCCCCGCCCGGCGCAACGGCGAGCGCGCGCCGGCGCGCGGGGGCCGGTGCGGGCCACACCGCTATGAGGCCGCCGGTGCCGATCAGCAGCCCGCCGAGCCAGATCCACTCGACCAGCGGCGAGACGATCATGCGAAACGGCGCCGGCGGCGGGGCCGCGCGGTAGCGGGCGGCGACGATCTCGAGCAGCAGGCGCTGCGTGTCGCCGTCCGCCAGCGGGAAGCGCCGGTCGATGCCGTCGATCATCCGGCCCAGGGCGTTGACGTCCGGCTCGACGGCGGTCCAGACGTCGCGGCGCAGCCCGGCGTCGAGGCCGACCTCGCTGGTGGCCTCGCCGGAGAAGTAGCGGGCGGTCGGGCCCAGGCCGGGGTCCGTGGAGGCGAAGTAGCCGCGCGTCGGCGCCAGCACGGCGACGCGGTGCCCGTGGCGGCTGACGTCGAGGACGGCCCCGAGCACGACCTTCTCGCGCGCGACCGCGCCGGTGGCCCGGACGTAGCGGATGTCGTAGCCGCCCACGTGCGCCACCTGGCCGGGGGACAGGCGGACGTCGCGCACGTGCTGGAAGGTCGAGGACGCGGCGACCCCCGCGAAGAGCACGGCCATGCCGAGGTGGACGAGGTAGCCGCCATAGCGGCGCCGGTTGCGCCGGACGAGTGCGACGACGGCGCCCGGAGCCGAGCCGCCCGCCACCTGACGGCGGGCCCGCGCGCCGCGCGCCAGCTCCTGCGCCACCACGGCGGCCGTGAACGACGCGAAGGCGAACATCGCCCACGCCGTCGGCTTCGCGCGGACCTCCGGCACGAGCGCCAGGGCCGCCGCCACGCCGGCGCCCGCCAACGCGGGGAGGCGGAAGCTGCGCCGGGTCCGGGCCGCCGTCGCGTGCCGCCAGGCGACGAGCGGCCCGATGCCCGAGAGCAGGACGAGCGCGAGGGCGAGCGGCACCGTGTAGCGGTCGAACCACGGCGGCCCGACCGCGGCCTTCGTGCCGGTCACCGCCTCGGAGATGAGCGGGAAGAACGTCCCCCAGAAGATCACGAAGCACAGCCCGACGAGGACCAGGTTGTTCCCCAGGAACGCGCTCTCGCGCGAGATCAGCGCGTCGATCCGGTGCTCGGAGCGCAGCGCGGCGCGCCGCGACACCACCAGCGCGACCGACCCGACGACCATCGCCGCGATCAGCGAGACGAACGGGATGCCCAGCGTCGACGCGCCGAAGGCGTGGATCGAGTCGAGGATCCCCGAGCGCACGAGGAAGGTCCCGAGGATCGCCAGCGTGCCCGTGGCCAGCACGAGCGAGACGTTCCAGACCTTCAGCATTCCGCGCCGCTCCTGGATCATCACCGAGTGCAGGAACGCCGTCCCGGTCAGCCACGGCATGAGCGAGGCGTTCTCGACCGGGTCCCACGCCCAGTAGCCGCCCCAGCCGAGCTCCGACCACGACCACCGCGCGCCGATCAGGATGCCGGTGCCCAGCAGCAGCCAGGCGGCCAGGCCGAAGCGCCGCGTCGCGGTGATCCACTCGGCGTCGACGCGCCGCACCGCGAGCGCCCCGACCGCGAAGGCGAACGGAACCGCCCACAGCGTGTAGCCCGAGTAGAGCATCGGAGGGTGGATCATCATGCTCGGGTGGCGCAGGAGCGGATTGAGGCCGGCGCCCTGCGAGGGCACCGGGTCGGCGATCGCGAACGGGTGGACCGCGAAGACGAGCAGCGCCGCGAAGAAGGCGCCGAAGGTCAGCAGCACCGCGGTGGCGTAGGGCGCGACGTCGCGCAGCCGCCGGCGGGTGAGGAACAGCGCCAGGCTCGACCACAGCGAGAGCAGCCAGAGCCACAGCAGCAGCGAGCCCTCCTGCGAGGACCACATCGCGCTCGCCCGGTAGTACAGCGGCGTGGTCGTGCTCGAGTGCGAGGCGACGACGGAGAACGACAGGTCCGTGCGCACGAAGGCCGCTTCGAGGATGCCGAACGCCACCGTGACGACGGCGGCCAGCCCGTACATCGCACGCCGGCCGGAGGCGACCCACGCGGGGCTCCGCGCCCGGGCTCCGTACAGCGCCGCGCCGATGCCGTACAGCGTGACCAGCAGCGCCAGCGTCAGCGCCGAGCGCCCGACGCTCAGCACGTCACGCCCCCGTCCCCGGCGCCGTGGTGGCGAACTTCGACGGGCACTTCGTCAGCAGCGAGTCGCGCACGCCGACGTAGGCCGAGCCCTCCTTGCGCACGGTGACGATGACCTCGCGCCCGCCGCGGAACGGATCCGGCACCGCGCCGACGTAGCGCACCGGCACCGAGCGGCCGCCGTCGCGGTCGCGCACGCGGAAGTCGAGCGCGTCGCCGGCGCGGCGGTAGCCGGGCACGACCTTGCCCGTGAGCTGATACGTCCGCCCGGCCACGGCGCCGGCGAGCAGGCCGCTGGGGGAGACCGCCTGGCTGGAGGCGGTGAAGCTCGTGTAGGCCAGCGCCCCGGCCAGCAGGACCGCGGCGGCGAGGGCGACCGCCATGCGCACGCGCCGGCGCCGCCCCGGGCTCATGCCGCCAGCTCCACGCCGAGGTGGCGCGCCAGCTCGTCCTCGACGATCCGCGCCGCCCGCTCGGACTCGCGTCCGCGAGCGAGGCGGTTCGTCGCGGCGACGCCCTCCAGGCGGTCGAGGTCGTACAGGAGCACGCCGTCGAGGTGCGCCACCGCCGGATCGACGTCGCGCGGCACGGCGAGGTCGATGAGCACGAGCGGCCGGTCGGCCCGCGCGCGGCAGGCGCGGCGGACGTCGTCGACCCCGACGATCGGCTGCGGGGCCGAGGTCGCCGACACGACGATGTCCGCCAGCGCAAGCGCGCGGGGCAGGTCCTCGAGCCCGACGGCGGTGGCGCCGAGGCGATCGCACAGCGCGGGCGCCTGTGCCCCGCGGGTGACCACGACCAGCCGCTGCACGCCGGCGCCGGCGAGGGCGCGCGCGGTCGCCTCCGCCGTCCGCCCGGCCCCGATCAGCGCCGCGCGGCGCGGGCGCAGGTCGCCCAGTCGCGCGCGGGCCAGCTCGACGGCCACCGACGACAGCGACACGGCACCGGCTCCGACGTGCGTGCGGGCGCGGACCCGCCGGCCGGCGGCCAGCGCGTGGCCGAACAGCTCGCCGAGCAGCGAGCCGAGCGCGCCCTCGTCGGCGGCGAGGTCGCGGGCCGCGCGCACCTGGCCCTGGATCTCGCTCTCGCCGACCACCATGGAATCCAGGCTGGCCGCCACCCGGAACAGGTGGCGGGCCGCGGCTTCGTCGCGGTGCACGTAGCCGGCCGCGGCGAGCTCGCGCGCCGGCAGGGCCGCGTGGGCGGCGTGCGCGGCCAGCAGCTCGTCGCGGGCCGCGTCGAGGTCGTCCGCGGCGGCGTAGAGCTCGACGCGGTTGCACGTCGACAGCACGGCGGCCTCGCGCACGACTCCGCCCGCCAGCAGGGCGCGCAGCACGGCGCGCGCCGCCGGCTCGGCCAGCGCCGCGCGCTCGCGCTGGCCGATCGCCGCCGTCCGGTGGGACAGGCCGACGGCGATCGGGCGCGGGTCGTTGGGCATCTTCGCTGCGCTCAGCCGATGGACTTGAGGAACTGCACGAGGTCGCCCTTCTGCCCGGCGTTCAGGCCGAGGTTCATGCACGAGTCGTAGTGGTCGACCACCGCCCCGAGCGTCGGGTAGCGCCCGTCGTGGTAGAAGCCGCCCTTGGCGTGCGCGGCCAGGCCGCGCAGCGGCGTCGTCCGGTACATGCCGGAGGGCGAGCGGTCGGCCTGGAACGAGTCGGTGCAGATCTCCGCCGGGGTGTGGAGGTTCTCGCCGGGGTCGCTGTACGTCGGCGGGACGTGGCAGCTCGCGCACTTGCCGACGCCCATGAAGATCGCCCGTCCGCGCCGGGCCGCCGCCGGATCGAAGCTGCCCGCACGCGGCTGGGGCACGGCCAGCCCGAGCTGATAGGCCTGCAGCGCGCCGAGCTTGGACGAGATCAGGTCGACCGGGCTGCGCACGTCGGCGAAGCCGGCGCGGGCCGCGATCGGGAACTTCGTGGCGTCGGCCAGGCGGGCGTCGTGGAACGTGCCCTGGCCGTGCATCTCCAGGTTGGCGACGAACGCGTTCCAGTAGGTGATCGAGCCCCAGCCCGTGTACGTGTGGAGGTTGACCCCGGCCAGGCCGTAGGCGGGTGGGAGCAGCGTCGCGGCGGATCCGCCGTCCGGCCGGAAGGCCTTGCCGTCGAGGAAGAGCTCGGCGTCGAACTTGCCCGGGCCCCAGCTCGCCAGCACCTTCTTGACCGTCGCCTCGTCGGCGCCGAGCAGGTCGGTCACCGGCTTGAGGTTGGGCGCCAGCGACACGATCGCGCCGACGTTGAGGTCGCGGTTGGGGACGCCGTCGCGGCGGCGCCCGATTCCGGGCGCGAACGAGTTGTCGACCGTCGAGTGGCACAGCGCGCACGTGATGCCGATCGACTTCAGCGTCCCGCCCCGGTTGAAGAACCCGCGCACGCCGACGACGGCGTTGAGCTCGAGCAGCGCCAGCGTGGTCTTGGGGCTGTTGAGGTCGACCTTGCCCTGGGCCAGGGCGGTCCTGACCGCCTTGGGCAGCATCGCGCTGTCGACCTTCAGGCCCACCGTGAGGGCGGTCTTGGGGCTGACGCCTGGACCGACGCCGCCGCTGCCCGCTCCCTCGATCGCGCGGTGGAGCTGCAGCGCTCCACCCCAGAAGGCCTGGTCGCCGAACGTGTCGTTGCGGAAGATCCGGCGCCCTCTGGCGAAGAGCGCCGCGTCGCCGGCGGTGGCTGCCGGCGCGGCCGCGGACGCGCGCGGCGCCGGCTTGGAGACGGCGCTGACGTTGAAGATCACCGAACCGGCGACCATCAGCGCCAGCGCGGCGGGCACGAGCGTGAGGGTCCTGCGAACGGCCGGGCTGCGCCTTCTCATCTCATCCACTCCTCGTCGGTCGGACCGCGCGAGCCAAGCACCGCCGGCGGGCTCCCGCAACGGGGCCGGTAACCACCGTCACCTCGACGTGCACGACGCCTCCCGGGCGTACGCCCGGCTCGGGGGCGCGCTGTGCAGGATCCAGCTCCCATCCGGCGCGCGGCTGAGGTCACCGCGCGCGGCGAGCTGGTTGACCGCGCGCGTGACGCTCGGGCGCTGGGCGCGCACCAGCCGCCCGAGCGTCCGGTGCGTGACCCGCAGCGGGACGTGGACGCCGTCCGGCGCAACGCGACCCCAGCGATCGGCGAGCTGCCAGAGGAACAGCAGCGCGCGCATCTCGACGCTCGGGTTCTCGAGGATGGCGAGGTGCGCGTCCAGCCAGCGGCTGCGCCGCAGGGCGCGGGCGATCAGCGCGGCGCCGATCTCCGGCCACGGCATGACGCGCTCGGCGAAGGAGCGGTCGAGCACGGCCAGGCGCACCGGCTCGTGCACCGTCCAGGTCACGGCCTGGGGCACCGACGACCCGTCGAGCTGCTCGTCGTCGTTGGGGCGCAGCAGGTCCTCGGTCCCGAGCAGCTCCATGGAGACGCGTCCGAGCAGGTCGATGTTGCGCGTGAGCAGCCCGTCGAGCACGAGCAGGCCGAGGTGGCCGGGGCCGTTGCGGGTGCCCGGCCCAGGCGGTCGCCACTCGCCGCGTGGGAGCGAGACGACGGCGGCGACCGCACGGGCGCGGGCGGCGGCCAGATCCGCCGGGGACAGGTCCTCCCCCAGCTCCGGATCCACGTCGAGCACCGCGATCCTGGGACGGATGTCGATGGCCACGCTGAGTGAGCGCGACCTGGCGACGGTTTCTTACGTACGCCCCGGCTAGGAGTCGCCGCCGCCGCGGCGCTGCCGCGCGAGCCACTCGCCGAGCTGCTCGCCGACCTCGGAGATCGACGAGCCCGCCTGCTGCACGGCGTCGGAGATGCGCTTGGCGTAGTGCTCCTGGGCCGCGTCGGCCTCGTCGCGCAGCGGCGGCTCCTCACCGCGGCGGACGTACTCGCCGTCGACGATGCGGTCGTAGTCGCCGGCCCGCACCCAGTCCAGGAGCAGGCGCACGCGGCGCACGGGCATCGGGTGGGTGAGGCGCAGGTCCTGCATGAGCCGGGTCAGGCGCTCGAGCCCCGAGCCGGCCTCGTCGTAGTCCATGGCCTGGGCGATGAAGGCGTCGAGGTTCAGGTCGGCGGCGGCCTCGCCGGCGGTGATGACCATCAGCGTCCGGCACACGGCCAGCGGGTTGCGCGTGACCAGCGCCGCCGCGCGGTCGCAGCTCAGCTCGGCGCCGCGGAACCACTCCAGCAGCGCGAGCTCGATCGCCAGCATCGGCAGGCCGGCGAGCAGCGGCAGCCGCGCCGAGCGGCCGAGCTGGAGCAGGATCAGCAGCGCGGTCTGGTAGAGCACGTGGCCGGAGTGCACGTGGCCGGCCTCGTGGGCGAGCACGACGCGGCGGCCCTCGTCGTCGAGGATGCGCACGAGCTCGGAGTTGAGGACCACGACGGGGCGGTCGGTGCCGAAGGTCGCGGCGTTGGCGAGCGGGAACTGGGTCATGTACAGGTCGGGGACCTGCTCGAGGTCGAGCGCGTGGAAGCACTCGCGATGCAGCACCCAGATGTTCGGGAGCTGCTCCTGGCCCAGGCGCACCGCGGCGCCGAGCGACGCGGCCCGCAGCGCGCGCTCGTAGCCGAGCGAGATGAGCCGGCGCACGACCTCGTCGAGGTAGGGGACCTTCTGCAGCGCCGCCGTCGCCGCGCGGTCGGCGGGGTGCTGGTAGGCACGCGGTGAGATGCCCTCGAGCTTCCAGGCGTCGACCGGCAGGGTCACGGCGAGGAGGTTAGCGCCGACCCTAGACTCCGGCGGCATGCGCGCGGCCACGATCCGCGACGGCGAGATCGTCGTCGCCGAGCACCCCGACCCCGAACCGGGCGCCGGCGAGGTCCTTGTCCGCGTCCGGGCGGCCGGCCTCAACGGGGCCGACATGATGCAGAAGGGCGGGCGCTACCCGGCGCCGCCGGGCGCTCCCCGCGACATCCCCGGCCTCGAGCTCGCCGGCGAGGTCGTCGGGCGCGGCCCGCGCGCCGAGCGCTTCGCCGAGGGCGATCGCGTCATGGCCATCGTCGGGGGCGGCGGGCAGGCCGAGCTGTGCGTGGTCCACGAGCGCGTCGCCATGCCGGTGCCCGAGGGCCTGGACTGGCCCCAGGCCGGCGGCCTGCCGGAGGTGTTCACCACCGCGCACGACGCGCTGTTCACGCAGGTCGGCCTCGGCGCCGGCGAGCGGCTGCTCGTCCACGGCGCCGCCGGGGGCGTCGGCACGGCGGCCGTCCAGCTCGGCGCGACCGCGGGCGCCCACGTCACCGCCACCGTCCGCAACCCAGACCTGCGCGGCGCGGTCGGCGAGCTCGGCGCCCACGCGGTCATCGATCCCGAGGGCTTCGCCGAGCACGGCCCGTTCCACGTCGTCCTCGAGCTCGTCGGCGCCCCCAACCTCGCGCTCGACCTCGAGGCCCTCGAGACCGGCGGGCGCATCGCGGTCATCGGCGTGGGCGCCGGGGCCAAGGCCGAGGTCAACCTGCTCGCCGTCATGGGCAAGCGCGCGACCGTGCGCGGATCGACCCTGCGCGCCCGCCCGCTGGAGGAGAAGGCGGCCACCGCGCGCGCCCTCGAGCGTCACGTCCTGCCGCTGTTCGAGCGCGGCCTGCTGCGGGTCCCCGTCGCCGAGACGTTTCCGCTCGACCGGGCGGCGCAGGCCTACGAGCGCTTCGCCGCGGGCGGCAAGCTGGGCAAGATCGTCCTCGTGACCGGCTAGGTCCCGGCGTCGAGGCCGTCGTCCTCGGCGATCGGCACGACGTCCTGGGCGTGGATTGTGCACAGCGCCGGACCGCCGGACTCGATGACCTGCTCCAGCTCGCGCCCGGTCAGCTTCGCGCCGCACTCCTCGCAGCGGTCGCCGACCTCTTCGAGCGTCTTCTCCTCGAGGTCCATGCGCCTCACGTTACCCCTCGCGCACGGCGGCGAACAGGTGACGCACGCGGTCGGCGTTGGGCACCAGGCATCCCACCGCCAGCAGCGCGACGGGGGGGAGCTGGACGTGCAGCAGGATCTCGGCGCCGGCCGCGACGAGCAGCCCGCCGAGCATCCCGAGCTCGGCCGCGCGCTCGCGCAGCCCGAAGCGGCGCGCGTAGGCGGCGAACGCGGCCAGGAAGACGACCTCGGGCACGCTCAGGCGCGCCGCGGCCAGGCCGGTGCCCCAGTCGGGCAGGTCCAGGGCGAGCGCGTCGCCGGGACGCGGGGTCGAGAGCGCGACGATCCCGGACGGCCCGCCCGCGAGCGCCTGCGCGACGTCGACGACGCCGGCGAAGAGCGGCAGGGCGACGGCCAGCCAGGGCGTGTCGAGCGCGACCGCGAACGCGACCCCGGCGCAGCCGAAGAGCACGGCCTCGAACGGCGTGGCGGCCGCGCCGGCGCCGAGGGCGTCCAGCGGCGCGACCAGCAGTCCGGCGCCGAGCAGCGCCATTCCGAGCGCCGCCGGCGTGTCGGCCACCGCCACCAGCCCGGCGACGATCGCCACCACGAAGCCCAGCCCCAGCGTGGACGCCACGAGCGCCGACAGCTCGGGCGGCCGCAGCTCGGGGAGGGCGGGCGCGACGAGGAAGTACGCGAGGGCGGCGCCGAGGAGGCCTAGTAGGGCGGCAGGTCCGCGTACCACTCGCCCAGCACCCGGAAGGCCGACCAGAACGCGCGCTTGGCCGCCTCCTCGTCGAGCGCCTCGTCGATGTTCGGCACCAGGACCGCCTCGCACGCCGGCGTGAACGGCTGCACGACGCCGAGCTCGGGGTCCAGCTCGTGCGCGAGCGGGACGTCGAGGTCGTTCAGGGCGCTCAGCGCGTCCTCGCCCATCACCACCACGATCTTCGGCGCCACGATCGCCAGCTCGTGGGCGACCCGGGCCATGCACGCGGGGTCGGCCATCGACGGATCGGCCACCGGGCACTTGACGCACAGCGTCCCGTAGACGGCGAGCGGGTCGATGCCCAGCCGCTTGAGCGACTTCATGAGCGCCGTGCCGCTGCGGCCGTAGAAGGCCACGCCCTCCTCGACCTCGCTCGGCGCGGCCGCGTACTTGAGCAGGAACACGTCCGCCTGCGGGTGCCCGGATCCGAGGACCGGCATGAGGTTGCCGCGCGGGCAGTGCTCGCAGGACTGCAGGTCGCGGGTGAGCGCGTTCATCTCGCGGATGGCGCGCTCGAGGTACTTCTCGCGGATCTCGTCGTCGGTCGCAGGCATGGGTCCTGCGGGCTTCGACGGGTCCGCAGGTCGTCCTTGCCGGTGCATCACGCCTTGCGAGTGGCGCGGCGCACGCGGCGCTCGCGCCGGCGCTCGCGCGCCCGCGGCGAGCCGGCCTTCGTCTCGAGGAACTTCAGGGCCTGGACGTAGAGCAGCGTGCCCGGCTTGGTGATGATCTCGGCCGAGCGCAGGGCCTCGAGGAACTCGTCGGGGCCGTCGAAGTCGGGCATGCGCACCCGCACCGACCCCAGGCCCTGGGCGACGTGGGAGTCCGAGCCCGCGCCGCTGAGGATCCGGTACTTGGCGGCGAAGCGGGCCGCCTCCTCGTTGAAGGAGCCGATCGCCACGCGCGGGTTGTAGACCTCGATGGCGTCGATGTCGGCCACGACGTCGAGCAGGTGCTCGTAGTCGGGCACCGCGTGCAGGCGGTCAAACGGGTGGGGCACGTACACGAGGCCGCCCTGGCGGCGGATCTCGGCCACGGTCTCCGCCAGCGACAGGCCGCGGGGGATGCGCTCCTGCAGGAACAGGCCGATGACCTCGCCCTGGCGCGCGGTCTTGACCTCCTCGCCGACGATGACCTTGACGCCGTAGTCGGCGGCCTTGGCCTGCGCCTCCAGGGCGCCCGAGACCTCGTTGTGGTCGGTCACGGCGATCGCGCCGAGCCCCTGGTCGCGGGCGGTGGCCAGCAGCACCTCGACCGGCGTCGCGCAGTCGTGGCTGTGGTCGGTGTGCATGTGCAGGTCGACGTCGATCAGGCGCCGGCCCTGCAGCCGCCGGGCGACCCGCGCGTCGCCGCTCGTGTCGTGGCGGCGATCGGCGAGCGCGCCGTAGAGGTCCTCGAGCTCGTCGGCCACGGTGCTCCACGGCCGCGGCCGGGCGGCGGCGCGCAGACGCGCGCGCAGGCCGGCGTCGGCGATCAGGCGGTCGAGCTGGGCCGCGAGCGTCTGGACGTCGTTGGGCTCGAAGAGCAGGCCGCCGGCGCCGTCGCCGAGGACGTCCTCGTAGATCGGCAGGCGCGACGCGACCGGCACCGCCCCCGCGGCCTGCGCGCGCACGAGCAGCCCCGGCGCCGGGCTCACGCCGTCCGATCCGGCGACCAGGACGTCGGCGCCGGCGAGCGCCTCGTGCTCGGTGGCGACGAAGCGCACGCGCCGCTGGAGGTCGGCGCGCAGCGGCGTGGACGACGACGGCCCGCGCTCGGAATGCACGACCGCCTCCCACGGGCGCGCCGGGTCCAGGCGGCGCAGCGCGCGCAGGAACAGGCGCAGCGCGCCGCGCTCCTCCTGCTCGACGAAGGCGATCCGCACCACGGCGTCGACGGGCGCGGCCGGCGCGAGGGGGATCGGGTCGGCGCCGGGCGCGACGATCTCGTACTCGCCGGGGAAGAAGCGCTCGAGCAGGTCGGCCGTCGTGCGGAAGGCGGCGGTCCGGGCGTCGAGGCGGCCGAAGACGAGCTGGACGACCTTGCGCGCGACCTGGGTGGCGACGACGCGCTCGGTCGGCGCGTGGAAGGTGCCGACGTTCAGCGCCCGCGAGTGGCGCAGCGCGGTGCTGGCGACGCTGGGCGCGAACGGCTCGTGGACGTGGCAGATGTCGAGGGCGGCGACCTCGAACAGGTGCGAGATCGTGCGCGCGACGTCGATCGGCAGCGCGGCCCGACGGCGCCCGGGCAGCGGCGGCAGGGCCTCGCCCACGGCGAGCACGCGGGCCTCGCCGGGCGGCGGCTCGAGGTCGCCGGCCCGCACGGCGCGGCGTCCTTCGCGCACGAGCTCGTGCGAGGCGGACGGCGCGACGACGAGGACCCGATGGCCGCGACCGGCCAGCTCGTCGGACACGCGCCGGACGAACTCGTTGACGTCGTGGCGGTCCTCCCACGGATACGGCGTGACCTGAGCGATGGACAGCGGCTCGGGGGGCACCGCCGCGGAGCATAGACAGCCGCCGCACGCGGGCGGCCCGCCGAAGCGGGCCGCGACGCGTTTCGGACCGGACGGCTAGGAGGCCTTGGCGGCGGCGCGGCCGGCGGCCGCGCGCTTGGCGGCCGGCGCGCGGGGCCCCTTGGGCTTGGTGCCCGGGCCCTTGCCGGCGTACCTGGCGATGAACTTGTCGGTGGCCTGGCGCGCCTCGTCGTCGGGGCGCTGGGTGTGGGGCGACTTCATGAGGTAGGAGCTCGGCCCGTCGAGCTGCCCGCTGACGCCGTGGTTGAGCGCGAGCTTGATCAGGCGCACGGCGTCGATGACGATGCCCGCCGAGTTGGGCGAGTCCCAGACCTCGAGCTTGAGCTCGGCCATGAGCGGCACGCCGCCGAACGCCTCGCCCTCCAGGCGGATGTGGGCCCACTTGCGGTCGGTCAGCCACGGCACGTAGTCCGAGGGTCCGACGTGGACGTCGTCGGCCGCCATCTCCAGGCCGGCGACCGAGGTCACCGCGTTGGTCTTGGAGATCTTCTTGGACTCCAGCCGCTCGCGCTCGAGCATGTTGTAGAAGTCCATGTTGCCGCCGACGTTGAGCTGGGACGTCCGCAGCAGCTTGACGCCGCGCTCGTGGAAGAGACGAGCGAGCACGCGGTGGGTGATCGTCGCGCCGACCTGCGACTTGATGTCGTCGCCGATGATCGGCACGCCGGCCTTCTTGAAGCGCTTGTCCCAGTAGTCCTCGCGGGCGATGAAGACCGGGATGCAGTTCACGAAGCCGCAGCCGGCCTCGAGGATCTGCTCGACGTACCACTTCGTCGCCTGCTCGGAGCCGACCGGCAGGTAGGAGACGACGACGTCGGTGTGGGTCTCCTTGAGGATCGAGACGATGTCGGCGGTCTCGCCCGAGGCCTTGCGGATCTTCTCGGCGGCGTACTTGCCGATGCCGTCGTGGGTCATCCCGCGGTAGACGGGGACGCCGGTCTTGCGCGGCACCTTGGTGAACTTGATCGTGTTGTTCGGGTCGGCCCAGATCGCCTCGCCGAGGTCCTTGCCGACCTTGGTGCGGTTGATGTCGAAGGCGCACGTGAACTCGATGTCGCTCACGTGGTAGCCGCCGAGGTCGACGTGCATCAGGCCGGGCACGCGGCCCGTCGGGTCGGCGTCGCGGTAGTGGTGGACGCCCTGCACGAACGAGTTCGCGCAGTTGCCCACGCCGATGATGGCCACCCGCACCTTGTCGTGCTGGTAGCGGGCCTTGCCGTTGGTTACCGCGCCGCCGTTGGTGGCAGCCGGCGTGCCGTTGCCGTTGGTCTTCAAGTTCTGGTTTCCCTTCATGGATTTGTCCCGCCCAGCCCGATCCAACCCCGTAGCTGACCGCCGGTTACAGGTCGGCGGTGTCCGGCGCCGTCGCCGCGAGCTCCTTGCGCACGTGCAGGATCCGCTGCAGGACGGTGATCGTCCCCAGTCCCGCGAGGACGTAGACCGCGGGGGCCAGGAGGCCGAGGTCCGCGAACAGGATGCCAATAGAGAGGATCACGACGCGGACCGCCCGGCTGGCGATGCCGACCTTGCACTCGACGCCGAGCGCCTCGGCGCGCGCCCGGGTGTAGCTGACCATGAGCGACGCGAGCACGGCCACGACCACGGCGGCGGCGGCGAAGTCGTTGCCGTCCTTGGCGAACACGGCGGCGACGGCGGTGAGGACGACGCCCTCCTCGATGCGATCCAGCGTCGAGTCCAGGAACGCGCCGAACTGCGTTCCCTTGCCCGACATCCGCGAGTAGCGGCCGTCGAGCGTGTCGCAGACCGACCCGACGATGAACGCGATGCCGCCGAGGACGAACATCTGCTGCCAGACGAGCACGGCCGCGACCACGTTGAGGACCAGGCCGGTGAGCGAGATCGTGTTCGGGGTCAGGCGCGATTCGATCAGCCGGTTGCGGACCGCCTCGCGGCGCACGCCGGGCTCCCGGCGGCGGGGCCGGGGCGACTGCGCGGGCGCGGACATCAGGCCTTGACCGCGGGGCTGAAGGCCCAGATGGCCGGTCGCGCGCGGGCGAGCCAGGCGGCGGCCCAGGCCGCGAGCACGGCGGTGACCGCGCCGAGGAAGGCGTCGGCGATGAAGTGGTTGCCGGTCACGACGATCACGAACACCACCAGCAGCGGATACAGCCCCCAGGCGATGCGCATGATCCGGTGGCGGCACAGGCGCGCCAGCGGGACGCCGATCATCAGCGCGAAGCAGACGTGCATCGACGGGATGGCGGCGTAGGGGTTGAACATGGCGTTGACGACGACCGAGTCGTGGCTGATCCCGGTGAAGTCGGCGACCGAGTCGAAGAAGCCCCACTCCGGGAAGAAGCGCGGCGGCGCGGTGGGGATCACGGCGTAGCCGACGAGCGCGATGGCCATGGCGACCATGAACATGTTCCGGACGAAGTAGAAGCTCTTGTTGTGGAAGAGGTAGAGGTACACCAGCGCGCCGACCGTCATCGAGGTCTGGCAGTTGAGGTACATCCAGCTCGCGAAGTCGATGATGACCGGCTTCGTCGACGCCCACGCCTGCACGCTGGGCTCGATGAAGAAGCCGAAGGTCTGCTCGAAGCTGATCAGGTGGCGCGCGTTCTCGAACGCCACGGTCGCGCCCTGCGGGTCGTCCATCCACCCCCGGACGAGGCGATAGCCGTAATAGGCCGCCATGAAGAGCAGCACCTGACGCACGACGTCCCAGAGGCCGTGGGGCAGGAGCCGCGCCTGGAGGGCTCGCGCGCGGGCCAGCAACATCAGGTTCGGATCCTAATGGGCGCTCCTGCTGCCCGGTAGAACGGCTAACCACACCTAACAGGAATCCCCGGTCCGTTTAGGGCGTACTCACGCGGTGCAGCGCGGCGAGCTCGCCAGCACGCGTCCGAGGTCGAATCGGGCCACCAGGGCGACCGGTCCGGGAGCCGTCAGGCGCAGGCGGGTCCAGCCGCCCGGCCCCTCGGCGACGCACCCGTGACCGGCGGCGATCCGCCAGTACGGCGTGAAGCGGACCCGCAGATCGACCGTGCCGGCCCGGCGCCCGCGCAGGCGCACGTCCTGCGTCCCGAGCCCGGTCGCGGACGCCGCCCCGGTCGCCAGCGGCCGGGCTCCCGCGACCGCGAAGACGCGCCAGTGGCGGTCGCGCCAGACCTCGCGCAGGTAGGGCAGGCCGGCGCGCACGAGCCGCGCCTCGGCCACGGCCGAGTAGTCCAGCGGGGCGTCGGCCAGCGCGACGTAGCGCACCGCGTTGTCGTCCAGCCAGCGGCGGTAGCGCCCCGCCGTCAGCGGGCGGCCGTCGTAGAACAGGCGGTTGCGCCCGACGTCGACCTGGCGCTCCCAGCCGCGTGCCAGCGCGACGTGCGGGGCCACCCAGCGCGCCTCGCCGTGGTTGCCGGTGAACGGGATCTCGAGGCGCAAGGGGCCGCCCGGGCGCGTCTGAAGGAAGCCCAGGAGACCGGAGTAGTAGCCCTGGCGCACCGACGGGTCGCCGAGGCCGCTGGCCACGTTGTCGACGGGCGCGACCCACTGCCAGTACAGCAGCGGCAGGGCCAGGGCCGCCAGCAGGCGCGGGCGCCGGCCCCACAGCAGGCACGCGAGCACCGGGCCGGCGACCAACGTCCCGAGCCGCACGGCGTTGCCGCCGACGGGCGTGTGCAGCGCGAAGCTCGCGGCGAGCGCGATCGCGTAGAGGCCGGCGCCGAGGCGCACCACCCGGGGCTCGCGCGGCAGGACCGCGAGCACCGCCACCACCACCGCCAGCGCCGGCCAGAAGCTCGAGGCCGCGAACGGGAACGTGCCGCCCTCGGGGAAGGCGACCGACAGCGCGGCGGCGGGCGCCAGCGCGGCCGCGCCCAGCGCCACCGGCCACCACCCGCGCCGGTCGAGCCACCACGCCGCCGCCGCCAGGGCGAGGAACGCGGCCGCGACCGGGCTGGCCAGGCTCGTCAGCGCCGCGAGCGCGCACGCCCATGCGCGATGCCCGCGCGCAGCGGCCAGCACCGCGCCGAGCGCGAGCGCGACGCCGAGCGCGAAGGTCAGCCGGCCGGTGAGCAGGCTCGTCGCCGTCGCCGCCGCGAACCACAGCGCGCCGGCGCGGGCGCCCGGCAGCCCGCGCACCAGTCGCTCGAACAGCCAGGCGGCCGCCACCGCGGACAGCGCCCCGACGAGCAGCGGACCCACCGCCGGGGCCAGCAGGCCGAACAGGACGCCGTAGGCCGGCATGTGATGGCCGCCGTACCAGCCGTTGTCCCAGAGGACGAGCCCGAGCCCGGCGCGGTAGTGCTGGGCGGCCAGGTCGCCGCTCGGCGGGCGGACGACCAGCCACGCCGCGGCCAGCAGTGCCGACAGGGTCCACGCGGGCAGGGCGCTAGGCGTCCAGGAACGTGGCGATGCGATCAATGGCATCGGGCCGGTCCAGCCAGGGCCAGTGCCCGGCGTCGGGCAGGTGCAGGACGTCGGTCTCGCCCCCGAGCGCGCCGGCGTAGGCGTCGGCGAACCGCGCCGGGACGTAGGGGTCGCGGTCGCCCCACACGACGAGCGCCGGGCACGTCAGCAGACCGAGGTCGAGGCCGGCGCGGGCGAGCGCGTCCTCGGGGCTCGAGCGGTACAGGCGCAGGATCGCGCGCTGGGTGCCCTGGTCGAAGTGCTCCCAGGCCGTGTCGACCATGGCGGGGGGCGCCAGGCGCCGCGCGACCCACGGCACCGCGAGCCCCATCGCCATCTCGCCGAGCATCGGGGCGCGCCACGCGCGCGCCAGCGGGTGCCAGCGGTAGCCGGGCAGCAGCGGCACGGCGTCGACGATCACCAGTCGCTCGACGCGCTCGGGGAAGCGCTGGGCCCACAGCAGCCCGGCGGCGCCCCAGTCGTGGACGACGAGCCGGACCCGCTCGACCCCGAGGCGGTCGAGGAAGATCTCGACGAAGCGGTCGTAGCCGGTCATCGTGAAGTCGCCGTCGCCGCGCTTGCCCGTGCGTCCGAAGCCGGGCAGGTCGGGGGCCAGCCCGCCGGTGCGCGCCAGGAACGCGATCCAGTCGTCGGAGCTGGTCGGCACGCCGTGCAGGTAGAGCACGGGCGGGTCGCGGCCCTCGGCCGAGCGCCAGAAGAGCGGCTGCTCGAAGAGCGTGTCGGTGTGCTCGCGAACCTCGGCCATGGGCGGCCGCACGATACTTCCGTGCGTGACGCCGCCGGCCTCCCGGTCACCCACGCGCCCCTGGCGCCGCCCCTCGGCCCGGCGCGTCGGCGCCGTCCGCGAGCGCCTGCGCGAGCTGTACGGGACCCCGGTGATGGCCCCGCACGGCGATCCCCTCGGCGAGCTCGTCCTCACCGTGCTGTCGCAGTCGACCAACGACCGCAACCGCGACGTGGCGTTCCTGCGCCTGCGCGAGCGCCTGCCGTCGTGGGAGGCCGTCCGCGACGCGCCCGTCGAGGAGGTCGAGGAGGCGATCCGTCCGGGCGGCATCTCCAAGGTCAAGTCGGTCCGCATCCAGGCCATCCTGCGCGCCATCGGCGACGATCTCGACCTGTCGTGGATGCGCGACGCGCCGGTCGCCGACTCGCGGGCCTACCTGTGCGCCCTGCCGGGCGTCGGGCGCAAGACCGCGGCCTGCGTGCTGCTCTTCGCCTACGGCCTGCGCGACGTCCCCGTCGACACCCACGTGTCGCGCGTGGGCACGCGCCTGCACCTGCTCGAGCCCGGCGCGCCCTTCGACCGCCTCCACGACCAGATGCTGGCGATCACGCCCCCGGGCGCCGAGCTCGAGCTCCACGTCAACCTCCTGCGCCACGGCCGGCGCACGTGCCACGCGCAGCGGCCGGCGTGCGCGTCCTGCGCCCTGCGGCGCATGTGCCCGTCGCGGCGCGAGTAGGGCTCAGGCGGCCGTGTGCGCCAGCGCCGCCGCGGCGATCGCGTCCGGCGCCTCGAGCGGCATGAAGTGCCCGGCGTCCGCGAGGACCCGCGATTCCGCCCGCACGAAGAACTCGTCCAGGCGATCGGACCACGCCGCCGGGAACAGCGGGTCGTGGGCGCCCCACAGCACCGTGGTCGGGGTGCTCAGGCGCTCGTGGGCGGCGGGCGCGCGCTCGGTGCGTGCGACGGCGACGGTCCCGGAGCCGGCTCGGTACCAGGCGATGCTCGCGGCGAAGGCGCCGGGGCGGGCGTAGAGCGCGACGAGCGCGTCGAAGTCCTGGGGCGCGGGCGACCAGCCCGGGGCGCTCCAGTGGTCCCAGAAGTGGCGCAGGTAGGCGCGCACCGCGGGCGGCCGGCCGTCGATCAGCTCGCCGGCGAGCTCGAGCCGGTGGAACGGCTGGTACCAGAACTCGCGTTGGGCCGCGGGCTCCAGCACGCGCTCGCCGACGCCCGGCAGCGGCGGGGAGAGGACGAGCGCCCGCACCGCGTCGGGCCGCAGGCGCGCCGCGGTCTGGGCCACCCGGCTGCCGACGTCGTAGCCCACGAGCACCGGCCGTTCGAGCCCCAGCTCGTCGACGAGGCCGAGGACGCTCGCGGCCTGCGCCGCGGCCGAGTAGGCGTCCGCCGGCGGCTCGTCGTGGCGGTCGGACTCGCCGAACCCCCGGAGGTCGGGCACCACGACGTCGGCGGCGCCGGTCAGCAGCGGCACGACGTCCCGGTAGTCCTGACGGGAGCCCGGCCAGCCGTGGAGCAGGACGACGGGCGGCCCCGCGCCGGCGCGGTCGTAGGCGAGCCGGAAGCCGTCCACAGGAGCCCCGCGCGGCACGCCCGGCAACATATCCGCCGTGACCGCGCCCGTCATCCGCACGTACCTCGAGCTCGACGACCCCGGCGCGGTGCGCCCGGCGCCGCCGCCGCGCCTGGAGGGGGTCGAGATCGCGCGCGTGGCGCCGCCCGACGGCGCCGTGAACCGGTGGTTCTACGGCGAGGTCGGCCGCGCCCACGGCTGGACCGACAGGCTCGCCGACGACGCCGCCGCCTGGCAGGCCGCGGCGGAGCGCGTGGAGACGTGGGTCGCCACGGTCGGAGGCGAGCGCGCCGGCTATTGCGAGCTGGCGCCGGGCGCCGACAGCGTCGAGATCGCCTACTTCGGCCTGCTGGCGCCCTTCCACGGCTGCGGGCTCGGCGGCTGGCTGCTGACCCGCGCCCTGCGCCGGGCGCTCGAGCTCGCGCCGCGCGTGTGGGTGCACACGTGCACGCTGGACGGCCCGGCGGCGCTGCCCAACTACCGCGCCCGCGGCCTGCTGCCGTTCCGGGTGGAGACGCCGCACCGCCGCTGAGCCCCGGGCAGATTTGCTACGCTCAGACTCAGATTTCCATCACCGAGAACGAGCAGGCAAGGAGACCCACCACATGGCCAAGACGATCGGGATCGACCTCGGCACGACGAACTCGTGCATGGCCGTCCTCGAGGGCGGCGAGCCCACGGTCATCGAGAACGTCGAGGGTGGACGCACCACCCCCTCGGTGGTCGCCTTCACCGCGGACGGCAACCGCCTCGTGGGCACCGTCGCCAAGCGCCAGGCGGTGACCAACCCCCAGAACACCGTCTTCTCGATCAAGCGCTTCATGGGCCGCAAGGAGGCCGAGGTGCGCGAGGAGGAGTCGATCGTCCCGTACAAGGTCGTCTCCGGGCAGAACGGTGACGCGCGCGTCGAGGCCGGCGGCAAGCAGTACAGCCCGCCGGAGCTCAGCGCCATGATCCTCGGCAAGCTCAAGGCCGACGCCGAGGCCTACCTCGGCGAGGCCGTGGACAGCGCCGTCATCACCGTCCCGGCGTACTTCAACGACGACCAGCGCCAGGCGACCAAGGACGCGGGCCGCATCGCCGGCCTCGACGTCAAGCGCATCATCAACGAGCCGACCGCCGCGTCGCTGGCCTACGGCCTCGACAAGGAGTCGGACCAGACGATCCTCGTCTTCGACCTCGGCGGCGGCACCTTCGACGTGTCCGTCCTGGAGATCGGCGACGGCGTGTTCGAGGTCAAGGCGACCGCGGGCGACAACCACCTCGGCGGCGACAACTTCGACAAGGCGATCGTCGACTGGCTGGCGGGCGAGTTCCGCCGCGGCCAGGGCATCGACCTGACCCAGGACCCGATGGCGCTCCAGCGCCTCTACGAGGCGGCCGAGAAGGCCAAGATCGAGCTGTCCTCGGCGCAGGAGACGCAGATCAACCTGCCCTTCATCACCGCCGACCAGTCCGGGCCCAAGCACCTCGACATGCGCCTGACCCGCGCCAAGCTCAACGAGCTCACCGCCGGGCTCGTCGACCGCGTGGTCGCCCCGGTGCGCCAGGCGCTCGACGACGCCAAGGACAAGGGCGCCGCCACGATCGACCACGTCGTCCTCGTCGGCGGCATGACGCGCATGCCCGCCGTGCAGGAGAAGGTCAAGGAGCTGACCGGCAAGGAGCCCCACCGCGGGGTCAACCCGGACGAGGTCGTGGCCGTCGGCGCCGCCATCCAGGCCGGCGTGCTCGCCGGCGACGTCAAGGACGTCCTGCTGCTCGACGTGACCCCGCTGACGCTGGGCATCGAGACCAAGGGCGGCGTGATGACCAAGCTCATCGAGCGCAACACCACGATCCCCACCCGCAAGTCGGAGATCTTCTCGACGGCCGAGGACAACCAGCCGTCGGTCGAGATCCACGTCCTGCAGGGCGAGCGCGAGATGGCCGCCTACAACAAGTCGCTGGGCAAGTTCCAGCTCACCGGCATCCCGCCGGCGCCGCGCGGCGTGCCGCAGATCGAGGTCGGCTTCGACATCGACGCCAACGGCATCCTGTCCGTGTCGGCCAAGGACCTGGGCACCGGCAAGGAGCAGAAGATCGAGATCAAGGCCGGCGCCGGCCTGAGCGACGACGAGATCAAGAACATGGTCTCCGACGCCGAGACGCACGCCGACGAGGACCGCAAGGCGCGCGAGCTCGCCGAGGCCCGCAACACCGCCGAGAACGCCGCCTACCAGGCCGAGCGCCAGCTCAAGGACCTGGCCGAGCAGGTCGACGACGCCTCGCGCGAGGAGATCGAGGCCGCGATCAAGGACGTCCGCGAGTCGCTGACCTCCGAGGACCCGACCGAGATCAACGCCAAGACCGAGACGCTGCAGACCTCGTTCCACAAGGTGTCCGAGGCGATGTACGAGCGCGCCCAGCAGCAGTCGGCCGCGCAGGGCAACGGCGCGGCGGCTGACGGCGATGGCGCGCCCACGTCGGCCGAGGCCGAGGAGGACGTCGTCGACGCCGAGGTCGTGGACGAGGGCAAGTCGTGACGCCCGAGCACGAGACGACGCAGGAGCAGCCGGGGGCCG
>JAXDHQ010000243.1:0-12882 GCA_034664395.1 Solirubrobacteraceae bacterium | reverse complement strand
CGGCGCGGCCGTCGGCGGCGCCGTGGACCCGGTCACGGGCACCGTCACCGGCGCGACGGGCACGGTCACCGGCGCCGCGGGCGGCGCCACCGCCCCGGTCACGGGCGCGGTCGGTGGGGCCACCGGGACCGTCGGGGGCGCGGTGGGCACCGTGACCGGCGGGACCACGCCGCCGCCGGTCGGATTGCCGGGCGGCTGACGGAGCCCGAGCGCTGATCAGCCCCCTCGCCGGCCGCTGCTGCAAGGCCGTCGCCGGCGCGGACAGCTAGAATCGGCCGCTCACTCGGGGCGTGGCGCAGCCTGGTAGCGCGCACCGTTCGGGTCGGTGAGGTCCCCAGTTCGAATCTGGGCGCCCCGATAGGCAGATCCCCGCAAGATCCGCATCGCTCCAGCAGGTCCGTGAGCGCGTGCGGGTCTTCGCGGCGCCTGTGTCACGAGCTCAGCGCCGCGAGCCGTGCTGGGTCACCGTCAGACCGGCCGGCGCCGGAGTCCGATCAGCCGGCGACGGGAGCTGCTGGAGGCGTTTGTGGAATGCGTGGCCCACCCGCAGCGCGTGCGTCTTGGCGAGGTCGGCTCGGTCCCCGGCGAACAGCTCGTCGACCGTGGCGCACCACAGCGCCAGCCACCGCTCGAAGTGCCCCTTGCGCAATCTGACCTTCGCGTGGAGCTCGGCATGGGGACGGAACGCCCCACCGCTGTAGGACTGGGCTCCGAGCAGGATGGTGTCCCAGAACGAGGCGATCTGCGGGACGTGCGCCTCGAGGTCGAGCTTCGCGACGTCGACGAAGATGAAGCCGATGATCGGGTCCTGGAGCGCTCGCCCGTAGAAGGTGCGCACGAGCCGTTCGCAATCGGCACGGCTCTCGATGTCGCGCAGGCCATCGCTCATACGTCTGCGAACCATATGCGCGTGCGCGATCTCTGAGCGGCCGCGGTCAGGCGGCCCGGTTCATGGGTGGCGCTGGAGCTACTCGCTCACGCCGTCAACGATCGCAGTTCGCCGCAGCGCTCGGGCACCGATGGCAGGAGTCCTGGGGCGTCGATGGGGCGCGTGGCGTTTTCCATGGACTCCCTCCAGACTCCGGTCCGATCTCTTTCTTGATTGATTCCAGATAAGGGCGTAGGGTGGCGCCCCGTGGCAGGGCGATCCCCGCATTTCGAGCAGGACGACTCGGCCGCGCTGAGGGCCGCGGGGCTGCGGGTGACGGCGGCTCGGCTGGCCGTGCTCGACGCCGCTCGGCACGGCGATCACCTGACCGTCGACGAGATCGCCGCCGCCGCGCGGCGGCGGATCGGCTCGGTGTCGACGCAGGCGGTCTACGACGTGCTCGCCGCGCTGGCGCGGGTCGGGCTCGTGCAGCGGATCGAGCTCGCCGGCGGTCCGGCGCGGTTCGAGACGCGGGTGGGGGACAACCACCACCACCTCGCGTGCCGTTCGTGCGGGGTGGTCGTCGACGTCGACTGCGCCGTCGGCCACGCGCCCTGCCTGGACCCCTCCACCACCGCCGGCTTCGTCATCGACGAGGCCGACGTCACGTACTGGGGCCTGTGCCCCGAGTGCGCATCCGCCACCGACGCCTCGAACGACAGGAGCACGCATGGCTGACGATCACCGTCCACCACGCACCACGACCGATGCCGGGATCCCGGCCGCGAGCGACGAGCACTCGCTCACCGTCGGGCCCGACGGCCCGATCCTGCTGCAGGACCACTACCTGATCCAGAAGATGGCCCAGTTCAACCGCGAGCGGGTGCCCGAGCGCGTGGTGCACGCCAAGGGCGGCGCCGCGCACGGCTTCTTCGAGGTGACCGAGGACGTCACGCCGTACACCAAGGCGGACTTCCTCTCCAAGGTCGGCAAGCGGACCGACGTCTTCCTGCGCTTCTCGACGGTGGCGGGCGAGCTCGGCAGCGCCGACACTGTCCGCGACCCGCGCGGGTTCGCGATCAAGTTCTACACCGACGAGGGCAACTACGACCTGGTCGGCAACAACACGCCGATCTTCTTCGTCCGCGACCCGAGCAAGTTCCAGGACTTCATCCACTCGCAGAAGCGCATGCCGGTGACCAACCGCCGCAGCAACGACGCGCAGTGGGACTTCTGGACGCTGTCGCCCGAGTCGGCGCACCAGGTCACGTTCCTGATGACCGACCGCGGCACGCCGCGCACGTGGCGCCACATGCACGGCTTCGGCAGCCACACGTTCCTGTGGGTCAACGCCGGCGGCGAGCGGTTCTGGGTCAAGTACCACCTCAAGACGGCCCAGGGCGTCGAGAACCTCACCGACGCCGAGGCCAAGGCGTTGGTCGCCGAGGAGCCCGACTTCCACCTGCGCGACCTCTTCGACGCGATCAAGGCGGGCGACGCCCCCGAGTGGCACGTGGAGATGCAGATCATGCCCTTCGAGGAGGCCGCGGACTACCGCTTCAACCCGTTCGACCTCACGAAGGTCTGGCCGCACGGCGACTACCCGCCGATCACCGTCGGGCGCCTCGTCCTCGACCGCAACCCGGAGAACTACTTCGCCGAGGTCGAGCAGGCGGCGTTCGAGCCGGCGAACATGGTCCCGGGCATCGGCCCCAGCCCCGACAAGATGCTGCTCGGGCGGCTGTTCAGCTACCCCGACACCCACCGCCACCGGATCGGCACGAACTACCAGCAGCTCCCGATCAACCAGCCCAAGGCGCCTGTGCACAGCTACAACAAGGACGGCGCCATGCGCTCGCTGCATAGCGGCGACCAGCCCGTCTACGCGCCCAACAGCCAGGGCGGCCCGCGGGCCGACCCGGCGCTCGAGGATGCCGGCTGGGCCGTCGGCGGCGCCGAGATGGTGCGCAACGCCTACACGCTGCGCCGCGACGACGACGACTTCGGTCAGCCCGGCACGCTGTGGCGCGAGGTCCTGTCGGAGACCGATCGCGACCACCTCGTCGACAACATCGTCGGGCACCTCAGCAACGAGGTCACCGACCCCGTCGTCGCTCGCGCCATCGACTACTGGAGCGCGGTCGACCCGCAGCTCGGCGCCCGCGTCGCCGCGGGCCTCGGGCGCGGCGACGGCGCCGGCAACGGCGCGTCCGAGCACGGACGCCCGGCACAGGCCTCCGCCCCCTCCCCCC
Organism: Solirubrobacteraceae bacterium; assembly: GCA_034664395.1. Taxonomy (GTDB): domain Bacteria; phylum Actinomycetota; class Thermoleophilia; order Solirubrobacterales; family Solirubrobacteraceae; genus JAOPZW01. The sequence continues at coordinate 9,762 of JAXDHQ010000243.1, read as the reverse complement.
GGGCGTAGCGGCCGCGTGCCGGCCGGCTCGACCGGGCGCTCGTACGGCGCCCGGTCGGGCTACCCGGCTCGCCAGCCGCCGCGGACGATGTCGCGCATCGGCGGCTGAGCCCTCCGCGGCGACGGAGCCCCGCCCGGGCGGGTACGGTGGGGCCGTGAGTGCCTCGCGGTCATCCGGGCCCGACACCACCCAGCAGCACGCCGTCGACTGGCTGCGCCGCGCGATCGTGGCCGGCGAGCTGGGCCCGGGCCAGCGCGTCCCCCAGGAGGACGTCGCCGAGCGGATCGGCGTCAGCCTGATCCCCGTGCGCGAGGCGCTGCGCGTGCTCGAGAGCGAGGGGCAGGTGACGTACTTCCCCCGGCGCGGCTACTTCGTCACCGAGCTGCACATCGAGGACCTGGTCGAGATCTACGCGCTGCGCGAGATCCTCGAGGACCGCGCCGCCCGCCACGCGACAGCGGGGCTCGACGACGACGCGATCGAGCGCATGGAACAGGCCGCGCGCGACTGCACCGAGGCCGCCGTCGCCGGCGACGTCGCGCGCGAGCTGGCCGCCAACCGCCGCTTCCACCTCGGGCTCTTCGAGTGCGCCGGCGAGCCGCACGCGATGCGCCTGATCCGGCTGCTGTGGGAGGCGACCGAGCCCTATCGGGCGCTGTACTACAACTCGCCGATCGAGCGCAAGGCCGCCGACGCCGCGCATCGGCGGATCCTCGCCGCCGCACGCAAGGGCGACGCCGATCGCATCGTCGCCGAGCTCGACGCGCACCGCAACCGCGCGCTCGAGACGCTGCGCGCGATCCTGTCCCGGACGGCGCCGCAGGCCTAGCCGCGCGGCCGCACGGGCCAGCCGGCGGCCGACAGGATCGACTCGCCCAGCGCCGGCGGCGCGCTGTCGTAGCGCGGCGGCGCCTGCGACAGCCGGATCGGGTTGCGCACGACGGGCACGACCGAGCCGTCCTCGCGCGGGATCTCGACGATCGGCTCCAGCCCGAGCCGCTCCGCGAAGGCGAACGCCCCCGCGAGGTCGTTGACCTCGCCGGCGGGGACGCCGACGGCGAGCAGCCGGCCCATCCACTCCGCCGGGGTGGCCTCGCGCAGGCGCTCCTCGAGCAGGACGCGCAGGCGATCGCGGTTGGCCACGCGGCGCTCGTTGGTGGCGAAGTCGGCGTCGTCGGCCACGGCGGGCATGCCCAGCACCTGACACAGGGCGGCGAACTGGCGCTCGTTGCCGACGGCGACGACCAGGTCGCCGCCCTTCGCGGCGTAGAGCTCGTAGGGGGTGATGCTGGGATGGGCGTTGCCCAGGCGACCCGCGACGACGCCCGCGGCGGTGTACGCCGAGGCCTGGTTGCTGAGCGCGGCGAGCAGCGCCGAGAGCAGGTCGACCTCGACCCGCTGGCCGGCGCCGGTGACGTCGCGGTGGCGCAGCGCGGCGAGGATGCCGACGGTCGCGAAGAGCCCGGCGACGACGTCGACGAGCGCGACGCCCACCTTCTGCGGCTCGCCGTCGGGCGGTCCGGTGATGCTCATGAGGCCGCCCAGCGCCTGAACGAGGAGGTCATAGCCGGGCAGGCTGGCTCCCTCCGCGGCGCCGAAGCCGGTGATGGAGCAGTAGACGAGGCCGGGATTGGCGGCGGCGAGGGTCTCGTGGCCGAGGCCGAGGCGGTCCATGACGCCGGTGCGGAAGTTCTCGACGACGACGTCGGCCTCGCCGGCGAGCGCGCGGACGGCCTCGAGCTGCCTCGGGTCGGAGAGGTCGGCGGTTACGCTGCGCTTGTTGCGGTTGACCGCCAGGAAGTACGTCGCGGCGCCGGTGTCGTCGTAGGGCGGTCCCCACGCGCGAGTCTCGTCGCCCGCTCCCGGTCGCTCGACCTTGACCACGGTCGCTCCGAGGTCGGCGAGGACCATCGTCGAGAGGGGCCCTGCGAGGACGCGCGAGAAATCGAGCACCAGCAGGTTGTCAAGCGCGCCGGGCATCCGATAGGTTAGATGTTATAGGGTTTTCTGCGGTGACCACTTCCTCCACAGCCACCGCGGCCGTCGCGGCCGACGACTTCCTCGACGTGACGGCGCTGCTGAGCGACGACGAGCTCGGCGTCCGCGACCGCGTGCGGTCGTTCGTGGACGAGCACGCCGCGCCCCACATCGCCCAGTGGTTCGCGGAGGGCGGCCTCCCCCGCACGATGGCGCGCGACCTCGGCGACCTGGGCCTGCTCGGCATGCACCTCGAGGGCTACGGCTGCGCCGGCGCCAGCGCTACGGCGTACGGCGTCGCGTGCATGGAGCTCGAGGCGGCCGACAGCGGGCTGCGCACGCTCGTCTCGGTGCAGGGCTCGCTGACGATGTACGCGATCCACCGCTGGGGCTCGGAGGAGCAGCGCCAGCGCTGGCTCCCGGCGCTGGCGACCGGCGAGGCGCTCGGCTGCTTCGGGCTCACCGAGCCCGAGTCCGGCTCGGACCCGGGATCGATGCGCACGCGCGCGCGCCGCGACGGGGGCGACTGGATCCTCGACGGCGAGAAGAGCTGGATCACCAACGGCTCGATCGCCGACGTGGCCGTGGTGTGGGCCACGACCGACGAGGGCTACCGCGGCTTCGTCGTCCCCACCGACACGCCGGGCTTCGCCGCGGACGACATCGAGGACAAGCTCTCGCTGCGCGCCTCGACCACGTCGCGGCTGCGGCTGACCGACGTGCGCCTGCCCGCCGACGCGGTGCTGCCGCAGGCGACGTCGCTGCGCGCGCCGCTGTCGTGCCTGAACGAGGCTCGCTTCGGCGTCGTGTGGGGCGCCGCCGGGGCCGCGCGCGCCTGCCTGCAGGCGGCCCTGCGATACACGGGCGAGCGCGTCCAGTTCGAGCGCCCGCTCGCCTCCTTCCAGCTCGTCCAGCAGAAGCTCGCGACCATGGCGCTGGAGGTCAACCGCGCGACGCTGCTGGCCCTGCACCTCGGTCGCATGAAGGACGCCGGCACGCTGCGCCCCGAGCACGTGAGCATGGGCAAGCTCGGCAACGTCGACGCCGCTCTCGACGTGGGGCGCACCGCGCGCCAGCTCCTGGGGGCCAACGGCGTGTCGCTTGCGTACCCCGTCATGCGGCACATGAACAACCTCGAGTCGGTGGTCACCTACGAGGGCACGGCTGACATCCACGCGCTCGTGATCGGCAACGCGCTGACCGGGATCCAGGCCTTCAGATGAGTGCGGCCGGGCAACGCGCGCCGTGAGCGTAGGTGGCCTGGTACTAGGAGCGACGGACGTCTGGTCGCAACCGTAGGAGCGATGGAGGATGGCGTCGCCGAGGCGCCGGTTTCCTAGGAGAGGGGAGCAAGGCAGTGAGGACAACGAGCTTTCGCTACACGCGAGCGACGTCCGTCGAGGACGCCATCGCCGCGCTGGCGGACGGAGGGGTGGTCCTGGCCGGCGGCCAGAGCCTCGTGCAGACGATGAAGCTGCGCCAGGCCTCGCCCGGGCACCTGGTCGACGTCAACGGCGTCGAGGGCCTGACCGGCATCGAGGCGGTGGGGGGCGGCCTGCGCATCGGCGCCCTGGTCCGCCATCGGGAGATCGTCGGCTCCGAGGCGGTGCGCGAGCGCTTCCCGTGGCTCGCGGCCGCGGCGGACCAGATCGGCGACGTGCAGATCCGCAACCGCGGCACCGTCGGCGGCAACCTCTGCTTCGCCGACCCGCGCGCGAACCTGTCGCCCGTCCTGATCGCCCTGGGCGCCGAGGTCGAGATCCGCGGCGCCGAGGCCGAGCGCCGCCTTCCCGTCGAGCAGCTCTTCGCCGGGTTCCGCGCCAACACGCTCGCGGTCGGCGAGCTGGTCACCGCGATCCACGTCCCGGACTGGGGCGACGCGGCGCGCGGCGGCTACGTCGAGATCGCCCGGCAGCCGAACGGCGTGCCGATCGTCAACGTCGCGTTCGCCGTGCGCGGCACGCCGGTGGACCGCATCGGCATCGCCGTCGGCGGCATCGCCGAGCGCCCGCTGAGGGCCACCGCCGTGGAGGCCGCGCTGGCCGGCGCGCGCCTGGACGACCCCGACGCGGTGCAGGCGGCGGTCGACCGCCTCGACCGTGCCGACGCGGCGCCGCTGGGCGATCTGCACGGCTCGGCGGAGTACCGCATGCACATCGCCAAGGTGCTGCTTCGGCGACTGCTCGACAGCGACGGACCCAGCGAGGAGAGCTGAGCGATGAGCGACGAAGCGCAGACCGTCCGCCTGACGGTCAACGGTCAGACCCACGAACGCCAGGTGGAGCCCCGCACGCTCCTCGTCGACCTCCTGCGCGACGAGCTGCGCCTCACCGGCACGCACGTCGGCTGCGAGGAGGGGATCTGCGGGGCCTGCACCGTCGAGGTCGACGGGCGCCTCGTGAAGAGCTGCCTGATGTTCGCCGTCCAGGCGGAGGGCGGCGAGGTGCGGACGATCGAGGGCGTGGCCAACGGCTCGATGAGCCGCGTCCAGCAGGCGTTCTGGGAGTCCCACGCCGTGCAGTGCGGCTTCTGCACGCCCGGCATGGTCGTGGCCGCCGAGAACCTGCTGCGCGACAACCCGGACCCGACGGAGGAGGAGATCCGGCGCCACCTCGTCGGGAACCTCTGTCGTTGCACCGGCTACCAGCCCATCGTCGCGGCCGTCAAGCGGGCCGCCGCCGCCGGATCCGAGGAGAGGAGCGCGTAATGGCCGCCCAGACCGACACCCCCGCCGCGCAGAGCGCCGGCCCGACCGAGTGGGTCGGCCAGCGCGTCAAGCGCAAGGAGGACCCCCGGCTGCTCACCGGCACGGGGCGCTACGCCGACGACGTGCAGGCCGTGGGCGAGCTGTACTGCGCGATCCTGCGCAGCCCGCATCCCCACGCCCGGATCGTCCGCGTCGACACGAGCAAGGCGCGCGAGATCCCCGGCGTGGTGCTGGCCATCTCCGGCGCCGACGCCGAGCCGCACTGGAACCAGCTCATGCCCGTGATGGACCTGCTCGACATGAAGCTGCCGCGCGTCTACGCGCTGGCCACCGACAAGGTCCACTACGAGGGCGAGGCCGTGGCCGCCGTCGCGGCGGAGTCGCGCTACATCGCCGAGGACGCGCTCGACGCGATCGTGGTCGAGTACGAGCCGCTGCCGGCGGTGGCCAACCTCGAGGACGCCCTCGGGACGGTGGCGCCGGCCGACGTCGAGGTCGCCGACGGCGACGTCGGGCGCCGCGCGCCGACGCACGAGCCGCTCGCGGTGCGTGGCGGAGGCGAGCCGACGGCGCTGCTCTACGAGGAGTGGGGCCACAACGTCCAGTGCGACTGGGAGTTCGAGATCGGCGACCCCGACAAGGTGTTCGCCGAGGCCGACCACGTCGTCCGCCGGCGCGTCGGGACGCACCGCTACAGCGGGATGCCGATGGAGTGCCGCGTGGTGCTCGCCGAGCACGACGCCGGCCGCAACCAGCTCACGATCCGGCTGTCGACGCAGTTCCCCCACCAGGCCCGGACGATCTTCGCCGCGACCTTCGGCATCCCCGAGCCCAACATCCACGTGCTCGCCGACGACGTGGGAGCCGGCTACGGCAACAAGCTGCAGGTCGACTCCGAGGTCATCCCGGTGCTGCTGGCGATCCTCACCGGGCGTCCGATCAAGTGGACCGAGAACCGGCGCGGCTGGCTGACGAGCGCCCCCCACTCGCGCGACTACTTCCACGACATCGAAGGAGCGTTCTCCAGCGACGGCACGCTGCTGGCCCTGCGCAACCACATCGTGGGCGACGAGGGCTGTGACGGCGCCGTGCGCGCCGCCGGCCTGGGTGCGCTGCTGGTCGGCGGCACCTACTCGCCCGGCACGTACAAGGTCAACAGCTACAAGGCCCACGTGCAGGCGGTCGTCACGAACAAGGCGCCGTACGGGGCGTACCGGGGCTACGGCAAGGAGACCGCCAACCTCGCCATCGAGCGCCTCATGGACGCGGCGGCCGACCAGCTCGGCATCGATCCGATCGAGATCCGCCGGCACAACCTCATCGACACCTACCCGCACGAGCTGCCGTCGGGGCCGATCATCGAGAGCGGCAGCTTCCGCCAGGCGCTCGAGGACGTCGTGGAGGCCATGGACCTCCCGGCGCTGCGGCGCCGACAGGAGGAGGCCCGCGCCGCCGGCCGCTACATCGGGTTCAGCGCCTGCGTGTTCCTCGAGCCGTCGGCCGCGTCGATCCCGATGTCGGTGTTCAACGGCTACGAGACCGCGTCGGTGCGGCTCACGCCGGACGGCCAGGTCATGGTCCTGACCGGCATGCAGACGATCGGCCAGGGCATGGAGACGGCGATGGCCCAGATCACGGCCGACCGCCTCGGCGTGCGGCCCGACGACGTCCGGATCGTCTACGGCGACACCAACGCCGTCCCGTACGGACTGGGCTCGTACGCCAGCCGCGGCGCCACCTACGGCATGAGCGCGGTCTACCAGGCCGCCACGCAGGTGCGCGAGAAGCTGCTCAAGGCGGCGGCGAACCTGCTCGAGGCCAACGCCGACGACCTCGAGGTCTCCGACGGGGTCGTCTCGCTGGTCGGGGCGCCCGCCCGGCAGATCGCGGTCGCCGAGGTGGCCAAGGCGGTCTACCTGTTCCCGGGCCCGTACGCGGTCCTGCCCGACGAGCCCAATCCCACGCTGGAGGGCAACTTCGTCTGGACCAACCCGCAGGTCGCGTGGAGCCCGGACGAGCACGGCCGCGTGCGCCTGTACCCGGCCCACGGCGGCGGCGCGGAGGGCGCGCTCGTCGAGGTGGACGTCGAGACCGGCCAGGTCAAGGTCGAGCGCCTGTGGGTCTGCCACGACGTCGGCAAGATGATCAACCCCGCCATCGTCGAGGCGCAGGTCGTCGGAGGCATGGTCCAGGGCTTCGGCGGCACGATGCTCGAGCAGCTCAGCTACGACGACGACGGGCGGATGCTGACCAAGACGCTCAACGACTACCAGGTCCCGAACGCCATGTCGGCGCCTCCGATCGAGCTCATGCACATCGAGACGCCGTCGCCGATCACGCCCCTGGGAACCAAGGGCGTCGGCGAGGCGGGCTGCATCGGCACGCCGACGGTGCTCATGTCGGCGGTGGAGGACGCGCTGCGGCCGTTCGGCGTCAGCGTCGACATGACGCCGCTGGATCCCGAGCGCGTGCTGCGCATGATCCAGGCCTCGGGAGCCCAGCTAGCCTCTGGGCGGTGATGACCGAGCTGGCGGGAGCGAGAGCGACGGGGGTCGGGTTCAGCGCGGACAGCGTGCTGCCGGCCCTCGCCCGCGACTGGCTGGCCGACGGGCGACCCGTGGTCGCGGCGACGCTGGTCGGCGTCGACGGCTCGGCGCCGCTGGAGCTCGGCGCGAGCATGGTCGTCGACGGCGAGGGCCGCATCGAGGGATCGGTGACCGGCGGCTGCGTCGAGGGCGCGCTGTTCGAGGAGGCTCGGGCCGTGCTCGCCGGCGGCCCCGCCCGGCTGCTGACCTACGGCATCTCCGACGGCGAGGCGGTCGGCGTGGGGCTGATGTGCGGCGGGACCGTGCACGTCCTCGTCGCCGCCGTCGACGAGGCGGCGCGCAGCGCGCTGCTGGCCGCCTGCGCGGCGATCGAGGCGGGCGAGCCGGCCGCGGTCGCGACGCTGCTGGAGGGGCCGTCCGCCGGGGCGCGCCTGGCGATCCTGCCCGATGGCGTCGCGGGCACGCTCGGGGTCGCCGGCCTCGACCACGCGGTGGCGCGCGACGCGCGCGGCCTGCTCGACCAGGGGATCTCCGGCGTGCGCCGCTACGGGGCCGGCGGCGAGGCGCTGGGCGCCGACCTGCGCGTGCACGTCCGCGCCTACCAGTCGGCGCCGAGCATGATCATCTTCGGGGCCGTGGACTTCTCGGTCGCCGTCGCGCGCCTGGCCCGTCAGCTCGGCTACGAGACGACGATCTGCGACGCGCGCGAGGCGTTCGCGAGCAGCCCGCGGTTCAGCGCCGTCGCCGAGGTCGTCGTCGACTGGCCCGACCGCCATCTCGCCGGCAGGACGCTGACCGAGCGCGACGTCGTGCTCGTGTTCACGCACGATCCCAAGTTCGACGAGCCCGCCCTGACGAGCGCGCTGCGCAGCGGCGCCGGCTACGTCGGCGCCCTCGGCAGCCGCCGCACCCACGCCCACCGGATCGCGCGGCTGCGCGACGCCGGCGTCGCCGAGGAGGACATCGCCCGGATCGCGGGGCCGTGCGGGCTGGACATCGGCGCGCGGTCGCCGGACGAGACCGCCGTCTCCGTCCTGGGCGAGGTCATCGCCCACCGCGCCCGGCGCGGAGGCGGCCCGCTTTCGGGCGCGGACGGGACGATCCACGCCGAGCGGCCGGCAGCGGCGATCGCATGAGGCCCCCCGCGGCGCCGCTGCTGTCCGCCGACGACCTCATCGGCCAGCTCGCGGAGCGCTCGTACCTCGCCGACCGCTCGCTCGCCATGGTCCTGACGGTCGCGCTGGCGCTGCGGCGCCCGTTGCTGCTCGAGGGCGAGGCCGGCGTCGGGAAGACCGAGGTGGCCAAGACGCTGGCCGACGTCCTCGGCGCCCGGCTCATACGGCTGCAGTGCTACGAGGGCATCGACGTGTCCCACGCGCTGTACGACTGGAACTACGCCAAGCAGATGCTCCACATCCGCACGCTCGAGGCCGCTCACGCGGCCGACCGGCGCGCGACGGCCGAGCTCTTCGACCGCGAGTTCCTGGTGCGCCGTCCGCTGCTGGACGCCATCGAGCACGAGGACGACGTGCCGCCCGTGCTGCTGATCGACGAGATCGACCGCGCCGACGACGAGTTCGAGGCGTTCCTGCTCGAGCTGCTGTCGGACTTCCAGGTCACGATCCCCGAGCTGGGGACGATCCGCGCGCGCACGCCGCCGTGGGTGATCCTGACGTCGAACCGCACGCGCGAGCTCCACGACGCGCTGCGGCGGCGCTGCCTGTACTACTGGATCGACCACCCGACGCTCGAGCAGGAGGTCGCCATCGTCCGCGCGCGCCTGCCCGGCGTGTCCGAGCGGCTCGCGCGCCAGGCCGCCGCGTTCGTGGCGAGCATGCGCGAGCTCGACCTCGTCAAGGCGCCGGGCGTGGCCGAGACGCTCGACTGGGTCGAGGCCGTGGCCATGCTCGGCGAGCAGGACCTGCAGGCCGAGCTCACGGAGATGACGCTCACCGCGCTGGTCAAGTACCGCGAGGACATCGAGCGCGTGACCGAGCGCGGCGTGGCCGACCTCGTCGAGGCGGCGCGCGCCGCCGCCGCGGCCTGATCGACGTGACGACGACCGCCGCCGCCGACACGCTGCTGCACAACATCGCCGCCTTCGGGCGCGTGCTGCGCAACAGCGGCCTGGAGGTCGGGCCGCGGCGCCTGCAGACGGCCGTGCGCGCGGTCGACGTGCTGGGGCTGCGCGCCCGCGACGACGTCTACTGGGCGCTGTTCTGCAGCCTCGTCTCCCGGCGCGAGGAGACCGCCGCGTTCGACCTCGCGTTCACCACCTTCTGGGACCGGCGGATCCCCTCGCCCGACGTCGAGGAGGGCCCGTCGGAGCTGCGCGAGGAGCGCGAGCGCGACGAGGAGGCGTCGCCCGGCACGCACACCGAGCAGACGGTCACGGCGGTCCAGGCCGAGGCGAGCGCCGGCGCCGACGCGCCCGACGCCGACGATCCGGGCCGCGGGCTGTCGTGGTCGCCGCAGGAGCAGTTGCGCAACCTGGACTTCTCCGCCTATCGCGCCGCCGAGCTGCGCGAGGCG
>JAXDHQ010000242.1:0-9975 GCA_034664395.1 Solirubrobacteraceae bacterium | reverse complement strand
TGATCGCCGACGCGTTCGGGCTGCCCGCCGCCCGCGACGAGGCGGGCACGACCGTCGCGAGCGCACGCCGGTGAACGACGGCCTGCGCCAGGTCGCCGCCACGCGGTACGTCGCGCCGCTGCGCGAGGGCGGCTCGCTGCCGGCGCTCGTGGAGGCCGACGACGACGGCTACTACGTCGTGAAGTTCCGCGGCGCCGGCCAGGGACCGGGCGCGCTCGTCGCCGAGGTCGTCGCCGGGGAGCTCGCGCGGGCGCTCGGCCTGCCGGTGCCCGAGCTCGTCGTCGCGGGCCTGGCGCCGGAGCTGGGGCGTGCCGAGCCCGACCCCGAGATCCAGGACCTCGTGATCGCCAGCGCGGGCGACAACCTGGGCGTGGACTTCCTGCCCGGAGCGCTGCCCTTCAGCCCCGCCGCCGCGCGCGACGTCGACCCGGAGCTGGCCGCCGACGTCGTGTGGCTCGACGCGCTGGTCATGAACGTCGACCGCACGCCGCGCAACCCCAACCTCCTCGTCTGGCACGGGCGCACGTGGCTGATCGACCACGGCGCCGCGCTGTACCGCCAGCACGGCGACGCGCCGCTGGCCGACTCGGCGCTCGCGGCGTTCCCCCACGTCGCCGACCACGTCCTGCTCGCGCACGCCGGCTCGATCGCGGCCGCCGACGAGCGCCTGGCCGACCGCGCGCGCGAGGCGATCGCGCGGGTCACCGAGCGCGTCCCCGCCGGGTGGCTGGGCGCGAGCCCCGAGGCGCGGCGCGCGGACCTCGCCGCGTTCCTGCGTGCGCGGCTGGACGAGCCGCGCACGTTCGTCGAGGAGGCCGAGCGTGCCCGGGCCGTGTGACTTCCAGTACGCGATCCTGCGCCTCGTCCCCAGCGTCGAGCGCGGCGAGCGCCTGAACGTCGGGGTCGTCGTCTACTGCCCGCAGCGGCGCTTCCTGGAGGCGCGCGTGGCGCTCGACGCGGTGCGGCTCGCGGCCCTGGCGCCGGACCTCGACCCCGCGGCCGTGCGGCCGCACCTCGAGGCGCTCGCCGCCGTCGCCGCCGGCGATCCCGAGGCCGGCCCGCTGGCCGCGCTCGGGCCGTCGGAGCGCTTCGGCTGGCTGGCGGCGCCGGCCTCGACGATCATCCAGCCATCGGCCGTCCACACCGGCCTGTCCGAGGACCCGGCGGCCACGCTCGAGCATCTCTTCCGCTCGCTGGTGCTCACGGCGGCCTGAGCGGCACGCCGCTCGTCCCGCCGTTCGCGCCGTTCGTCGCAACGTTGGTCCAGAGAGCGGTGTGGCGCGTCCACGAGCGCGTGGATCGGGCAGTGCGATGTCACCGTGAGACGACACATGACATCCCGAAAGACACCTCGAATCCTCGTCCTCGCCATCGTCGCGAGCCTCCTGGTCGCGCTCGTGGCCGTCGCCGCGCAGGCGAACACGAGCCACAAGGGCTGGCCCCCGATCACGGGCGATCTGAAGATGCACAAGGCCGACCAGAGCGGGGACATCCGCGCCACCAAGGTCAACAAGCACAACGAGCTGCTCGGCGGCCACGGCAACGACACGATCACCGCGGGCAACGCGGGCGACGTCCTGTGGGGCGACTACAAGCCCTCCGGCCAGCCCGAGGCCCAGGTCGACAACCTGATCGGCGGCCCCGGTCGCGACTTCGTCTACGCCAGCCACGGCACGAACGACATCTCGTCCGGCGCCGGCAACGACGTCATCCACGCGCACTTCGGGCGCGGAGCGATCGACTGCGGTCCCGGCCAGGACACGCTGTTCATCAGCCACCGCAGCAAGCCGCACTACAAGATCGTCAACTGCGAGCGCGTGAGCTTCAAGACGCTCGGGTTCTGACCGGCGCGCCCGCCGGCGGCACGATCCTCGCTAGCCTGTGAGGTCCGGCGGATCGCCTACTCGATCGGGGGCGCCCTCGTGGCGCCCCAGCCGCGGTCACAGCGCCGGCCTTCGGGCCGGCGGCCTGCCCCGGTGATCGGGAGTGTCGACGCCACCCAGGCACAAGACACAAGTCCTGGGACGTAGTAGTTCAGCGGCGATCCATGACCGGGCGGCGCCGGGCGAGCCAGCGAGCTCGTCCGGCGACTTCCGCCGCGCTCAGGCGGCGCGCGGCACGGGCCGGTCGGAGCGCACGCCGCCACCGCCGTCCAGCGCGGTCAGCCACACCGTCCGTCCCTCGCTGCGCACCTCGACGATGACCCCCCACGGGCGTTGGTGGGCGCGTACGTCGGCTGCGGGCCACCGCCGTCGCAGGCCGGCGATCAGCCGCGCCTGGTCGATGGTGAGCTCGAGGTCCATGGACCCAGTATCGGCAGCTCTCCTGAACGACTTGCGAAGCGCGGCTCAACGGGAGCTAAGCGTCCCGTTGGCGGTGGGTCGGTCGGTGACGGGCCGCCCGTTGGCGGTGAGCGTGACCTGACGCGTGCCTGCGCGGTGGAGATGACCTTGGCCATCGCCCGCGCCCTAGCGAGCGCCGTGGCCCGCGCGGACCGCTCGCATGGCGTCGGCGCGGCTGGTGTGGCTCGAGGCGGAGACGACCTTGCCCGCGCCGACCGCGTAGACCCACCAGCGGTGGAGGTCCTCGACGACGTCGTCCTCGCGGCGCAGGCGCAGGACGCCGCTGACGATCACCGACTCGCCCACCGCCTCGAACGAGTAGGGATGCGCGTCGGCGAGCGTCCCCGCCGTCCGCAACCGCGACAGGTAGCCGCGCAGCTCGCTGCGGCCGTGCAGGCGACCGCCGTGGACCGCGGTCGGCTCCCACACCACGTCGCCGTCCGCGAGGCTCACGACGGCCTCGACGTCCTGCTCGCGGACCGCGGCCCAGAGCATGCGCACCACGCCGACGTTGGCTGCCCCTGACACCGCCGGCAACGATACGCCGGGACGGGCGGGCGCCGGTCCGGTCACGGCGCGGACGAACGGTCGCGCCGATGCCGCAAGTGTGCGCGCCCTCGCGCGTTAGGGCTCACGTGGGCCACCCGTCCTTCCTCCCGTCCAATCTGCACGTCTGTCCCGCCTGCGGGCAGCCGTTCGTGGCGCCGCAGGAGCTCCCGGCCCCCCGGGACGGCGGCGTGCACCTCGTCGACCTCGCGTGCGCGAACTGCGGATGGGAGGCCGTCGAGCGCCATGTCACCGCGAGCCTGACCGAGCTCCAGCTCGCGCTGCACCGCGACAGCGCGCAGATCGAGGCGGCGGCCGAGGTCCTGGCGCTGGCGCTGGAGCTCGATCGGATCGACCGCTTCGCGGCGGCGCTTCAGGCGGGCCACATCCTGCCCGAGGACTTCTAGGCGTCCGCGGCCTACGAGTCCAGCGGGGCGAGCAGGCGCGAGTCGCGGCGGTACTCCCACCACTCGGCGATCACGATCTGGATCGCCGCGGCGAACGGGATCGCCAGGAGCGCGCCGCCGATCCCGAACAGCGCGCTGCCGAACAGGACCGAGGCCAGGACGACGAACGGGTGCAGGTCGACGGCGCGGCGCTGGATCTGGGGCTGGATGACCGTGTTCTCGACCTGCTGGTAGATGACGGCGAAGATCACCCAGGCGATCGTGTCGGCCGGGAAGTCGGTGAACAGCGTGACCACGGCCACGACGACGGCGGCGATCGTGGCGCCGACCAGCGGGATGAGGTCGAAGAACGCGACGAGCACCGCCAGCGGCGCGGCGAAGCCGACCCCGAGGATGCTCAGGACGATGAACGCCGTCACGCCGGCGATGGTCGCCTGGGCCAGCGCGCCGCGGACGTAGGCGCCGACCGCCGTTCCGATGCGATCCAGGGCGCGGTCGAGGCGCTCGGCGCGGTCTGGTGGCTGCAGCGCGAGCGCGCGCCGGACCCAGCGATGGCCGTCCTTGACCAGGAAGACCGACAGGATGAGGATCGTCACGCTCGCGAAGATCGAGTTGACGAGCCCGAGCCCGAGGTCGCGCAGCGCGCCGGCGGCGCCCCCGAGCTTGGCGGGCAGCCGGTGCGCCTGGGCCTCGAGCTGGGAGACCACGCCGTAGTTGGCCTCGAGCTTGCGCAGCGTCGGGTTCTTCTCGACGAAGTCCCTGGCCTGCGCGGCGTACTCCGGGGCCTTCGCGGCCAGGTCGTTGGCGCCGCTGACGATCGGCGGCACGACGATCAGCGCGAGCAGGATCGGGATCATGAAGAGGCCGAGGTAGGCCAGCGCGATGGCGCCCCCGCGGCGCATCCGGCGGCTGAGCACGTTCACCGGCCCCGACATGGCCACGGCGAGGAAGACCGCCAACACGATCCACGACAGCGGCTGGCGGGCCAGGTAGATCGCGTAGGCGCCGAGCAGGACGCCGAGCACGATCAGGACGTTGCGCGCGATCACGCGCGGTGGGGCGTCGGCGGCGCTCATGCGGCCCCGGCATCATCGCGCCGGGGCCGGACGGCTCGGACGCGCCGCTTCGGCAGCGACGGCAGCGGGCATGGTGGTGGCCATGGAGCGCGTCGACCTCGGTCCCCTGAACGTCAGCCGCCTGTGCCTGGGGACCATGCTCATGGGCGGCCGCACCTCGCGCGGCGAGGCGCACCGGATGCTCGACGCCTACGTCGCGGCCGGGCACGACTTCCTCGACACGGCCGACGTGTACGGCGACGGCGCGTCCGAGGAGACGCTGGCGCCGTGGCTGGCGCGCCGGCGCGACGAGGTCGTCCTCGCGACCAAGCTGGGCTTCGAGGTCTCCGATCCCGGCGGCCAGGGCCTGGACCCTCAGCGCGTGGCGCGCGCGTGTGACGCGTCGCTGCGGCGCCTGGGCGTCGACGTCATCGACCTCTACCAGGTGCACGCGCCCGACCCGAGCGTCCCGCTCGAGGCGACGCTGGAGGCGCTCGACGCCCTCGTGCGCGCCGGCAAGGTCCGCGCCCTGGGCGCCTCGAACTTCCCGGCCTGGCTGCTGGCCTGGGCCGTCGCCGTGCAGGACCGCGAGGGCTGGGCGCCGTTCGTGTCGCTGCAGCCGCAGTACTCGCTGGTCGAGCGCTCGATCGAGGTCGAGATCCTCCCGTTCTGTCGCGCCGCCGGACTGGGCGTGCTGCCATGGGGGCCGCTGGGGGCCGGCTTCCTCACCGGCCGCTACGAGCGCGACACGCCTCCGCCGGCGGGCAGCCGCATCGCCGACGCGGGCGACGACCTCGAGGAGGCGCTGCACCGCCGCGGGACCGAGGCCAACTTCCGGGCGGTGGACGAGGCCCATGCGGTGGCCGACGAGGTCGGCGCGTCGGTGCCCGAGGTCGCGCTCGCGTGGCTGCTGGCCCAGCGCGGCGTCGTCGCCCCGATCGTCGGCCCGCGCACGCTCGACCAGCTCGAGGACCTCATCCCCGCCTCCGAGCTGATGCTGAGCGACGAGCAGGTCGAGCGCCTCGGGCGCTGGACCGCGCCCGCGCCAGGCTATCCCGAGCGGATGCTCTCCGAGCAGAACGGGATCGACCTCGGGCAGGTCGCGCTGCGCCGCCGCGCCTGAGCCGCGCGCTGCAAGGAATCCTGCACGGAGCAGGGATTTTCGCTGGTAGCGTCGACGGCGCGCCGAGTCGCCCCGTCCGCCAGGACGGGCGATCGGGGGAACCAACGTGCGGCCCGGGCTCCGGGTCGCTTGGGGCGAATCGCCGCACGAGCGGCGTAGCGCAGCGCGCGAGCCCGCCAGCTAACCCCGTAGGCGCGACATGGCATGGCCCACCCCCCGTCGGACACCCTCCCCCGCCGCGCTCGTCGCCTGGCCGCCCTCGTGGCGGTCGTCGCGCTGCTGCCGGCCGCCGAGGCGCAGGCGCTGCCGACGCTGCACCACGGCGACCGCGGCGCGTCGGTGCGAAAGCTCCAGCGCGCGCTGCACCTGGACGCCGACGGCGTCTTCGGGCGCGGCACCGCGCGCGCCGTTCGCCGCTTCCAGCGGCGCCACGGCCTGACGGCCGACGGGGTCGTCGGCGCGGGCACATGGCGCGTCATCCGCCGCGGCGCCGGTCGCGGCCGTGCCGCCGCCACGAGCGGTGGGCCGCGCGTCCGCACCCGGGGCCCGAGCGTGCGCATGCTGCAGCGTCACCTGGACATCGCGGTCGACGGGGTGTTCGGACCGGGCACGGCGCGCGCCGTGCGCACGTTCCAGCGCGGCCGCGGCCTGACGGCGGACGGCGTCGTCGGGGCGGCCACGTGGTCGGCGCTGGGCATCGCCGGGCGCCACCCGGTGCTCAAGCGCGCCGGCGCGCGCGGGCGCCGCCCGACGCGGATCGGCCCGCCGGGCACCATCGCCCGCGCGATCGCCGCCGCCGACCGCATCGCCACGTTGCCGTACCGCTTCGGCGGCGGCCACGGCTCGTTCCACGACAGCGCCTACGACTGCTCGGGCTCGGTCTCCTACGTCCTGCACGCGATGGGGCGCCTGGGCGTCCCGCGCGACTCGAGCGGCCTCATGTCCTATGGCGCGCCGGGGCGCGGCCGCTGGGTGACGATCTACGCCAACCCGGGCCACGCCTACATGGTCATCGACGGCCGGCGCTACGACACCACCGGGCGCGCCGACAGCGGCTCGCGCTGGCAGCGCGTCGACCGGTCGAGCGCGGGCTACGTGGCCCGCCACCCGCCCGGGCTGTAGTCGCGTCGGCGCGGGTCTCCGCGTCGCGTTGGCGGCGCTGCGCGGCGTTCGGCATCGAGGGGAAGCGGAGTCGGCCGCGCCGCGGGGCGCGCTGGGTCGTCCTCGGGGGCGGTGTGTCGAAAAAGTCACCTCCCAGGTGACGAATTCGACACGCGCCGCGGCCCCACCCGACCACCGACGCAAGACGTGCAGCGTTGAGCGTGCCCCGGCGCTAGCGCCAGCGCCAGCGCAGCACCGTCAGTCGTGGATCCAGAGCGGCGTGCCGCGCGGCACGAGCCGGTAGAGGCTCGTGATCTTGTCGTTGCGCAGGCGGATGCAGCCGTGCGACGGGCGCCCCGGGATGAGCCCGGGCTGGTTGGTCCCGTGCAGCCCGACGACGCCCCCGCCCGGCCAGTCGGTCAGGTGCGGGGCGTACGCGCTCGTCCCCAGCGCGAACGG
The DNA here is from genome assembly GCA_034664395.1 of Solirubrobacteraceae bacterium. Lineage (GTDB taxonomy): Bacteria > Actinomycetota > Thermoleophilia > Solirubrobacterales > Solirubrobacteraceae > JAOPZW01. Next base: position 2,942 of record JAXDHQ010000242.1, on the reverse strand, counting down.
CCCGTACACCGGCGCGCCGGCCACGCGGAACTTCTCGCGGATGTAGAAGTGGCCGGTCGGGGTGGGCGTGCCCTTGGCCCCGATGCCGACGTGCCCGGACCAGATCTGCTGGCCGCCGCGGGTGAGCGTGAGCATCAGCGTCGAGCGGTTGAGCTCGAGCGCGGTGTTGACCACCGTGAAGGAGCGCAGGCTCGAGCGCGGCACCCAGCCGACGATCCCGTTCGGGCGCTTGGGGACGCGGATCTGGACCCACGGGGTGCCGTGGTCGTCGCTCCAGGAGGCGAGCGCGATGTAGATCTCGGGCAGGCGGTCCTCGGTGAACCAGCGCAGGCGCCCGATGCGCTGCGCCTGCCCGGTCGGACGGGAGTAGATGGCCCCGCGCGTGTCCGGATACGCCCACCGCGTCATCGTCCGCTCGTCGGAGAGCTGCTGCATCCCGGCGGGGTTGGGCGACGGCTCGGCAGCCCGCGCCGCGGCCGGCACGAGCGCCAGCACGACCAGCAGCGCGCTCAGGACCAGTTTCCGGTGGCAGCTCATCGCGTCGTTGTATACCCGTTGACCCAGACGGCGAGCCGAGCCCGCCGGCTGGGTGGTGCCGGCGGGCCCGTCTGATGGACCCCTCGGTCCCTCAGCTCTGGCCGGGCGCCGTAGGCCGGCGCCCGACGCGCGACATCCCGTGAGCGTCGCCCGGTCGCCTTGCGACGACCGCTGACGGACGCTCGCTCCCCAATCGGCTCGCGCCCTACGTTGAAGCGGGCAATCTACCAGCGTCCGTCGGCCGCCCACAAGCCGCGAGCGGTCCGCCTTCGGCGTCGAACGGCGCCCGCGCTCAGACGATCTCGACCGGCGTGCCCTTGGGCACGAGCCGGTACAGCCGCAGGATGTCGCGGTTGCGCAGGCGGATGCAGCCGTGCGACGGGCGCCCGGGGATGAGCCCGGGCTGGTCGGTGCCGTGCAGCCCGACGACGCCCCCGCCGGGCCAGTCGGTCAGGTGCGGTGCGTACGCGCTCGTCCCCAGCGCGGCGGGACCGTAGAGCGGCACGCCGGAGACGCGGAACTTCTCGCGGATGTAGAAGCGCCCGGCCGGGGTCGTCGTGGAGGCCTTCCCCACGCCGATGCGGGCTCTGAACACCGGCCGCCCGTGGTCGTAGAGCGTGATGCGCAGCGTGCGGCGGTTGATCCGCAGCGCCTTGTGCACCGTGTTGAGCGAGCCGAGCGCGGACTCGTGGACCCAGCCGGTGACTCCGTTGGGGCGCTTCGGCACGCGGATCTGCAGCCACGTGTTGCCGACGGGGTTGGTCCAGCGCGAGAGCACGACGTAGACCTCGGGAAAGCCGTCCTCGGTCAGCGTGTGCAGGCGCGCGACGCGGCGCGCCCGCTCGTCCGGCTGGCTGTAGACCGGCTGCACGTCGGCGGTGTAGGCCCACTTCGTGGTCAGGTTCTCGTCGGAGACGCGCACGGCTCCCGGCGGGCCCGCAGGCGGCAGGCTCGGCGATGCGGCCGCGGCGGCATGGGCCGGCAGCGCCGCGGCGACGGCCACGAGGATGGCGAGCTGTCGGCGGCGCGTCATGGTTCGAGGATAGGAGAGGCGGGCGTGCGGCTCGCCGCCGGCTCAGCGGCGCGCGCGGCCCGTCGCGCGAGTGGTGCAGCCGTTGCGCCCTGCGCCCTTGCGGGCCTTGACGGTGCGCTTGCCGGCCTTGCGGGCCTTGACGGTGCTCGCGGCGCGGGCGCAGCGGGCCGACGTGGCCTTGCGCTTGGCCACCGTGTTCACCACGGTGCGCGACTGGGCGACGACCTGCTCGGTCACGCCGCGCGTGCCGAAGTCGGTGGTGTACGTGGCGCCCCAGGTCGGGTCGGACGGGCTCCCGAGCGCGAGCCCGAGCCCGACGTCGGTGTACTGCGCGGTGAGGATGTTCTCCCGGTGGCCCGCGCTGTTCATCCACGCGTTCACCAGCGAGCGCGCCGTCGAGAGCTGCGACTGGCCCCAGCCGATGTTCTCGCCCAGGGCCCAGTCGCCGGCGTTGGCGAGGTAGCCCACCGCGCGGATGCGGTCGACGAGCAGCGAGCCCTGGGGCGACTGGTGGTCGAAGAACGACTGGGTGACCATGAGCTGCGAGTAGTCGGCCGAGGCACGGCTCAGGGCCGCGTTCTCGGTCAGCGGCGCGAGCCCCTGGGCGACTCGCTGCTGGTTGAGCAGGCAGAGGGTGGCCTGCCCGACCAGCGCGAGGTTGTCCGCAGCGGGGACGGCGTCTGCCCCCACGCAATCGTCCGCCTGCGCTGCCGCCGGAAGGGCCAGCACGAGTGCGGCCAGGGCGGCGACGAGGACGGGAAGGCGGCGGACCATGTCCCGGTAATCGGCCCCGATCGCGCTTTCCGCGTGCCGTAAACCTGGAGTTGGACGGATGGGGGACCCGACCCCCTGGACGGCTGTACGACGCGGTGGGAGGACGCTACGACGCGATCAGCGGACCCAGCTCGCCGCGACGGCGTCGAACAGCGCCAGCGCGCGCTCGCGCGCGGCGCCGGCCTCGCGCGCGGTCTGGCGCCGGATGGGCTCGGGATCGGGCACCGAGTCGCGCCCGGCGTGCAGCCAGCCCTCGACGATCGCCGCCGTCACCTCGGGATGGAACTGGACCCCGACGCTGCGGCCGATGGCGAAGGCCTGCGGGCCGACCTCGTTGCCCGCCAGCTCGTGAGCGCCCGGCGGGAGCGTGAACGCGTCCTCGTGCCAGCTGAACCAGCGCCCGGCGTAGCCGTCGACGCCCGGGATGTCGTACCAGCCGATCTCGGCCACCGGGGCGCGCGCGACCGTCCCTCCCAGCGCCGCGGCGAGCGCCTGGGCGCCGAAGCAGATCCCGAGCACCGGCACGTCGGCCGCATGGGCCGCGCGCAGGAACTCGAGCTCGGGCTCGATCCACGGGTCCGTCGACGCGTGCACGGAG
>JAXDHQ010000241.1:0-8116 GCA_034664395.1 Solirubrobacteraceae bacterium | reverse complement strand
GCGCCCGCGCCGCTGGACCGCCTCCGCGGCCGCGTCCTCACCGACTTCGACGCGGCCGCTCGCGCCGCCTGCCGGATGTCCGCCGGCGACGCCCAGCGCGCCCGCTGGCGCCAGTACCGCGCGGTGTGGGCGTTCGTCGAGGGCGACGCGTGCCGGCGCGAGACGATCCTGCGCCACTTCGGCGACCGGACGGCGCCGCGGGCCGACGTCCCCTGCTGCGACGTCTGCGCGCCCGAGCTCGTGCCGGCGCCGCCGGGGAGGGCGAACGGGTCGTCCGGAGCGCCCGCGGGCGACCTCGACGCGGCCATCGTCGACGTGATCACCAGCGCCGAGCCCTCGGTCGGGCGCACGCGCACGGTGGAGATCCTGCGCGGCGGCCGCTCCCAGGTGGTGCGCAAGAACGCCTACGACGGCCTCCCGTCCTACGGGACGTTCGCGCACCTGCGCTCCGACCAGGTGCTCGCGCGGGTCGACGAGCTCATCGGCGAGGGGCGGCTCGTCTCGACCGGCGGCGCCTACCCGAAGCTGCGGCTGGGACGAGCTGCGTGAACGTCGGCGTGCTCGCCTCGGGCGAGGGCACGAACCTCCAGGCGCTGCTCGACCGCGTCCACGGGCGTGAGGCGGAGGTGGTCGCGGTCGCCTCCGATCACCCCGAGGCGCGGGCGCTCGAGCGCGCGCGCGGCGCCGGCGTGGCGACCGGCGTGTTCGCGCGCGCCGACTACGGCGACCGCGCCGCGCGCGACGCGGCCATCGGCGACTGGCTCGACGAGCGCGGCGTGCAGCTCGTCGTGCTCGCCGGCTACATGGCGATCCTCGACGCGGGCTTCGTCGCGCGCTTCCGCGACCGGATCGTCAACGTCCATCCCGCGCTGCTGCCCGCGTTCCCGGGCATCGACGCCATCGGCCAGGCGCTCGAGCACGCGGTGAAGGTCTTCGGGGTGACGGTGCACTTCGTCGACGAGGGCGTCGACACCGGGCCGATCATCCTGCAGCGCGCCGTCGAGATCCCGGGCGCGCGCGTCGAGGCCGAGGTCCGCGAGCGGCTGCGTCCGCTCGAGCACGAGCTGCTGCCTCGCGCGGTGTCGCTCATCGCGCAGGGGCGGGTGCGCCGCGATCCCCAGCACCCGCGGCGCGTCCTGGTGGACGAGGGGTGAGCCCCTAGTCCTCCTCGGCCTCCTCGTCGGCGTCGGGGTCGTCGAAGCCCGCGGGGTCCTCGCCGCCGGCATCGTCGTCGGTGTCCTCCCGGTCGCCCGCGACGTCCTCGAAGCCGTCGGCGTCCTCGCTGCGCGCCTGGGCGCGCTCGTGGGCCGTGCCGATGTGCTCGTCGAGGCGGTCGATGCGCTCCTCGAGCTCGTCCCCGGTGCGCTCCAGTTCGCGCTCGGGGTCGGTGCTGGTGCGCTGCTCCATGGTGCTCCCTTGTCGTTCGCCAGCGATCGCGGCGGGGTGTTCCCGCCCTGGCTCGCTCTGACACGCCCTCCTAGGCGGCGTGCGGTCGGGCGGCTCCCCTATCCTGCTTGCATCGCTGAGCACTCCTCCACCGGAGCGCAGGAGCAGGTCACCGAGCCCGGGGCCGTCCGCGTGCGCCGGGCGCTGCTGTCGGTATCGGACAAGCGGGGCATCGTCGACTTCGCCCGCGGCCTCTCCGACCTCGGCGTCGAGGTGGTCTCGACGGGCGGCACGGCGCGCGAGCTCGAGGGCGCGGGCATCGACGTGCGCGCCATCGAGGACCTCACCGGCTTCCCCGAGATCATGGACGGCCGGGTCAAGACCCTGCACCCCAAGCTCTACGCCGGCCTGCTCGCCGTGCGCGACAACCGCGAGCACCTGCGGGCGGCCGCCGAGCACGACATCGAGTTCGTCGACCTCGTGTGCGTCAACCTCTACCCGTTCGAGCGCACCGCGGCCCGCCCCGGCGTGGACGAGGGCGAGGTCATCGAGAACATCGACATCGGCGGGCCGACGATGATCCGGGCGGCGGCCAAGAACCACGCGTTCAGCGCCGTGGTGGTCAAGCCCGAGAGCTACGACGCCGTGCTCGACGAGCTGCGCGCCGCGGGCGGGACTCTGAGCGTGCCCACGCGCGAGGCGCTGGCCGCCGAGGCGTTCGCCTACACCGCCCGCTACGACATCGCCATCAGCCGCTGGTTCGCCGAGAAGGACGAGGACTTCCCGCCCCTGCACGTGCACGCGTTCGAGAAGATCGTCGACCTCCCCTATGGCGAGAACCCCCACCAGCGCGCGGCCTACTACGCGCAGGTCGGCGCGCGCGCCCACGTGCTCAGCCAGGTCCAGCAGCACCACGGCAAGCCGATCTCGTTCAACAACGTCCTCGACCTCGACGCCGCCCGCTCGCTCCTGCGCGACTTCGACCCGCCCGCGTGCGCGATCGTCAAGCACAACAACCCGTGCGGGGCGGCCACCGGCGCGGGCCCGCGCGACTCCTACGAGCGCGCCTTCGCCTGCGACCCGCTCAGCGCGTTCGGCGGCGTCATCGCCTTCAACCGCCGCGTCGACCGCGAGACGGCAGAGGCGATCGCCGAGCAGTTCGTCGAGGTCGTGTTCGCCCCCGGCTTCGACGAGGGCGCGCTCGAGGTGCTCACGCGCAAGCCCAACCTGCGCATCCTCGAGGACCGCGAGCGGCGGTTGCCGCTGCTGGGCGAGAAGGACGTGCGCCAGGTCACCGGCGGCCTGCTCGTGCAGGACCGCGACCAGGAGGCCGGCTCGCGCGCGGGGATGGAGGTCGTCACCGGCCGTCCGCCGACCGAGGAGGAGTGGCAGGACCTCGTGTTCGCCTGGCGGATCTCGCGCCACGTGAAGTCCAACGCGATCGTGCTCGCACGCGGCGGCGCCACGGTCGGCATCGGCGCCGGCCAGATGAGCCGTGTCGACTCGGTGCGCCTGGCCGTGGAGAAGTGCCGCCTCGACGACATGCGCGGCGCGGCCATGGCCTCCGACGCCTTCTTCCCGTTCGCGGACGGTCCCGCGCTGGCCATCGAGGCCGGCGTGACGGCCATCGTCCAGCCGGGCGGCTCGGTCCGCGACGACGAGGTCATCCGCGCGGCCGACGAGGCCGGCGTCGCCATGGTCTTCACCGGCCGGCGCCACTTCCGCCATTGACCGTCGAGCGCCACGGCTCGGGCGCGCCGTGGGAGCCGATCATCGGCTACAGCCGCGTCGTGCGCGCCGGGTCGCACGTGTGGGTCGCGGGCTGCACGGCGATCACCGAGGACGGCGCGATTGTGGGCGCCGGCGACCCCTACGCCCAGACCCGGCAGGCCCTGTCCAACGTCGAGGCCGCGCTGGCGAAGGTCGGCGCGCGGCTGGACGACGTCGTGCGCACGCGCATGTACGTCACCGACATCTCGCAGTGGGAGGCGGTCGGGCGCGCGCACGGCGAGGCCTTCGCCGACGTCCGCCCGGTGACCGCGATGGTGCAGGTGGGAGCGCTCATCGACGCCCGCATGCTGGTCGAGGTCGAAGCCGACGCCTATCTGGGAGTCTGACCGCCATGCCCGAGAAGCTGCACATCCTCTTCTACGACTACGTGCCCGACCTCGTCGAGCGCCGGGCGCCGCACCGCGACGGCCACCTCGCCCTCATCCACCGCTGGCACGAGGAGGGGCGCCTGGTGATGGCCGGGCCGCTGGGCGAGCCGCCGCACAGCGGCGCGTTCGTCCTGCGCATCGGCGACGCGTCGGCGGCCGACGAGTTCGTGGCGCAGGACCCGTACGCCGAGGCGGGGCTCGTGAAGAGCTGGCGCGTCGAGCCCTGGAACGTCGTCACCTGAGCGGGCCGCGCGGCGCCCCGGGGCGGCGGTCCGTCCGGCGCGTCGCGCACCATGCCGCGTCCGTGCCTGCGACCGAACGCCAGCCCGCGACCTCGCTGCGGGGCTGGCAGGATCGCGCGCTCGTGGCAATGCGCGCATGGTCGAGCGGGCCGTTCCTGGTCGCCGCGGCGCCCGGCGCCGGCAAGACGCGCCCCGCCCTGGTGCTCGCGCGCGAGCTGCTGCGGGCCGGCGTCGTGCGGCGCGTCGCGGTCGTCTGCCCGACCACGCCGCTGACGCGCCAGTGGGCGCGGGCGGCCGCGCGGCTGGGCGTCCACCTCGCCCCCGACGCCTCCGAGCTGCGCCCGCCGCGCGACTTCGACGGCGTCGCGGTCACCTACTCCCGCGTGGCGAGCGCGGCCGAGCGTTGGTCGCGCCACGCCACCGAGGCGACGCTGGTGATCGCCGACGAGGCTCATCACCTCGGCGAGGACCTGGCGTGGGGCGAGGGCTTCGCCCGCGCCTTCGGCGGCGCCGGGCGCCGGCTGCTGCTGTCCGGGACGCCGTTTCGCTCCGACCAGTGCGCGATCCCGGGCGTCCGCTACGAGGACGGCGTGGCCGTGCCCGACGTCTCCTACACCTACGCCGACGCCGTCCGCGACGGCATCTGCCGGCCCGTGATCTTCGTCCCCTACGACGGCGTGCTGCAGTGGCGCAGCGGCGAGGACCTGGTCGAGGCGTCGTTCGCCGACGCGCTGGCGGCGCGCGAGGCCGGGAGGCGCTACCGCACCGCGATCTCGGTCGAGCTCGCCGACGGGCTGCCGCGCATCCTGGCCAGCGCGCACGAGCGCCTCGAGCAGGTGCGCGCCGAGGGCCACCGCGACGCCGGCGGGCTGGTGGTGGCCGCCGACGGCGAGCACGCCCGCGCCGTGGCTCGGGTCCTGCGCGAGGTCACGGGACGGGCGCCGACCGTCGTGCTGCACACCGAGGCCCGCGCGGCCGACCAGCTCCACGCGTTCACGCGCTCGCGCGACCCGTGGATCGTGGCCGTCAACATGGTCAGCGAGGGCGTCGACATCCCGCGCCTGCGCGTGGGCGTCTACGCCACGGCGGCCAAGACGCCACTGATCTTCCGCCAGATCGTCGGGCGCTTCGTGCGGACGCTTCCCAACCGCCCCCGGGACGAGCGGAGCTGGCTCTACCTGCCGGCCGACCCCGTCCTGCGCGCCCACGCCGGAGAGGTCGAGCGCGAGCTGCTCCACGTCCTGCGCCCGCCCGACGACGCCTCCGACGAGCTCGACGAGCGGCCCGAGCGCCTCGAGACCGAGCCGGGGGAGGCCGAGGCGTTCGTCCCGATCGCCGCCGAGGTGGCGCCCCAGCTCGCGCTGTTCGGGCCGCCGGGGGGCGCGGCCGCGCCGGCTGGCGTGACGACGACAGCGCGCGGGGCCGTGGCGGCGGCCGACGACGAGGCCGAGCTGCCCGCCTTCGAGCGGCGCGCCCGGCTGCGCGACAAGCGCCACCGCCTGGTCGCGGACCTGCGCCGCACCGGCGGCGGCACCCACGCCGAGATCAACCGCTGGCTGAACCGCTCGTGCGGCATCCGCCGCGTCGAGGACGCCTCCCTCGAGCAGCTCGAGCGCTCGATCGAGCTGCTGCTGGGCCGGCTCGGCGGACGCCGCTGAGCGCGCGGAGCCGGCGCCTGCGCGGGGACCGGCCGACATGCGAGACTGAAGCCCTGCGCCTCTAACTCAATTGGCAGAGTTCCGGTCTTTTAAACCGGCGAGTCCGGGTTCGAGTCCCGGGGGGCGCATGGTCGTCCGATGGCATGCGAACATGTGTTCGTGTTACGCCGCAGCCGAGGGGGTGATGCTCCTCCCACCCGGCCCGGACGAAGCGGCCATCTAGACTCCCCTGACCGCTCGCCCCCATGGTGTAGCGGCTAACACGTCGGCCTTTCGAGCCGGAGTCGGGGGTTCGATTCCCCCTGGGGGTATGCGCGCTGACACGGTGCGCGAAGGGCGCTCAAGGGGCGCTGGCTGGGACCGATGACTGTGCCTAGGTAGAACACGTTTCCCCGGTCTCAGGCAGCACCCCTCTTGTGAGTCCTTTCGCTCCTGCACGCCGTCCCGTAGGCGAGCCCCGACCGTCGGCGCTGGCGCGACTGCGCGTGCCCGCGCTGCTGTGCGTAGTCGGGATCCTGGTGGCGGCCGTCGCGGTGTGGCTGCCGGCCGCCGAGCAGCGCAGCGTGTCGGAGCGGACCTTTCTCCAGATGCGCGCGGCGCAGTCGATGCTGACCGCGATGCTCGATCAGGAGACCGGGGTGCGCGGCTACGCGCTGACCGGCCGCAGGCTGTTCCTGGAGTCCTACCAGCCGGGCCACGACGACTTCGACGCCGCGTTCAGCGACGCCCTCATCGCGACGAGCGGCGACCGCGGGCTGCGCTCGCACGTGCAGGATGCCCAGGCGGTCGCGCGCCGCTGGCAGGCCGCGGCGGAGCGGGCGATCGCGACGACCGAGGTCGAGGGCCCCGCGCCCCGGGTCGACGCGGCGCTGCGGCGCAAGGCGATCATGGACGACTTCCGCAAGCGCATCGCGACAGTGATGCGCATGCTCGACCAGCGCCGCCAGCAGGCCCAGAGCCGGGCCGAGATCCTGCCCGTCAGCGTCATCACCGTCCTGAGCCTCCTCTTCATCCTCGTGGGCTACGCGCTCGTCGTCCGTCCGCGCCGGCGTGCCGACGACGCTGCCCGCCGGGCGCGCCGGTACGCCACCGAGCAGCAGGAGTTCTCCGAGACGATGCAGATGGCCGGCTGCGAGGAGGAGGCGCACACGATGCTCAAGCACCACCTCGAGCGCACCCTCCACACGGCGAAGGCCGTCATCCTGCGCCGCAACAACTCCGAGAACCGCCTCGACTCCGGCGTCGGGATCGAGGCCGACGAGGCGCTCACGAAGATCCTGGCCGAGACCGACGCGCGCTCGTGCCTGTCGATCCGCTACGGCCGGCCTCACTACGAGGGCCCGGACGCCAGGCCGCTGCTGTCGTGCAAGCTGTGCGGCGCCGTTGGCGATGCCAACACGACCTGCATGCCGTCGCTGGTCGGCGGCCAGGTGATCGGCTCGGTGCTCGTCTCCCATCCCGAACCGCTCGACGACGAGGCGACCGCGCGCGTGCGCGAGTCGATCACCCAGGCGGGACCGGTCCTGGCCAACCTGCGGACCATCGCCCAGGCCGAGCGGCGCGCCGCCACGGACAGCCTCACCGGCCTGCCCAACGCACGGGCGGTGCAGGACACGCTCAAGCGCATGGTCGCCCAGGCGGCGCGCAGCGGCGCGGAGCTGACCGCGATCATGATCGACCTCGACCGCTTCAAGTCCCTCAACGATGACTTCGGCCACGAGGCGGGCAACGAGGTGCTGGCCTCGGTCGGGCAGGCGCTGCAGGGGACGATCCGCTCAAGCGACTTCGCCGGACGCTACGGGGGCGAGGAGTTCATCGTCCTGCTGCCCGACACCGACAGGGCCGGTGGCCGGGCCGTGGCCGAGAAGCTCCTCCTGGCCATCGCCGCGGTCGACGTCCCGACGGTCCCGCGCGGCGTCACCGCCAGCCTCGGGGTCGCCACCATGCCGGCCGACGCCGGTGACGGCGCGAGCGTCGTGCGCCAGGCCGACCGCGCGCTGTACATGGCGAAGGAGCACGGTCGCGGCCGCGTCGAAGTCGCGACTCAGAACACCGAGCGCGCGGCGCCGCCGTCGACGGCGATCAGCTCGCCGGTCACGTAGCTCGCCTGCGCCGAGCACAGGAACGCCGCCACGGCGGCGAGCTCCTCGACCGAGCCCAGGCGGCCGGCGGGGATCTCGCGCGCTGCCAGCTCCTCGGCGGCCTCGCGCGAGCCGGCGAGCGAGATCACCCGTTCGGTGTCGATGCTCCCGGGCAGGACGCTGTTGAGCGTCACGCCGTCGCCGGCCACCTGCCGCGCGATCGTCTTGAACGCGGTCACCATCGAGGCGCGGTGGACGTTGGAGAGCATCAGGTTGGGGATCGGCTCGCGCACGGACAGCCCGACGACGTTGACGATCCGGCCGAAGCGGCGCTCGCGCATGCCGGGGAGCACGGCCTCGATCAGCGCCATGGGCGCCAGCACGAGGTCGCTGTAGGCGGCCTGCCACTGCTCGCGCGTGAAGCCCAGCGCGTCGGCGCCGGCCGGCGGGCCGCCGGTATTGCAGACGAGCACGTCGACGGGGCCGAGCCGCTCCTGGACCTCGGCCACCAGCCGCGCGGCGCCGTCGAGGTCGGACGACTCGTGGACGAAGGCCGTCGCGCCGATGTCCTGCGCGGCCGCCTCGATGCC
>JAXDHQ010000240.1:0-7832 GCA_034664395.1 Solirubrobacteraceae bacterium | reverse complement strand
AGGGGACGCGGGCCAAGACGGCGCTGTGGGCGCAGCCGACGGGCGCGTCGCCGGAGCGCGCGCCGACCGACCGCCAGCGCGCGCTGCTGGACACCCTCCCGCGCTTCGCCGGGGACGACCTCGCCGCGCTGCGGCGCCTGGAGGCGCGCGGCCTCGTCGAGATCGCGCCCCGCGTCGTGCGCCGCGCGCCGCAGCACATCTCCGTCGGGGCCGCCCGCGAGCGCCCGGAGCTCACCGCCGACCAGGCGGCGGCGCTCCAGGCGATCGTCGCCGGGGCGCCCGGCGAGCGCCTGCTCCTGCATGGGGTCACCGGCTCGGGCAAGACCGAGGTCTACCTGCAGGCCGCGGCCGACGCGCTCGCGCGCGGGCGCGGCGTGATCGTGCTCGTCCCCGAGATCGCCTTGACCCCGCAGATCGTCGCCCGCTTCGTGGCGCGCTTCGGCGACACCGTGGCCGTCCTGCACTCGCGCCTGTCGGCCGGCGAGCGCCACGACGAGTGGGCGCGCCTGCGCGCCGGCGAGGCGCGCGTGTGCGTCGGCCCGCGCTCGGCCGTCTTCGCGCCGGTGCGCGAGCTCGGCCTGATCGTCGTCGACGAGGAGCACGACGCCTCCTACAAGCACGAGGGCGACCCGCGCTACGACGCCCGGCGGGTGGCCGAGCGCCGCGCGGAGCGCGCGGGCGCCGTGCTGGTCGCGGGCAGCGCGACGCCGCGGCCCGAGTCGGTCCACGCCCTGCGCCGGCTGCGCCTGCCCGAGCGCGTCGACGGCGCTCGGCTGCCGCCGGTCGAGGTCGTCGACATGCGCGACGCGGCGCACGCGCTGCATCCGCGCACCCACGAGGCGCTGGCCGACGCGCGCAAGGCGATCGTCCTGCTCAACCGCCGCGGGTGGTCGAACTTCCTGACCTGCCGCTCGTGCGGGCGCGCGTGGGAGTGCCCGTCGTGCGACGTCAGCCTCGTCCTGCACCGCGCCGAGCGGCTGATGGCGTGCCACCACTGCGGCCACCGCGAGCGCGTGCCCGAGCGCTGCGAGACGTGCGGATCGGTCTCGATCGCGCGCCACGGCACCGGCACCGAGCGCCTGGAGGCCGACCTGGGCGGCGGCGACCGTCCGATCTTCCGCCTCGACGCCGACGTCGCCCATCCGGCGCGCGTGCTCGCCGCCTTCGAGGCGGCGCCGCGCGGCGTCCTGGTCGGGACGCAGATGGTGGCCAAGGGCCACGACTTCCCCGACCTCGACCTGGGGATCGTCCTCGACGCCGACGGCACGCTGCGCTTCCCCGACTTCCGCGCCGAGGAGCGCACGTTCGCGCTGGTGACCCAGCTCGCCGGCCGGGCGGGACGCGGCACGGCCGGCGGCCGCGTGCTCGTTCAGACGCTCGCGCCCGAGGCGCCGTGCATCCGCTTCGCCGCGCGCCACGACGCCGACGGCTTCCTGGCCGGCGAGCTCGAGCGCCGCGCTGCGCTGCGCTATCCGCCGTTCTCGACGCTCATCCGCGTGGTCTGCTCGTCGCCGGAGGCGGGCGCCGCGCTCGCCGCCGCCGGGGCCGTGCGCGAGCGCCTGACCGACGCGCTGGGGCCCGCGCCGCTCTTCCGCCTGCGCGGCCGCGAGCGCGCCCAGGTCGTGGTCAAGGCGAGCGACCGCTCCGCCGCCGTCGAGCAGGTCGGCGCCGCGGTCGACGCCGTCGCCTCGGGCCGCGGGCACAAGGCGGCGTCCTTCAGCGTGGATGTCGACCCGCAGTAGCTACCCTGCCGCGTTAGGACATGGCCGAGTACGACACCGAGGTCATCGAGGATCCCGCGACCGAGGGGCCGCCGCCCCTGGATCCGGAGGTCGCCGCGCGCCGCGACGCGGCGCTCGCCCACGTGCGCCGCTTCGGCGACCCGGTCCTGCGCTCCAGGGCGCGGCCGGTCGAGGTCTTCGACGACCGCCTGCGCGACGAGATCGCCCGGATGGGGACGATCATGCACGACTCGCTCGGCATCGGGCTCGCCGCGACGCAGGTCGGGACCCTGCACCGCGTGCTCGTCTACCGGGTCGAGCACGACAGCCCGGTCAACGCGCTGGTCAACCCCGAGATCGAGTGGTCCAGTCGCGACGAGGAGACGATGGAGGAGGGCTGCCTGAGCCTGCCCGCCGTCCACGTCGACGTCGAGCGCCCGGTGCACGTGCGCGTCCGCGCCCAGGACCAGGCCGGCGAGCCGATCGTCGTCGAGGCCAGCGGCCTGGAGGCGCGCGTGATCCAGCACGAGATCGACCACCTCGACGGCGTGCTCATCCTCGACCGGACGTCACGCGACCAACGCAAGGAAGCCATGCGGGCGCTGCGCGAGCGCCTCGAGGTGGGTTGAGGACCGTCTACCTCGGCACGTCCGCCTTCGCGGCGACCGTGCTCGAGCGCCTGGCCGCCTCGGAGCACCGTCCGGCGCTGGTCGTCACGCGGCCCGACCGGCCGGCCGGCCGCGGGCGCCGGCTCACCGCGCCGCCCGTGGCCACCGCGGCGGCGCAGCTCGGGCTCGAGGTCTTCCAGCCCGAGGCGGTCAACGACGACGCGGCGCGCGCGCGGATCGCCGCCGCCGAGCCCGACGCCGTCGTCGTCTGCGCCTTCGGCGCGCTCATCAGGGAGCCGCTGCTCAGCGACTTCCCGATGCTCAACGTCCATCCCTCGCTGCTGCCGCGGTGGCGCGGCGCGGCGCCGCTCGAGCGGGCGATCATGGCCGGCGACGCGCGCACCGGCGTCTCGATCATGCGCCTGACCGCCGGGCTGGACTCGGGCCCGGTGTGCCTGGCCGCCGACGAGGAGATCCGGCCCGACGACGACTACGGCACGCTCGCGGCGCGCCTGGAGGAGCTCGGGGCGCGGCTGCTGGTCCGCGCGCTGGACGAGCAGCCGTCCTTCGTCGAGCAGGACGAGGCCGGGGTCACCTACGCCGAGAAGATCACCGGCGAGGACCGCACGCTGGACCCGACGGCGCCGGCGGAGGTCAACGAGCGGATCGTGCGCGCGCTGCACCCGCACATCGGGGCGCGCCTGCCGCTCGGCGACGGCACGTTCCTCGGCGTGCGCCGCGCCCGCGTCGCCGACGACGGCACGCTGGAGCTCGTCGAGGTCCAGCCGGCGGGCGGCCGGCCGATGGCCTACGCCGACTATCTGCGCGGGCACGCGGGGCGACCGTGACCGGCGACCGCGAGCTGGCTCGGGCCGCCGTCCGCGCGGGGGCCGCCGCCGCGCTGGCCGTGGCCGGCGACGCCCTCGACGTGCGGCGCAAGAGCTCGCCCGCCGACCTCGTCAGCGCCGCCGACCGCGCCAGCGAGGACGCGATCGTTGCGGTGCTGCGCGACGCCCGGCCGGCGGACGCGATCACGGGGGAGGAGGGGACGCGCGTCGGCGGGGGCGGGCGGCGCTGGCACGTCGACGGCCTCGACGGGACGGTGAACTTCCTGCGCGCCATCCCGCAGTGGTGCGTGGCCGTGGCCCTGGAGGAGGACGGCGAGCCCCTGGCCGCCGCCGTCCTGGATCCGGTGCGCGAGGAGCTGTTCTGCGCCGCCCGGGGCGTCGGGGCCACGGGCGACGGAGCGCCGTTGCGCGTGCGCGACGGCGCGCCGCTCGCCGAGGCCATGGTGTCGAGCTTCCTGCGCGCCGACAAGCTGCGCGGGGCCCCCGCGATGGCGGCGTTCGGGCCGCTCGTCGCCGCGCCCGCCGTCCTGCGCATGGGGGGGGCCGGCTCGCTCGAGCTCGCGTGGCTGGCCGCCGGGCGCATCGACGGGTGGGCCCAGCCCGACGTCGACCCGTGGGACTGGCTGCCCGGCCGCCTGCTGGTCGAGGAGGCGGGCGGGCGCACCGCGGTCGTCGAGGGCGAGGATCTCAGGTGGCACGTCGCCGCCGCGCCCGGGACCTTCGCCGAGCTGCGGGGGCTGGTCGGCGGATGAGCGCCGCGGCGATCAGCCCCGCGCGCCGGGCCGCCCACGCCGTCGTGCTCCGCGCGCTCGCGCAGGACGCCTACGCCGACCGCGCCCTGCACGGCGAGGCGCGCGGACTCGGGCCGCGCGACCGCGCGCTGGCCAAGCAGCTCGCGTTCGGGACGGTCCAGCGGCGGCTGACGCTCGATCACGTCATCGCCCGCCACGTCGACCGCTCGCTCGACCCCGGCGTGCGGGCCGCGCTGCAGCTCGGCCTGTTCCAGCTCCTGTTCCTCGACGGCGTCGCCGCCCACGCCGCCATCGGCGAGGCGGTCGAGCTGGCCAAGCCCAGCCCCGGCCACCGGCTGGTCAACGCGGTGCTGCGCCGCGTGCAGCGCGAGGGGGTGGAGCTCCCGTCCGACGACGAACCGGCCGGCGCCGCGATCCGCCACTCGCACCCGCAGTGGCTGGTCGAGCTGTGGTGGCGGTGGCTGGGGCCGGAGACCACCCGCGCGCTGCTGGCCGCCGACAACGAGCCGTCCGAGCTCGCCCTGCGCGTCAACGCGCTCGTCGACTTCGACCTCGACGACGTGCCCGGCCGGCGCGAGGGCGAGACGATCGTCGTCGAGGGCCCGTTCGACGCGCTCGGGCACCCCGGCTACGCGGCCGGGGCCTTCACGCCGCAGTCGCGCGCCAGCCAGCTCGTCGGCCGCCTGGTCGACCCCCGGCCCGGCGAGCGCGTGCTCGACCTGTGCGCCGCGCCCGGGGGCAAGACCACCCACCTGGCCGCGCTCATGGGCGGCGACGGCGAGGTCGTCGCGGTCGAGCGCCATCCGCGCCGCGCGCAGGCGCTGGAGGCGACGTGCGCGCGGCTGCGCGCCGCCAACGTCACGGTCGTCTGCGCCGACGCCCGGGCGTTCGAGGGCGACCACGGCTTCGACCGCGTGCTGCTCGACCCGCCGTGCTCGGGGCTGGGCACGCTGCGCTCGCACCCCGACCTGCGCTGGCGCGCGAGCCCCGCCGCGATCGCGGCGCTGGCCGTCGAGCAGGACGCCCTGCTGGCCGCAGCGCGGCGCGCGCTGGCGCCCGGCGGGACGCTCGTGTACTCCGTCTGCACGCTCTCTCCGGACGAGGAGCGGCTGGTCACGGGGGACGAGCGGCGTACGTTCCCGCACGTGGACGACACCGATGGCTTCTATATTGCCCGCGATGGAGGTTGACCTCGGCCTTCGATGCCCGTCCTGCTCGGAGCCCTGGCTGCGGCCGTCCAACCTGCCCGGACGCTACCGCTGCGTGTTCTGCCTGCACCGCTTCGAGCTGCGTTCGGTGTGCCCGAACTGCGGTGAGCACTCCACCATCGTGCGGATGTCGAGCACGGCCACGCTGACCTGCAACCACTGCGGCGGCTCGATGCTCATCGAGGTATGACGCCCCGCGTCGCGCCATCGATCCTGGCCGCGGACTTCGGCCGCCTGCGCGAGCAGGTGCGCGAGGTCGTCGACGCCGGGGCCGAGGTCATCCACGTGGACGTGATGGACGGCCATTTCGTCCCGGCCCTGTCGATGGGCCCGCAGGCGGTCGCCGCCCTGCGCGAGTTCGACGTGCTGCTCGACGTCCACCTGATGGTGGAGCGGCCCGAGCGCCACGTCGCCGAGTTCGCGCGCGCGGGGGCGAGCAACATCACGGTGCACGCCGAGGCGACGCCGCACGTGCACTACGCGATCCAGGCGATCCGCGAGGCGGGCTGCACCGCGGGCGTGGCCCTCACGCCCTCGACGCCGGTCGAGGCGCTGTCCGAGGTCCGCGGCGACCTGTGGCTGGCGCTGTGCATGTCGGTCAACCCGGGCTGGGGCGGCCAGGCGTTCATCCCCGCGTCGCTGGACAAGATCGCGCGCATGCGCGAGCTCGTCGGCCCGGACGTCGAGCTCGAGGTCGACGGCGGCGTCGACCGCCAGACCGCGGGCGCGTGCGTCGAGGCCGGCGCGACGCTGCTCGTGGCCGGGACGGCGGTCTTCGGCGCCCCCGACCCCGGCGCCGCGTTCCGCGAGGTTGCCGCCGCAGCCGGGTGTAGCTAGCCGTATCAGGAGACATCCTCCGTTGAACGACAATCGCTCCAGTGGGCACCACCGTCCTCATCGTCGATGATCATCCGACCTTCCGGGCCACCGCCAGGCTGCTGCTCGAGGCGGAGGGCTACGACGTGGTCGGCGAGGCGCCCGACGGCACGACCGGCGTCTCGGAGGCGTCGCGTCTGAACCCCGACGTCGTCCTGCTCGACGTCAACCTCCCCGACCTCGACGGCTTCCAGGTCGCTCAGCGCATCACCGCCAACGCGGACGCCCCGGCGGTCGTCCTGACCTCCAGCCGCGACTCCTGCGACTTCGGACCGCTCGTCTCCGGCAGCGGCGCCCGCGGGTTCATCTCCAAGGGCGACCTGTCGGGGGCCGCGATCGCCGAGCTCCTGTAGGTCCGCGCATGCTCGGCCTGCGCCGCGCGCTGCTCGCGCTCTTCACCCTCGGGGTCATCTTCGCCGGCTTCGACGTCAGCCTCGTGCTGACGTCCAACCACGAGCCCGAGAGGCTCGTCACCGCCGTCCTCGCCCCGCTCATCGGACTCAGCTTCATCGGCACCGGCGTCTTCGCGTGGTGGCGGCGCCCGCTCAACCGCTTCGGGCTGCTCATGCTCAGCGTCGGCTTCGGCTGGTTCGTCGCCGGGCTGACCGAGTCCAACAACGCGACGATCTTCACGTTCGGCAACTACGTCGCGCCGCTGTACCTGGCGATCGTCGTCCACATGGTGCTCGCCTTCCCGACCGGGCGCCTCGAGACGCGCAGCCAGCGGGCGATCGTCATCGCCGGCTACCTCGACGCGCTGGCCGTGCGCCTGCCGTTCTTCCTGCTCGGCGGCAACGTCGCCAGCGGCCTCAGCGGCCGGCCGCCGCGCAACGCCTTCGCGCTCGTCCACGACCCGGACCTGGCCGAGCTGTTCAACTACGCCTCGACCTTCGTCGCCATGGTCGTGCTCGTCGCCGCGCTCGTGCTGCTGGCGCGCAGGCGCCGGGCGACGACGCGCCCCCAGCGCCGCGCCCAGGCGCCGATGCTGTGGACCGGCGTGGCCCTGCTCCTGCTGCTCGGCGTCGACTTCCTGCTCCAGGTCGTCGGCGTGCCCGACTCGGTGGTCAAGGTGGTCGGCGTGGGGGCGCTCGTGGCCTTCGCCGTGCTGCCCTACGCGTTCCTCGCCGGCCTGGTGCGCAGCCGCTACTCGCGCGCCGGCGCGGTGGGGGCGCTGATCGAGCGCCTGAGCAACCCCGAGGACGACCGCTCGCTGGCCCATGCGCTGGCCGACGCGCTCGGCGACCGTTCGCTGAAGCTCGTCTACTGGCGCCCGTCGGCCGGCCACTACGTCGCCTACGACGGCCGTCCCGTCGAGCTGCCCGGGCCCGGCTCCGGGCGCGCCGTGACCGAGGTCGAGCGCGACGGCATCCGCGTCGGGGCGATCATCCACGACGAGTCGCTGAGCGAGGAGCGCGGCCTCGTGCGCGCGGTGGCCGCCTCGGCGGCGCTGGCGCTGGAGAACGAGCGCCTCGAGGCCGAGCTGCGCGCCCGCCTGGACGAGCTGCAGAGCTCGCGGGCGCGGCTGGTGGAGGTCTCGATGTTCGAGCGCCGCCGGCTCGAGCGCGACCTGCACGACGGCGCCCAGCAGCGGCTGGTCGCCCTCTCGCTGCAGCTCGGCCTGGCCCGCCGGCGGATGGAGTCCGGCGACACCGACCAGGCGATGACGATGCTCGACGGCGCGCGCGACGAGCTGGCGCGGGCGCTGGAGGAGCTGCGCGAGCTGGCGCGGGGCATCCACCCGGCGGTGCTGACCGACCGCGGCCTGGAGGCGGCCGTGGCCGCGCTCGCCGAGCGCGCCCCCCTACCGGTTACTCTCGAC
>JAXDHQ010000239.1:0-4996 GCA_034664395.1 Solirubrobacteraceae bacterium | reverse complement strand
CTCGTGGCTGTCGGAACCGAGAGCTTCCGCGATCCGATTGCGGCTTCTCGCATACGTCGCGAACTGAAATCCCTGCAAATTGCGGGGTCACCTTCGACCAGGGTGAACGAATCTGAACCTCAGGTCGAGGTCGATGTGAATTCGGCTGATTAGGCCAGATATGTCTTGCGGCCCCGAAGTGAAGATGTAGTATCGGCGCCGTCGATGCCGCCGTCCTCCAACACCGCGACCAAGCACTCGGCGGCGCCCGAGCGGTCGCTGACCCAGCGGCTTGACGCCCTCGAACGCGCGAACGTCGTTCGTACTCGGCGGGCGCAGCTCAAGCGCGATCTCAAGAGCGGCCGCGCCTCGATCCACACGCTCCTGCTCGAGCCGCCCGAGTACATCGAGACCGCCAAGGTCTTCGACATGCTGCTGGCCGTGCCGAAGTACGGCCGCGTCAAGGCGAACAAGGTCCTCCAGCAGTGCCGGATCTCGCCGAGCAAGACGATCGGCGGCATGTCCGAGCGCCAGCGCACCGAGCTGGTCTCGCTGCTGCGCCGGTAGCGCTCGTACGATCGCCGGGTGGCACGCGTCTTCGTCATCACCGGCCCCTCGGGCGTCGGCAAGGGCACGTTGATCCGGACGCTGCGCGAGCGGCTGCCGGAGCTCGAGCTCAGCGTGTCGGCGACCACCCGCGCGCCGCGGCCGGGCGAGGAGGACGGCGTCGACTACCACTTCCTGTCCGACGCAGATTTCCAGCGCCGCGTCGACGCAGGGGAGTTCGTCGAGCACGCCACGTACTCGGGCCGCCGCTACGGCACGCTGCGCTCGGAGCTCGAGCGGCGCACCGAGCGCGGGCACCCCGTGGTGCTGGAGATCGAGGTCCAGGGCGCCCGCCAGGTTCGCGCGACCAGGCCCGACGCCGTGCAGGTCTTCATCGCGCCGCCCACGCTCGACGCGCTGCGCGCGCGCCTGGTCGGCCGCGGCACCGACGACCCCGCCGCGGTCGAGGAGCGCCTGCGGGTGGCGAAGGCCGAGCTCGACGCCCAGCGCGAGTTCCCGCACGTGGTCGTCAACGACCGCCTCGAGGACGCCGTCGACGAGCTCGCCCGGATCGTCGGCGACGCGCTGTCGGAGAACGGCGAGAGCGCCTGAGCGACGGGGGCTCGGCGCGAACGGGGCGGCTTCCCCGGCTGGTACCCTCGTTGCATGATCAACCCGCGCATCGACACGCTGCTCGAGCAGGTCGATTCCAACTACGCCTCCGTGCTCGTGGCCGCAAAGCGCGCCCGGCAGATCAACTCGTACTACCACAACCTCGGCGAGGGGACGTTCGACGAGTTCCCGCCGCCCATGGTCGACTCCTCGTCCAAGAACTACCTCACGATCGCGCTCGAGGAGGTCGCCGCGGGCAAGATCAAGTACCAGTATCGATAGGCCGCAGGCATGGCGCGCGTCCTCCTCGGCGTCAGCGGTGGGGTGGCCGCGTACAAGGCACTCGAGCTGGTACGCCTGGCCACGAAGGCCGGGCACGCGGTGCGCGTCGTCCAGACGCCCACCTCCCAGCGCTTCGTCGGCGCCGCCTCGTTCGCGGCGCTCAGCGGGGCGCCGGTCCTCACCGACGAGTTCGAGCGCGACCCGGCGCGCGGCGCGTTCCCCGACCAGGACGCGCCCGACCACGACCCGCTCAGCCACCTCGAGCTGGTCCGCAACGCCGACGCCTTCCTGATCGCGCCGGCCAGCGCGAACACGATCGCCAAGCTCGCACACGGGCTGGCGGACAACCTCCTGACCTCGGCGGCCCTCGCCGCCACCTGCCCGTTGCTCGTGGCCCCGGCCATGAACAACCACATGTACGAGCACGCCGCCACGCAGGCCAACCTGGCCGTGCTGCGCGAGCGCGGGGTGATGATCGTCGACCCCGGCACCGGCGCCCTGGGCTCGCGCCACGAGTGGGGCATCGGCCGCCTGGCCGAGCCGGCCGAGCTGCTCGCCGCCGTCGAGGCGGTCGCCCCCAGCGGCGGACGCCCGTGGGACGGGCTGCGGGTGCTCGTCACCGCCGGCGGGACGCGCGAGCCGATCGACAGCGTCCGCTTCGTCGGCAACCGCAGCTCGGGCCGGATGGGCTTCGCGCTGGCCGACGAGGCCGCCGCGCTCGGGGCCGAGGTCTCGGTGCTGGCGGCGAACGTCACCCTGCCGCGCACGCCCGGCGTCCGCTACCGCGACGTCGCCACCGCCGCCGAGCTCGAGCAGGCGTGCCGCGCCGAGTTCCCGCACGCCGACGTCCTGCTCATGGCCGCCGCGGTCGCCGACTTCCGGCCCGCCCGGGCCGCCACGGCCAAGATCAAGAAGGACGAGCGCGTGGACCTCGTCCTCGAGCTCGAGCCCACGCCCGACATCCTCTCCGGCCTGGCCGCCAGCCGGCGCCCCGACCAGACCGTGGTCGGGTTCGCCGCCGAGCACGGCGACGAGAGCGCCGTCGCCTACGGGCGCGACAAGCTTGCGCGCAAGCGCCTGGACGCGATCGTGGTCAACGACATCGCCCGGACCGACATCGGCTTCGAGGGTCCCGAGAACGAGGTCACGATCGTCAGCGCGCGCGGCGAGCGCCACGTGCCCCGCGCGTCGAAGGCCGAGATCGCGCGTGCCGTGCTCGACGTGGTCAGCGAGCTGCGCCGCACGGAGACCACGACCGCGTGAGCACCGAGGAGCGCACCGAGCAGGAGTCGCCCGACCCGGCACGGGTCAGCGGCGGGGAGCTGGCCTCCGCGCAGGAGCTCGTGCGCCGCATCGGGCTGGCGGTGAGCGACGCGGTCGAGGTGCGCCCCGACCTCCTCGAGCTCGTCCTGGTCTGCGTGGTCGCCGAGGGTCACATCCTCATCGAGGACCTGCCGGGCGTGGGCAAGACGACGCTCGCCCGCGCGGTGGCGCGCGCGCTGGACCTGCAGTTCGCGCGCGTGCAGTGCACCGCCGACCTGCTCCCGGCCGACGTCGTCGGGACCAACGTCTTCAACCAGCGCGAGGACCGCTTCGAGTTCCGCCCGGGGCCGATCTTCGCCAACGTCGTCCTCGTCGACGAGATCAACCGCGCTTCGCCCAAGACGCAGTCGGGCCTGCTGGAGTGCATGCAGGAGCGCCGCGTCACGGTCGACGTGCACTCGCACGAGCTGGCCCGGCCGTTCGTCGTGCTCGCCACGCAGAACCCGGTGGAGTTCGAGGGCACCTATCCGCTGCCCGAGGCGCAGGTCGACCGCTTCATGGCCCGCATCTCGATGGGGTATCCGTCCGCGGCCGGCGAGGTGGCGATGCTGCGCGCCCACGAGGTCTCCGATCGCGTCGAGGTGCTCGAGCCGGTGGCCAGCGCCGCCGAGCTGCTCGACGTCCAGGACGCGGCCCGGCGGGTGCACGCCTCCGACGCCCTGCGCGCGTACGTCGTACGGCTGCTGCAGCGCACGCGCGACGACGCGCGCGTCGAGCTGGGTGGCAGCCCGCGCGCGGGCCTGCTGCTGCTGCGCGCGGCCAAGGCCCGCGCGCTCCTGCAGGGTCGCGACCACGCGCTGCCCGACGACGTCCAGGCGCTGGCCGACGTCGTGCTGTCGCACCGGATCGTGCTCGCGCCCGAAGCGATGGACGTGAGCGGCGAACGGGTCGTCGCCGACGCGCTGGCGGCGACAGGGGCCTTGTAGGAGCCCTGGTGCGGCCCGCCGTCACCACCGCGCTCCTGGGCCTGGTGCTGACGCTGACGGCGGCCACCTTCGACGCCGCGCCGCTGTACGTGCCCGGCGTCGCCTTCGTCGTCCTGCCGGCGGCGGCGGCCGCCTGGGTCGCGCTCGGCGCCCGCGGGGTCCGCGTCCACCGCTCGATCGCCGCGCGCCGCACGCTCGAGGAGCAGCCGGTGGCGATCGAGCTGACCGTCTCGGCCGGGCGCGTGCCGCTCCCCAGCGGCTTCGTCGAGGACGAGCTGCTGCCCGCCGGCGCGCCGATGGCGGCCGGCCGCCGCCGGGCCCACGTGCGCATCAACGCCCGCTTCGCGCGCCGCGGGCGCAAGACGCTGCCGCCGCCGCGCATCGTGGTGCGCGATCCCTTCGGGCTGGCCACGCGCGTGGTCGTGGCCGGCGACGTCGACGAGATCCTCGTCCTCCCGCGCCTGGAGCCGGTCGTGGCCGGGCACGGGGAGGGGGACGGCACCGGCCTGGCCGCCCGCCGCGGGCGCCCGGCGGTGGCGGCCGAGATCGACCTCGACGGCCTGCGCCCCTACCGGCCCGGCGCGGCCGCCTCGCGCATCTTCTGGCCCGCGCTCGCCCGCGGGGGCGAGCTGATGGAGCGCCGGCTGCGCGCCGACGGCGACACGCGGCCGCTGATCGTGGTCGACCCGCGGGCGCCGCTGCGCCCCGACGACCTCGACGCGGCCGTCCGCGCCGCCGCGTCGCTGTGCGTGCACCTGGCGCGGGCCGGCGGCTGCGCGCTGCTGCTGCCCGGCGACCGGCGCCCGACCGCGCTCGAGCCGACGCTGGCGGGGTGGCCGCACCTGCACGTGCGCCTGGCGCTGGTCGAGGACGGCCCCGGTCCCAACGTCGTCGGGCTTGCCTCGCGCCGCGGCCCCGTGCTGTACGTCGCCGCGCGTGTCCCCAGCCGGCCGCCCCGGGCCCTGGCGCACGCGCCGGGCGGTGGACGGCTGCTGATCGTCCCCGGCGCGATGACCGGACGGCGGGCGGCGTTCACCGTCGCCGGATGCACCGGCTACGAGCTCAGCGGCGCGCGCCACCGAGCGGTGGAGGTGGCGTGATGGGCGCCTTCGCGCTGCCGCGCCGGGCGACCGCCTCGGCGCGGGCGCTGCCGCGCCCCGAGGTGGCGCGTCTGCTCGCGTTCGTGCCGCTCGCGCTGTTCGGCGCGCTGCACTGGGGTGCGCTGATCGAGCCGTCGCGCGCCGGCGACCTGCTGGTGGCGCTCGCCGCCGCGGTCGCCGGCGGCGTGGTCCTCGTGTCGGTCGCGCCCGAGGCGGGGCCGTGGCGGC
>JAXDHQ010000238.1:0-8729 GCA_034664395.1 Solirubrobacteraceae bacterium | reverse complement strand
GGGCGTTTGCGGTGTGTCCACTGGGTAATACCTTGCCACCCAACCCAAGGAGTAACGGAATGCTGCTTCTCTTGGCTGTGATTCTGCTGATCATCGCGATCGCCGGCGGGGTCATCGTGCACCCGCTGCTGTTCGCGCTCGCCATCGTCGCCCTGATCCTGTTCTTCTCGGGTCGTCGCGGGGCGGCGTACTAGCGACGCTCCGACAGAGATCTCGACGGCCGGCCTCGTGCCGGCCGTCCGCCGCCGCCCTCGAGGCGGCGGCCGTCGTTCCGGGGTCCGTTTCCCGAGGCGGCACGCGCAGAAGATCTCAGCTTGCCCGACTCAACCTGGTGGTACCATGAGTGCTTCGATAGTTGAACCTCACAAAGGTTGACCATGGCAACGCTGCTCCTCATACCTCTCGAAGACACCGTCATCTTCCCCACGATGGACGTGACGCTGCCGGTGGACACCGGCGACGACGAGCGCGTCCTGCTGGTCCCGCGCCACGACGGCGAGTACGCCTCCGTGGGCACGATCGCGCGCGTCGCCGAGCGCGTCCGGCTCCCGGGCGGCGCCCACGGCGCGGTCCTGGAGGGCATCGCCCGCGCCACCGCCGGTGCGGCGCACGCCGACGCCTTCGGCCGCCTGCGCGTCGAGGTCACCGAGCACCCCGACGAGGCGCCGATCGACGGCCGCACGCGCGAGCTCGAGCGCGAGTACCGCGCCACGGTCGAGGAGATCCTCGAGCTGCGCGGCGACGACGGGCGCGTGGCCGCCTGGGTGCGGGCGATCACCGATCCCGGCGCACTGGCCGACACCTCCGGCTACGCGCCCGACCTGACCTTCGAGCAGAAGCTCTCCCTGCTGCAGACCATCGGCGTGACCGAGCGCCTGGAGATGGCGCTCGGCTTCCAGCGCGAGCGCCTGGCCGAGCTGCAGGTCCGCCGCAAGATCCGCGAGGACGTGGAGTCCGGCGTCGGCAAGCAGCAGCGCGAGTACGTGCTGCGCAAGCAGATGGAGTCGATCCGCCACGAGCTCGGCGAGGACGACGGCTCGATCGTCGACGAGTACCGCCGCAAGATCGAGGAGGCGGGCATGCCCGACGCCGTGCGCGAGCAGGCCGAGCGCGAGCTCGGTCGCCTCGAGCGCATGGGCGAGGGCGGCGGCGAGGGCAACATGGTCCGCACCTACCTCGACTGGCTGATCGCCGTGCCGTGGAGCGAGCGCTCCGAGGAGCGGCTCGATCCGCTGCACACCCGCGAGGTGCTGGACGCCGACCACGCCGGCCTGGACGACGTCAAGGAGCGCATCGTCGAGTACGTGGCGGTGCGCAAGCTGCGCGCCGACCGCGGCATCGCCGCCGACAAGCGCGCGGGCGCGATCCTCACGCTCATCGGCCCGCCCGGCACCGGCAAGACCTCGATCGGCGAGTCCATCGCCCGCGCCATGGGGCGCGAGTTCGTCCGCATGTCGCTGGGCGGCGTGCGCGACGAGGCCGAGATCCGCGGCCACCGGCGCACCTACATCGGCGCGCTGCCGGGCCGGCTCGTCCGCGCCCTGCGCGACGCGGGCACGATGAACCCCGTCATCCTCCTCGACGAGGTCGACAAGGTCGGCGCCGACTGGCGCGGAGACCCGTCGTCGGCGCTGCTCGAGGTGCTCGACCCGGCGCAGAACTCGACGTTCCGCGACCACTACCTCGACGTCGAGCTCGACCTCAGCGAGGTCGTGTTCATCGCGACGGCCAACCAGGCCGAGACCATCCCCGGCCCGCTGCTTGACCGCATGGAGGTCATCCGCTTCGACGGCTACACCGTGGCCGAGAAGGTGGCGATCGCCCGCGACTACCTGTGGCCGCGCCAGCGCGAGCGCAACGGGCTGCGCGAGGACGAGGTCAGCGTGGACGACGAGCTCCTGCGCACGGTCGTGGCCGAGTACACCCGCGAGGCCGGCGTGCGCAACCTCGAGCGCGAGCTCGGCACGCTGCTGCGCAAGACCGCGACGCGGATCGCGTCGGGGACGGCGCAGGCCCCGGTCGTGGTGGACCTCGACCTCGTGCGCGACGCGCTCGGGCGCCAGAAGGTCTTCCAGGAGGCGGCCGCCCGCACCGCGGTGCCGGGCGTGGCCACCGGACTGGCGGTCACCGGCGCCGGCGGCGACGTGCTGTTCGTCGAGGCCAACGGGATGAAGGGCTCCGCCGGCGGCCTGACGCTGACCGGCCAGCTCGGCGACGTCATGAAGGAGTCGGCGCGGATCGCCCTCACCTACGTGCGCGCGCACGCCGACGAGCTCGGCATCTCCGACGCCGTTTTCGACGACCGCGAGTTCCACGTCCACGTCCCGGCGGGCGCGATCCCCAAGGACGGCCCCAGCGCCGGCGTCACGATGACGACCGCGCTGGCGTCGCTGCTCAGCGGCCGCCCGGTCAAGCACACGGTCGGCATGACCGGCGAGGTCACGCTGCAGGGTCGCGTGCTGCCGATCGGCGGGCTGAAGCAGAAGGTGCTCGCGGCCCACGCGGCCGGGCTGACCGACGTCATCCTGCCCGAGCGCAACCGCGGCGACCTCGACGACGTCCCCGCCGACGTGCGCGAGCAGATGTCGTTCCACCCGGTGATGACGGTGGCCGAGGTCCTCGACCTCGCCCTCGAGTCCGCCCCGGCGCAGCCGCGCGGCGCCATCAGGGCGTACGGCTCGTCCGACACCGCGTAAGCACACGAACGTCGTCGCCCCGGCTGGGCCGAGCGGCCCTTGGCCGGGGCGACGGGCTCCCCTACGCTCCTACGCGGTGATGGATCTCGCACGATCAGGAGTGCTGATCGGCGGAGGGGAGAGAACGCGGCGCGCGCGCTCTATGGCGTACATGCGATCGCCCCACGGCCTCCGCCCGCTCGCCATCCTCTGCGGAGCCACGATCGCCCTCCTCTCTACGGCAGCCGGTCCGACCCCGACGGCTCGGGCGGGGACCTTTACGGCGTGGTACTGCCGGACGGGGTCGAACGCGGGGCTGGTGCTGCAGGATTGGGTTCGGGAGACCGCCAACGTCCAATTCCTCAGCGTCAATCCCGACGCATGCATCACGCCCGACGGCCGGCCCAATGCATTCGGTCTCATCGTGGGTGGCAACACCAACGATCAGCCGGTCACCGACGCCTTGACGATCCTCGCGCCGCCCGACCTGCGGCTGAGCAGCGTTCGCCTGTGGTGGTCCGGAACGGCTAAAGCGAACGGACAAGTGACGGCCGGCACGGTTGCCCCAGGGCGAGCCGTCACGGATCCGTTCGTCAACCCCGTAGCGTCGTATGGCGGCACTAGCTTCAACGCCGGCGTACCAGTCGGGGACGGCGCAGCACCGACCACATTTGGTCTTGACGGAGCTCAGGGGTTCAGCATCCGAAGCCAATGCCTCACCGCCTGCTATGGCGATCCGAGCACGATCGCTGCGTTCGAAGTCGCACGCGCTGCGTTCTCCGTGGCTGACGCGAGTCCCCCGAAGGGCTACGCCACCGGCGACCTTCTGGTCGATTCCGTACTCGTCGGCCAGAAGTCCGTGATCGTCGATGGCAACGACCCAGGTGCAGGCGTGTATCTCGCGAGAGTCATCGTCGACGGCCAGGTTCGAGCGAGCGGTGTGTTCGGGAATCGCACGTGTCGCGATGTCGATTCATCGAACGCCGATCCGTACGAGTTCGCCTACGTGCAGCCGTGTCCGACATCTGGAAGCGTCGCCGTTGCGCTGGACACCACCCAGGTTGGCGAGGACGCCTACCACCGTGTGCAGGTCGAGTTGGTCGACGCCGCCGGAAATTCGGTCGTCCTCGCCGACCGTTATGTGGGCGTGGACAACCAGCCGCTGCCAGCGAGCTTCTTCGACCCGTCGGCGAGGCGGTTCCTCAACCCCGCGTTCAGCATCCGGGCGGCGCGACGGGTCAACGGTCTTCAGGGCGGCTCTGGAGCAAATCTGCGTCTGTATTTCCCCGTTGTCCACCGCGCGGCACGAGTGGCTGGAACTCGAATCGTCGCGTTCGCGGCGCGCGCAACCGTTCGTGGCCAGCTAACCGACGCCGGCGGGCGGCCGCTCGCCGGAGCACAGGTGTGGGTCGCGACCCGGGCGGAGGGCGGCGAATGGCGCATCGACAGCGAGCCGCTCATCACGGGAAGGACGGGCGAGATCAATTTCCGACTGGCCGGACGTCTGCCCTCGCGCAGCGTCAACTTGGTGTACTTCCCGTACAGCGACAGCCACGAGCAGGCGACCGGCCGGCCGCTGTCGCTCAAGGTGCGCGCGGGAGCGGTCCTGCGAACGGACAGGCACGTGCTGCGCAACGGTCAGCGCGTGACGTTCGTCGGCAGCATCCGGGGCGCCATGCCAGCCGGAGGCTTGAGCATCAGCCTCCAGGCGCAAGTCGGACACCGGTACCGATCGTTCCGTCAGCTTCGGGTGACCCCGCAGTCGCGGGGTCGTTTCAAGACGAGCTACCGCTTCACCGCGACGACACGCACGACGCGCTACAGGTTCCGTGTCTCGGTCCTCAAGCAGTCCGGGATGCCTTTCGAGAACGGCACGTCAGCCGTGCGCACGGTGCTCGTGCGTCCCTAGCATGAGGAGTTCCACGGGCATGCGCTTTGGACCGTTGCGGCGGAGCATCTTGCTCTTGCCGGTACTGGCTGTCAGCGCCCTTGCGACGCCCGCTCAAGGGGCCGAGTACACGGTGGTCACGTGCGCCGGGGAGTCGGCGGCGACGGCTGGTTGGATGTCATTCGCTGGCGGGGGTCACCCGCTCGCCTTCTCAGAGAACTGCCCAAGCACTCGCGGAGCGATGGTGGCGCAGCTGAATGGCAGCCCATCGCCCGTAGCTGGCAGCACCGGCTGGCAGGTCTTCGCACCCGCCGGCACGACGGTCGGAGGCGTCACGCTGACGCGCGAGCTGACTGTGTTTGGGACCGGCTATGACTACATCGCGCGCGGTGTCACCCCTGCCGCGCCGGCGGCATACGCCACCATTGAGACGTGCACAAGCCATGATCCCTGCACGGCCCTGACGAACCAAGCATTCGTCGTGTGGCGCGCTCCCCGGCCGGATATCAATCGGATCCAGGTATATGTCGAGTGCGCCGCCGCGGCGAGCTGTGAACCGACGACCCGTGCGCCGATCGCCGTCCGCGTAACCCGCGCCGACATTAGTCTTACCGACAACACCGCGCCGACCATTACCGTGGCGCCGTCGAGCCCGATGTTCGCGGCCCCTGCGCCCGTGACGAGCCCACAGGGATTGACGACGACGTTCACCGACGTCGGAGGCGGCGTGGCGTCGACGGGGCTGATGGTAGACAGCCAAGTCCTCGACGAGGCGCAGGTCCCCACGGCGACGTGCCGGGCTCCCTACCGCACCCGGGTCCCGTGCCCGCTGACCTTCGCCTCGAGGCTCCAGTTCGACCCGGCCAGCGTGTCGGACGGGCCGCACGCAATCCAGGTCTTCGCCCGCGACGCCACGGGAGCGAACATCGTCGCCTCGCAGCCGTTTGCGGTGGTTACGAGGGCTCATGGGGTGGTTACCGGCAGCAGTGCCACGGGCTCCGACGAGGTGCGACTGACCTTTGGCGTGCGCCGTGCAGCAAAGGCCGGCCACCAGGCGCCCCAGGCGCAGCCATCCGCGACCGTGCCGTTCGACGGCAGGGCTGTCGCGGTGGGGCGCTTGGTAGACGCGGCCGGCCAGCCGGTCACAGGCGCGCGGCTGACCGTCTCTGCGGCGGTCGACCTAGGAGTGCCCCAGTTCGCCCAGCTAGCCGGCGACGTGACAACCGACACGCAGGGTCGGTTCCGATTCACCATCCACGCCGGTCCATCGCGGCGCGTGCGGGTCTCGTACTTCGCGCGCGTGCTCGACGGGCTGCCAGCCGGCGAGGCGCAGGCGCGGGTGAAAGTGACGACACGAGCGTCGCTCAGAGCTCCGCGCCGCAGCGTGCTGCCCGGCGAGCGCGCGGTCTTCCACGGGCGTGTCGCAGGCACGTACCGCCCGCCGGGCCTCCGCGTCGAGTTGCAGGAGCGCCGCGGGCGCGCGTACGTAACGGTGGCGACGGCGGCCACGCGGCCGGACGGGACCTACCGGGTCAGCTACCGCGTCGCCCGGCGGGCACGCGGGCGCTTGGTCTTCCGGCTGCGGGTGCCCCACGACGGCCGGTTCCCTTATTTCCTAGGGTTCTCGCGGCCTGTCGGCATTCTCGTGGGCTAAGCGGGTCCAGACGAGCCCCTCGGCTCCCCGCGCCTCAGCGGAACACGAACGGGAGGTCGGTGGCGACCTCGTTGAGCAGCGGGGCCTCGGTGTCGCGCTGGGAGGGGATGAGGTCGGCGGCCGGGAGCGGCCATTCGATGCCGACGTCGGGGTCGTCGTACCTGATGCCGCGGTCGGTGGCGGGGTCGTAGTAGGCGTCCTGCTTGTAGAGGACGTCGGCGACGTCGCTGAGGACGCAGAAGCCGTGCGCGAAGCCGACCGGGACGTAGAGCAGGCGCATGTTCTCGTCGCTGAGCTCGAAGCCCTCCCAGTGGCCGAAGGTCGGCGAGCCGCGCCGGATGTCGACGAGCACGTCGTAGATCGTGCCGCGGCCGCAGCGAACGAGCTTGGTCGCCCCGCGGTCGACGTTGAAGTGCATGCCCCGGACGACGCCGCGCCCCGAGCGCGAGTGGTTGTCCTGGACCATCTCCTCCTGGATCCCGAGCTCCATGAACGTGCTGCGGCGATAGGTCTCGCACAAGAACCCGCGCTCGTCGCCGTGGACGGCGGGCTCCAGCAGGATCGGACCGGGCAGGCGGATGTCGAGTGTTCGCACGAGCCGGCACCTTACCCACGCTCGCCTCGCGACCCGGAAACGTCCGCAGGATGCGGGATCATCGCCGCGCGGCGGATTGACGGCCCCTGGGCACGGCGCTTGCATCCGCGCGGGAGCAGCTTTGGATCGACCCCTTGGGATCTACGCCAGCTCGCTGTCGCGGCGCGACCTCCATCGGCGCCGGGCGCGCTGTCGTCGCTCCACGCTCGCCGCGAGGATGGGCAACTGGGTGGCGGTCGTCGCGCTCGCGGTGATGGTCGTCGAGCGCGTGGCGTAAGTAGCCTCACGCCCCGATGGGGCTTGCGCACCTGCCACGACCGGCCCGCGCCGGGCTCGCGCGCGTGGCGCGACGCCTGGCGCGCGGGCGCCGGGACCCGGCGCTGCCGGCGCTTCCCGCCGAGCCCGTGAGCCGGACCTTCGGCTTCGAGCGCGGCAAGCCGATCGACCGCTGGTACATCGAGCGCTTCCTCGCCCAGCACGCCGCCGACGTCCGCGGGCGTGTGCTCGAAGTCGCCGAGGACACCTACACCCGCTGGTACGGAGGCGACCGGGTCACGAGCTCCGACGTCCTCTACGCCCGCGAAGGGCATCCCGACGCGACGATCGTCGGGGACCTCACGACCCGCAGCGGCCTGCCGGAGGAGCGCTTCGACTGCTTCATCTGCACCCAGACGCTGCAGTTCATCTACGACGCGCCGGCCGCCGTGGCCGGCATGCGGCGAGTGCTGGCCCCCGGCGGGGTCCTGCTCGCGACGGTGCCGGGCATCAGCCAGATCAGCCGCGAGGACATGCGCGACTGGGGCGACTGGTGGCGGTTCACGGCGCGATCGGCGCAGCGGCTCTTCGCCGATGTGTTCGGCGCCGAACACATCACGGTGAGCCAGCACGGCAACGTGCGGGCCGCGGCCGCGTTCCTCTACGGCATGGCGGCCGAGGATCTGGGACCGGCGGCGCTGGAGCGCGTTGATGCCGATTTCCACCTGCTTTTGACCATTCGGGCCCAAACACCCTCCGCGCGTAGGTAAGCTCGGCGTTCGGGATCGTCGTTCACGAGACCGAGCGCGGCAGGAGAAATCCGATGGGTGCCCGGGGGGGCCGCCAACGTGGACATCGCGATCGCCATCTGTGCCCGAGCGAAGGCCCCTACGCTGGGGCTGAGCCTCGCCGCGCTCCGGGCCGAGGGCGCCGAGCCCGTGGTCATGCCCGTCGCCGCCCGGCGCGGGCTGGCGCAGGCGCGCAACCAGGCCCTCGCGGCGACCAACGCAGAGGTCCTCGCGTTCGTCGACGACGACGTGGCGGTCGTCCCCGGCTGGCTGACCGCGCTGCGGCGCGCGTGGGACACGGCGCCCGACCATCGCGGCTGCGTCGGAGGGTCGATCGGCGCGCGGTTCCTGGGCCCGCGGCCCGAGTGGCTCGCCGATCCGCTCCTCGGCGTGCTGGGCGTGGCCGATGGGGGACGCACGTTCCACGGCGGCAACGTGTCGTTCCGGACCGAGGCGCTGCGCGGCGTGGGCGGCTTCTGGCCCGCGCGCGGGCGCGCCGAGCTGCGCGACTGGTTCTCCGAGGAGCACTTCGCCCAGCACGAGCTGGCCGACGCCGGCTGGAGCGCCGCCGCCGAGCCGGGCATGGCCGCCGAGCGGCTCATCGACCCGGCGCTGCTGACGCGCCTGGACGTCCTCGAGCGCCGCGCACGCTACGGCGCGCGCTCGGCGCTCATCGGCGAGCGCCGGCCGCGCGGCGCCGCGGCCCTGATCGCCGCCCGCAGCGCCGTCGGCGCCGCCGCCGCCGTCGCCGGCAACGACCCGGTCCACGCCACCGAACGCGCGGCGCGCGCCGCCGAGAACGCGGGCGTGCTGGCCGCGCCGCTGATCGCGATGCGCGACCTCGAGCCGGTGGCGGAGCGCACGCCGTTCCGCC
>JAXDHQ010000237.1:0-14955 GCA_034664395.1 Solirubrobacteraceae bacterium | reverse complement strand
CGCCGGCCGAGATGGTGGCGACGCGGGCAATCTGGTCCTTGCCCGAGATCTCCTTGGCCTGCTTGGCGATGTTGGCCACGACCTGGTCGACCGCGACCTCGATGCCGCGCTTGAGTCCAAGCGGGTTGGCGCCGGCCGCGACGTTCTTGAGACCCTGGCGGACGATCGCCTGGGCGAGCACGGTCGCCGTGGTGGTGCCGTCGCCCGCGACGTCGTTGGTCGCCGTGGCGACCTCACGCACGAGCATGGCGCCCTGGTTGGCGAAGACGTCCTCGACCTCGATCTCACGAGCGATGGTCACGCCGTCGTTGGTGATGGTCGGGGCGCCGAACTTCTTGTCGAGGACGACGTAGCGTCCCTTGGGGCCAAGGGTGACCTTGACCGCGTTGGCGACGGCGTCGACGCCGGCCTCGAGGGCCTTGCGCGCCGCAGAGTCGTACTTCAGTTCCTTGTGAGCCATGTGTCGGGTTCTCCTTAGGACTGGACCTTGGCCAGCACGTCGCTCTCGCGCAGGACCAGCAGGTCCTGGCCGTCGAAGACGATCTCGGTCCCGCCGTACTTGCTGTAGAGGACGGTGTCGCCCTCGCTCACGTCGAGCGGGATGCGCTTGTCGCCGTCCTCGTCGAAACGACCTTCGCCGACGGCGATGACCTCGCCCTTCTGCGGCTTTTCCTTGGCGGTGTCGGGGAGGACGATCCCACTCGCGGTGGTCTCCTCCTCAGCGATCGCCCGCACGATGAGCCGATCGCCCAGGGGCTTCAGCTTCATGGCAATGACCTCCAGTAGAGAGGGGGGCTGAGTTCGATGAATCCGTGTTGGCACTCGAACACGGTGAGTGCCAAAGATGGGGGGACTATAGCTGCCGGCGCGCTCGCGGTTCAAGAGCCATTGGCACTCCGTTCACACGAGTGCCAATGCGTCGACCCCCTGGGAGCGCGACGTTTCGCCCCGTCGGGGGCACTCGGCGGCCTGCTGGAGCCTAGTTCTGGGCGCCGCCGATGCCCAGGCGGGCATCGGTGACGTGCGGCGGGCGCTCGATGATCTGCGAGAAGCGCACGACGGTGACCGTGTCGTCCATCGAGACCGACTTGCCGTAGATCTGCTCCAGGAAGTGGATCATCTCGTCGTGGCGGCGGAACTCGGGGTTGTCGTGCTCGATGTCCCGCGGCGTCAGCTCCTTGACGCGCTTGACCTCGACCTGGTCGATGACCGCGTCGAAGATCTTCTCGCGCGGCGAGTGCTGGTAGCCGATCGTCACCATGACCGCCTGGTTCTTGCGGTACTTGTGCGACTTGTCGCCCAGGCGGATCGTCGCGGTCTTGCGGCCGCGCTTGAGCTGGTCCGCGAAGATGGTCGAGTAGAAGTTCAGGACCTGCATGGCGCGCTGCACCCTACTA
The DNA here is from genome assembly GCA_034664395.1 of Solirubrobacteraceae bacterium. Classification (GTDB taxonomy): domain Bacteria; phylum Actinomycetota; class Thermoleophilia; order Solirubrobacterales; family Solirubrobacteraceae; genus JAOPZW01. The sequence continues at coordinate 13,558 of JAXDHQ010000237.1, read as the reverse complement.
AGCGCTGCCCAGACGCGACAGGGCGAGCGCGGCCATCTCCCGCTCGCCCTTGTAGGTGAGCTCCCGGGCGGCCTGCTCGAGGGGCATCCAGACCGCCTCCTCGACCTCGAAGTCGTGCTGGCGCACGTCGCCGTCGACGTATTCGAGCAGGAAGAAGCTCACGACCTTGGCGATCCGCCGCCCCTCCCGCATGTACCAGTAGCGCACGTCTCCGAGCTTCTCGACCAGGCGCGCCTGCACGCCGGCCTCCTCGCGCACCTCGCGCAGGGCGGCGTCGGCGGCCGACTCGCCGGGGTCGGGGTGGCCCTTGGGCAGGGCCAGGACCTTGCGCCCGTCGGCGGCGCGGCGGGTCGGGACGATGACCACGCACGCGCGGTCGCGGACGACGACGCCGCCGGCGCTGAACTCAGTAGACGTAGTTTCCAAGGGCGTCGAGGTCGTGGACGGTGATGCGCCCGCGTCCCTGGGTGATGACGCCGGCGCGCTCGAGGACGGCCAGGAAGCGGCTGGCCGACTCGCGCGAGGACCCGGCGAGCTGCGCGATGTCGGCCTGGGTGACGGTGACGAGCACGTCGTTACCGCGTGCGCCCTCGTCCCGGGCCTGGCGAACGAGCCGGTCGAGGGCGACGGCGACCCGGCTCTGCACGGTCTGGAAGGACTGGCGCGCCAGGCGCTCGTTGGCGTCGCGCAGGCGGCGGCCGAGCGCGATCACGAGCTTGACGGCGATGTCGGGGTGGCGCGAGAGCAGGCGGCGCATGTCGGCCCCGAGCACGGCGATCGCCTCGACGTCGTCGAGCGTCTCGATCGTGGCCGAGCGGCGCTCGTCGTCGAACATGGCCAGCTCGCCGAAGATGTCGCCGGGGCCGAAGTGGGCGAGCGCGATCGTGCGGCCGTCGAGGTGCTTGCGCACGGCGCGCGCGTGGCCGGAGCGCACGACGTAGCAGGTGTCGCTCGCGTCGCCCTCGCGGAAGACGACCACGTTGCGCGCGAAGGACCGGGGGACGGCGACCTCGGCCACGTGCTGCAGGTCGTCCGGCGCCAGCGTCTCGAAGACCGGCACCTGCCCGAGCAGGGCGACGCTCTCCGCCACGGTGGACACGTCCTCAGGTTAGAGGGGCTCGGCGCGGCGGGTCTCGCCCGAGCGCAGCGCCGCGGCGAACAGGCGGTGGGAGTCCAGCGCCTCGGCCGGCGTGGCGCAGCCGAACCGGGCGTCCAGCGCGCCGGCGCGCTCGGCCAGGAAGGCGGCCCACATCTGCAGGATCGCGTCGGAGAAGCCGAACTCGAAGATCGGGCTCGTCGCCGTCGCGAAGACCGACTGGCTGCCGACCTCCAGGCGCTCCCAGACCTGGCGGCCGTCGCGCACGGCGAAGCGGTGGACCGTCTTGGGGCGGGCGGTCGAGAACGCGACCCCGCCGTCCATCCCGGTTGCCGTGATGCGCCACGTGTTCATGTGACCGGGAGCGATGCGGTGCGTGCGCAGGGTCAGTGGGAAGCCGGCGTCGCAGTGCAGCGTGGCGTTGTCGATCGTGTCGCAGGGGACGGGCTCGCCGGTGGCCGGGTCGGGGCGCTCGGGCACGAGGTCGCTGAGCACGGCGAACACCGACGCCGGCCGCCAGCCCAATCGCAGCGGCACGTGGCAGACGTGCATGCCGAGGTCGCCCATGACGCCGATCTCCCCGCAGTAGCGCGCCTGGCGCTTCCAGTTGATGGGCTTGGAGCGGTCGAGGTCGCTGGAGTGCAGGAAGTCGTGCTCGACCTCGATCGGCTGGCCGAGCGCGCCGGAGGCGATCGTCTCGTAGGCGAGCTGGGCGCCCGGGAAGAACGGCAGCTCGCTCGAGCAGCGCACGAAGACGCCGGCGCGCTCGACGGCCTGCGCGATGCGCTGCGCCGCCGGGAGGTCGATCCCGAACGGCTTCTCGGCCAGGAAGTCCTTGCCGGCGGCGGCCGCGTCGCAATACAGCGCCTCGTGGAGGTGGTGGGGCACCGCGATGTAGAGGACGTCGAGCGCGTCGTCGTCGAGCAGGTCGCGGTGGTCGGCGGTGAGGCGGGTGACGGAGTCGATGCGCTCGAACCAGCGCAGCGCGTCCGGGCTCGTGTCGCAGACGGCGGTCAGGACGGGACGGACCGGATGATCCTCCAGCGCGCTCCAGCGGCCGATCGCCGCGGCGAGCTCGCGGCCCATGAGCCCGCCGCCGATGACGCCCACGCGGACCGCGGGCGCGGTCATCGCGCCGGCGTCGCAAGCTCGGCGGCGGCCTCCTGCGCCGAGGCGCCCTCGTGCACGACGGCGCGCAGGGCGCGGACCATCCCCGCGGGGTCGGCGTGCTGGATGACGTTGCGCCCGTAGACGATGCCGCGCGCGCCCTGGTCGAGCACGGCGCGGGTGCGCTCGAGCAGGTCGCCGTCGGGCACGCGGCCGCCGCCGCGGACGAGCACGGGCACCCGCGCCGCGGTGATCACCCGTCCGTAGTCGCCGACGTCGTCGGTCGGGTCGGCCTTGACCACGTCGGCGCCGAGCTCGACCGCCTGGCGCACGAGGGCGACGATGCGGTCGGCGTCGCCGTCGACGCCGTAGCCGCCCACGCCCGGCGCCATCACCAGCGGCTCGACCATGACCGGGATGCCGGCGCGCTCGGCCTCCGCGCGCAGCGCGGTGATGTTCTCGACGCACTGGCGGCGCAGGTCGTCGGCGCCGGGGACGTCGAGGAGGTTGACGCACACGCACGCGGCGTCGAGGCGGACGGCGTGGCCGATGGCGTCGTGGATCAGGTGGCTGAACGGGACCGGCGTGGGGTCGGGGCCGTAGACGTTGGCGATGTCGACGCGCAGGACGAGCGCGGGCTTGTCGCGGCCCGGCACCGACTGCAGGAGGGGCGCCTGGCCGACGGTGAGCTGGATGGCGTCGGGGCCGGCGTCGACAAGCGTCGCCACCGCGCGCTCCATGTCCTCGATGCCCTCCAGGAACGGCGCCTCGCCCGCGACGCCGTGGTCGACGGCGACGTCGATGCAGCGGCCGGACGTGGCGTGGAACAGGCGGTTGAGGCGATAGGCGGCGGACACCGGCGGCCTTTCGGTTGTTGACAACGTTGTCAGATCATAGGCAGGATGCGAGCCCCCGTGGTGATCGCCGGCCCCAACCTCACGATCGATCGCACGCTGACGATCGACGAGCTGCGCCCGGGCGAGGTGCTGCGCTTCGAGCGCGTCGTCGTGACGCCCGGCGGCAAGGGCGTCAACGTGGCGCGCGTGGCGCGCGAGCTCGCGTGGCCGTCCGTGCTCGTGGGCTTCGTCCCCGGACACACCGGCGCCGCGGCGGCCGCGCTCCTGCGCGACGAGGGGATCGAGCTCACCGGCGTGGCGGTCGGCGGCGAGCTGCGCTCGACGGCGGTCGTCATCGAGCAGGCCGGGCGGGTGACCGTCTTCAACGAGCCCGGGCCGTCACTGGCGCCCGGTGACTGGGAGCGCTTCGAGGCGGCGATCGCCGCCGCGCTGGACGGCCACGCGGTCCTCGCCTGCAGCGGCTCGCTGCCGCCGGGAGCGCCGGACGACGCCTACGCGCGACTCGTCGGCGTCGCACGCCAGCGGGGAGCGCTCGCCGTGGTCGACGTGGCCGGGCCGCAGCTCGCCGCCGCGGTCGCGGCCGGCGCCGACGTCGTGACCCCCAACCTGGCCGAGGCCGAGGGGCTGTTGCACGGACGCGCCGACGAGACGGTCGAGGCCGGCGATCCGCGCGTGGTGCGCGAGCGCGCGCTGGCCGCCGCGCGCGAGCTCGTCGCCCGCGGCGCGGCGCATGCCGTGGTCACCGCCGCGGCGGCGGGCGCCGCCGTGGCCGACGGCGCCGGGGCGCGGTGGATCGACGCGGCGCGGGTCGCCGGCGTGCGCAACCCGATCGGCGCGGGCGACGCGTTCGTGGGCGGGCTCGCAGTCGCGCTCGAGCGCGGCGAGGACATGGGGAGCGCCGTCGTGCACGGGATGGCGACCGCCGCGGCCAGCGTCGAGACCGAGACCGCCGGCCTCGTCGACCCCGCGCGCGTGGCCGCGCTGCGCGCCGAGCTGGCCCCTTGACATCGTTGTCAGCCCTGGATTAGGGTCCGACATGGGCGTCTGACAACGTTGTCAGATGGCTATGCGGAGGAGAGCGAGAGTGGCGAGGCCGACGATGCGAGACGTCGCGGGCACCGCGGGCGTGAGCCTGAAGACGGTGTCGCGGGTCGTCAACGGCGAGACGGGCGTCCGGTCCGACACGGCCGCGCGCGTCGAGGCCGCCATCGCGCGCCTGGGCTTCGCCCGCAACGACGTGGCCCGCTCGCTGCGCCACGGTCGGGCCGAGGCGCTCGGGCTCGTCATCGAGGACGTCGCCAACCCGTTCTACTCCGCCATCGCCCGCGCGGTCGAGGACGCGGCGCACGACCGCAGCCACATCCTCATCACCGGCTCGTGCGAGGAGGACCCCGAGCGCGAGCGCCAGCTCGTCCTGCGCCTGCTGCGCCGCTCGGTCGACGCGCTGCTGATCGTCCCCGCCGGCGACGACCACCGCTACCTGCTGCCCGAGATCGGCGCCGGCACCCCGATCGTCTTCCTCGACCGCCCGCCGTGCGGGGTCGACGTCGACACCGTCCTGCTCGACAACCTCGGCGGCTCGCGGGCTGCCGTCGGGCACCTGCTGCGCCAGGGCCACACGCGCATCGCCTTCGTGGGCGACCCGCCCGGGCTGTTCACGGCCGCCCAGCGCCTGGAGGGCTACCGCGCCGCGCTCGCCGCCGCCGGCGTGCACCCCGACGAGGAGCTCGTGCGCGCCGGCTCGCACGACGCGCGTTCGTCGGAGAGCGCCGCGCGCGCGCTGCTCGCGCTGCCGCCCGAGCGCCGCCCGACCGCGATCTTCACCGCCAACAACCGCAACACGCTCGGGGCGCTGCGTGCCCTGCGCGACACCGACGCCCCCGTGGCGCTCGTCGGCTTCGACGACTTCGAGCTCGCCGACATGCTCGAGCGGCCCGTCACCGTCGTGCGCCACGCGCCCGAGGAGATGGGGCGCATCGCGGCCGAGCTCGCCTACGCCCGCCTCGACGGCGACGACCGCCTGCCCCAGCGGCGCACGATCCCGTGCGAGCTCGTGGTCCGCGGCTCGGGAGAGGTGCCGCCGCCGTGACCATGCCGGCGATCGAGCTCCCGCCCAACGGCATCCCGCGCTTCTACCGCGGCGGAGCGGCGATCGCCGACCTGCGCGGCTTCGACCCCGGCGGCGAGCGCGTGCCCGAGGAGTGGATCGGCTCGACGACGACGGTGTTCGGCGAGTCCGAGCTCGGCCTCAGCCGCCTGGCCGACGGCACGCTGCTGCGCGACGCCATCGCCGCCGACCCGGCTGCGTGGCTGGGCCCCGACCACGCCGCGCGCTTCGGCGCCGACCCGGCGCTGCTCGTCAAGCTCCTGGACGCCGGCCAGCGCCTGCCCGTCCACCTGCACCCCGACGGGCCGTTCGCCCGCGACCACCTCCGCACGCGCTTCGGCAAGACCGAGGCGTGGGTCGTCGTCGGCGCCCGCCCCGGCGCGCAGGTGCACGTCGGCTTCCGCGACGACGTCGACGCGGCGACGCTGCGCGCGTGGGTCGCCGAGCAGGACCACGACGCGATGCTCGACGCGCTGAACCCGGTCGACGTGGCGGCCGGCGACGCGATCTTCGTCCCCGCCGGCGTCGCGCACGCCATCGGCGAGGGGGTCCTCATCGTCGAGCTCCAGGAGCCCACCGATCTCTCGATCCTGCTCGAGTGGGAGGGCTTCGGCATCGACGACGCCCGCGAGGCGACGCTCGGGCTCGGCTGGGACCTGGCGCTCGAGTGCGTCGAGCGCTCCGCGCGCGACGCCGGGCCGCTGCGCGGGGGCGTCAACGGCGGCGGCGCCGTCGCCGAGCTGCTGCCGCCGGCCGCGCACGCGTTCTTCCGCGCCCAGCGCGTCGCGCCCGATGGCGGGTCCGCCGCGCTCGGGCAGGGCTTCGCCGTCGTCGTGGTCATGGAGGGGACGGGCGCCATCGCCGGCCTGGAGGTCGCGCGCGGGGACGCCGTGCTGATCCCGCACGCGGCGGGCGACGTGGTGGCCGAGGGCGCGCTGGTCGCGATCGCGTGCCGCCCGCCGGAGGTCGGCGGATGACCGAGCTGCTCCTCGGCCTCGACGTCGGCACCTCGACCTGCAAGGCCGCGGTCGTGGACGCCGCCGGCGCCGAGGTCGCGCACGGCCAGGCGCCGACGCCGTGGGAGGTCGCGCCGGCGGGCGTGCAGATCGATCCCGAGGCGCTCTTCCAGGCCGCCGTCGCCGCGGCCCGCGACGCGCTCGCCGGGGCGCCCGCCGGGCACCTCGCGGGCATCGGCGTGGCCTCGATGGCCGAGACCGGCGTCCTGCTCGACGGCCGGGGGCGGATCCTGCACCCGGCCATCGCCTGGCACGACGCGCGCGGCGAGGCCGCGGCGCGCGCGATCGCCCGCGACCTGCCGGGGTTCGTGGAGCGCACCGGCCTGCCCGCGACGCCGCTGTGCACCCTGGCCAAGCTGCGCCACCTGCGCGACGTCCTCGGCCCCGAGCGCTTCGGCGCGGCGCGGCGCTGGCTCGACGTCGCCTCGTGGGTCGTGCGGCGCCTGGGCGGCCGCGACGTCGCCGAGCTGTCGCTCGCCTCGCGCACCGGCCTGCTCGACCTGCATGCGGTCGCCCCGTACCGCGAGGCGCTCGCGTGGGCCGGGCTGCCGGACGACCTGTTGGCCGACCTCGTCGTCGCCGGCACCGGCGCCGGGCGCAATGACGGCGTGGCGCTGCCCGAGGCCGGCGACGCCGTCCTCACCGTCGCCGGCCACGACCACCTCGTCGCCGGGGTGGGGGTGGGCGTGGTCGCGCCCGGCGACGTCCTGGACTCGTGCGGGACGGCCGAGGCGCTCGTGCGCGTCGTCGCGCCACCCCTGGACGCCGACGCCATCCGCCGCAGCGTGGAGGGCGGCATCAGCGTCGGCCATCACGTCGCACCCGGCCGCCAGGCGCTGCTCGGCGGCCTGTGGTCGGGGCTCGCGCTGCGCGAGGTCCTCGAGGCCCTGCGCATCGACCCCGACGACCCGGCCGGCCGCGAAGAGCTCGACGCGGGCGCCCTCGCCACCGCTCCCGGCGAGGCGCCCGCGCTCGAGCTGGAGCTGCGCTCGCTCCAGCGCCCGCCGCTGCGCCTGCCCGACGCCGAGCCCGCACTCATCTGGCGCGCCGCGATCGACGCGGTGGCGCGCGGGGTCGAGGACGCGCTCGGGCACATCGACGCCGTCGCCGGCCCGCACACGAAGGTCGTCGTCACCGGCGGCTGGGCGCGCGACCCGGCGGTGCTCGACGCCAAGCGCCGCCTGGGCGCCGTCGAGTCGCCGTCGGTCGTCGAGGCCGGCTGTCGCGGCGCCGCCCTCCTGGCCGGGGTCGCGGCCGGCCTGTACCCGAGCGCCGACGACCTGCCCGCGGTCCCGGCCCGCGCGAAGGAGCACGCCCGATGACCGAGCCCCTGCTGGAAGCCCGCGACATCGTCAAGAGCTTCGGCCGCGTCCGCGCGCTGCGCGGCGCGAACTTCACCGTCTACCCCAACGAGGTCGTCGCGCTGGTCGGCGACAACGGCGCCGGCAAGTCGACGCTGGTCAAGGCGCTGGCCGGCGTCCAGTCGCCCGACGCCGGTGAGATCGTCTTCGAGGGCACGCCGGTGACGCTGCACTCGCCGCTCGACGCCCGCAGGCTGGGGATCGAGACCGTCTACCAGGACCTCGCGCTCGCGGCCGAGCTCGACGCCGCGGCCAACATGTTCCTCGGGCGCGAGGTCATGCGCCCCGGGCTCCTCGGGCGCCTGGGGTTCATCGACAAGGCGGCGATGCGCGAGCAGAGCCGCGACGCGTTCGGCAACCTCGGCGTCGCCCTGCAGGACACCTCGGCGTCGGTCGCGACGATGTCCGGCGGCCAGCGCCAGGGGATCGCCGTGTCGCGCGCGGTGACGTGGGCGTCGAAGGTCGTCTTCATGGACGAGCCCACCGCCGCGCTCGGCGTCGTCCAGACCCGCAACGTGCTCGACCTCATCGGTCGCGTGCGCGAGCAGGGGCTGGCGGTGGTGCTCATCAGCCACAACATGCCCGAGGTCTTCGAGGTCGCCGACCGCATCGAGGTGCTGCGGCTCGGCCAGCGCGTCGCGCGCTTCCGCCGCGGCGACGTGTCGATGGAGGACGTCGTCGGGGCCATGACCGGCGCGATCAAGCACGAGGGAGAGGCGGCATGACCGACGTCACGACGACGGCGCCCGCCGACGAGCCCGAGGTCGACGAGGAGGCCCTCGAGCGTCCGGCGCCGTTCTGGCAGCGGCTCGTCGCCGGCTCGAGCACGTGGATCGGGCTGATCCTCGTCGGGCTCATCCTCGTCTTCAGCGCCCTGTCGCCGAGCTCGTTCCTGTCGAGCCTCAACGCGCGCAACATCGCCACCGACGCGGCCGTCCTGCTCGTGCTCGCCACGGGGATGACCTACGTGATCATCACCGCGGGCATCGACCTCTCGGTCGGCGCCGTGCTCGTGTTCAGCGGCGTCGTCTCGTCCAAGGCGATGAACGCCGTCGGCGGCGACAACTGGGGGGTCATCCTCGTCGGCCTGGCCGTCGCCCTGGCCGGCGGCCTGGCCTGGGGGCTGGTCAACGGCGTCCTGGTGGCCAAGGCACGGATCCCGCCGTTCGTCGTCACGCTCGGGACGCTGGGCGCGAGCCTGGGCGCGGCCCTGGTCATCACCGGCGGGGTCGACGCGCGCTCGGTGCCGTTCAAGCTCGTCACCACGATCGGCACCGGCCGGCTGTTCGGCCAGATCCCGTGGCTGGTGGTCATCGCGTTCGCGGTGACGATCGTCTTCGGCGTCATCCTCGCCGCCACGCGCTTCGGGCGCTACACGTACGCGATCGGCTCCAACGAGGAGGGCGCGCGCCGCGCCGGCGTCGCCGTCGACCGCCACCTCATCAAGGTCTACGCGTTGGCCGGCACGCTCGCCGGCCTCGCCGGCTTCCTGTCGCTCGCCCGCTTCTCGACGACGACGATCGGCGGCCACGACACCGACAACCTGCAGGTCATCGCGGCCGTCGTCATCGGCGGCACCAGCCTGTTCGGCGGCATCGGCACGATGCTCGGCTCCGTCTTCGGGGTGTTCATCCCGGCCGTCCTGCAGAACGGCTTCGTGATCCTCGGGGTGCAGCCGTTCTGGCAGCAGATCGCCGTCGGCGTCGTGCTCGTCGGCGCCGTGTACCTCGACCAGTTGCGCCGCCGGTCCCAGTACCAGCGGTGATGTCCCACCAGGAGGAGGAGGTCCCACCCACATGGCACGCAAGACCCCGATCGTCGCGGCATTGGCCGTGGCGCTCGCTCTCGCCGTCGCCGCCTGCGGAAGCAGCAGCAGCTCGAGCAGCTCGTCGAGCTCGTCGACCAGCTCGTCGAGCGCCGGCGCCAAGAAGGCGTACAAGATGACCCTCATCGCCGGCGTGAAGGGCGACGAGTTCTACATCACGATGAACTGCGGGGCCCAGGCGAAGGCCAAGGAGCTCGGCGTCACGCTCAACTTCCAGGGACCGGACAAGTTCGACCCGAGCCTGCAGACGCCGATCGTCAACGCGGTCGCGGCCAAGAAGCCCGACGCGGTCCTGGTCGCGCCGACCGACACCAAGGCGATGTTCCCCCCGATCAAGCAGCTCGCCGACAACGGGTCGAAGGTCGTGATGGTCGACACGACGCTGGCCCAGGCCGACATGGCCGTGTCGCAGATCGCGTCGGACAACGAGGGCGGCGGCAAGGCCGCGGCCGCGACGCTGGCCAAGCTCATCGGCGGCAAGGGCAAGGTCTTCGTCGTCAACGTCCAGCCGGGCATCTCGACCACCGACGCCCGCGCCAAGGGGTTCGCCGCGGGCGCGAAGGCGGCCGGGCTCACCTACGTCGGCCAGCAGTACGACAACGACGACGCGGCCAAGGCCGCGGCCGTGACCAAGGCCGAGCTGGCCAAGGACCCCGACCTCAAGGGCATCTTCGCCACCAACCTGTTCTCGGCCGAGGGCGCCGCCAGCGCCCTGCGCGAGGCGGGCAAGCTCGGCAAGGTGAAGATCGTCAGCTTCGATGCCGGCCCCAAGCAGGTCGAGGACCTCAAGCAGGGCATCGTGCAGGCGCTCATCGCCCAGAAGCCGGCGGAGATCGGCGCCGACGGCGTGCAGCAGGCCTACAACGCGCTGACTGGCAAGCCGACCCAGGCGAAGATCGGCACCGGCTCCGTGTCGGTGACCAAGGCCAACCTGGCTCAGAACCAGTCCGCTCTCTACAAGTCGGGCTGCTGAGCCGAGCCTGAACCCGCGACCCACCGTCGCCGGCGCTCTGGCGCCGGCGGCGGGTCGGGGGTTCGGTGCCGCGGCGCTGCGGTGTCGGTTCGCCGCGCTGCGCGGTCGTCCGTGGGCGTTCGTGGTCGACAGGGCACCGAGGGGCGCCGCCGCTGCGCAGCGCGACGCGCGCCAGCCACGGCCAGCGGCCGCTGGCGCATTTAAGCGAACCCCAGGTTCGCCAAAGTGCACCAACGCCCCGCCGCCCGCGACGCGACCGCCACCCGCCACGGCGCACACCACGAACGTCACGAGACTGCTCAGGCTCCCGCCCCTCGGTGCCCTGGCCGCGCAGCGCCGCGAAGCGATCGCGGAGGGCCGGCCGCCAGCGCTCGGGGAGAGCCGGCGCGTGTACGCGCGTCCACGCCACCGAAACCCGTGGGGTGCTGAGGGTATTTTCCGGGTGTGAGCGCGATGCGCACAGCCGTGGCGACCGCCGCTCTCCTGCTGGCGGGCGTCGCTCCGGCCTCGGCCCGCCCCGGGATCCTCCCCGCGGGCGCGCGGCCGTGGGCGACGGTGAACGTCTGCGACTCGATCGGCCACCCGGACTCGATCGGCGTCCGCGGCTCGATGCCCCCCGTCATCGCGCGCGGCGTGGAGATGTTCATGCGCTTCCAGGTCCAGTACCTCACGCTCCCCGACGCGCGCTGGCACGAGCTCGGCCCCGGCGCCGACTCGGGCTTCATCGACATCGGCCCGTCGCGCCTTCGCCCGCGCCAGTTCGGCCAGACCTTCACGGTCACGCCGCCGCCCGCCGGCCAGCCGCCCCACCAGCTTCGCGGCGTGGTGACGTTCGAGTGGCGTCGCGCCGGCGTGGTGGTCCGCCACCTGCGCCGGCGCACCACGGCCGGGCACCCCGGCACCCCGGGCTCCGATCCCGCGGGCTACTCCGCGGCCACGTGCCAGATCTCGTGACCCGCCGGCCCGCCGCGACCGCCACCGCGATGGCGACCGCGATGGCGCTGGCCGCGCTGCCGTCCGGCGCCGCGCTCGCCCGCGCCCCCGCCCATCCGCAGCTCTGGGCGACGATCAACGTCTGCGACCCGCCGGCCCGCCCCGGCGCGGTCGGCGTGCGCATCTCGATCCCGCGCGAGAAGGGCGCGCCCCGGCAGTGGGCCCGCATCCGCCTGCAGTTCTTCGACGGTCGCGCGTGGCACCGCGTCCGCGCCGGCGGCGACACCGGCTTCGCCCGCTACGGCATCGGCACGCGCCTGGTGCAGGGCGGCACCACCTTCACCTTCCCGTCGCCGGCGGCGGGCTCGCGCCTGGTGCTGCGCGGCCTGGTCGACGTCGAGTGGCGCCGGGGGACGACGGTCGTCGACCGGGCGCAGCTCCGCACGACGGCCGGTCACGCCGATCCGAACGACCGCACCCTGCGCCAGTCCGGCGCGACGTGCGTGATCAAGCGGTAGCGAACAGCCGCGGGTCGTTGGTGATGATGCCCGTGACGCCGATGGCGCCCAGCTCGGCGATCCGGGTCGGGTCGTCGACGGTCCAGACGTAGAGCTCGCCTCCGGCGCCCTCGATGGCGCGCGCCAGGCGCTCGTCGACCAGGACCCAGTGGGCCATCACCGCGTCGATGCGTCCCTCGCGGATCGCGCGCACGAGGCGCTCCGGGAGCACGCGCCGCACGTAGCGGGCGGCGACCAGCGCGGGCAGCCGCGTGAGCGGGCTGGCCAGGTAGTTGCGGCGGATCTTGGGCACCGACCAGCCGAGGCGGATCTCCGGCGCCGCGGCGCGGACGATCCGCAGGCTCTCCTCCTCCATGGTGGAGATGAGCGCACGCTCGGCGAGGCCGAACGAGCGCAGGGCGTCCACGACGCGCTGCTCGTAGCCGGCGAGCTTCAGGTCGACGTCGAGCTCGACCGACGCCCAGGCGTCCTGGGCGAAGTGGGCCAGGCCCTCCTCCAGCGTCAGCGGCGTGCGCCCGGCGGCGGCGGTGTAGTCGTGGGCGAGCATCAGCCGGCCGGTCCCGTCGGGGCGCTCGGGAAGGACGTCGAACTCGACCATGTCGACGCCGGCCGCGAGCGCGGCGTCGAAGGACTCCAGCGTGTTGCCGGGGGCGATGAGGTCGGCGCCCTTGTGACCGATGCGCTTCAGAGCTGGCATGAAGCACACCAGTATGTCGTTCGATTGTCCTCGCCCTGCCCACCACTGCGGATCGGCGCGCCGCAGCGCGGGCACGGCCGCCCGGCGCGGCCGTAGATGCGGCGGTGGCGCGTCTGGTTGCCGTCGCGCGCGGACTCCTGCATCCCGGGGCGGGTGAGCCGCACGATCCGCAGCGCCTCCTCGTCGGACACGTCGCCCGCCGGGCGCCACGGATCGACGGCCGCGGCGAAGCAGCCCTCGCACTTCCAGAGGTTGCCGATGCCGGCGATCGTCCGCTGCTCGAGGAGCGCGTCGCCGATCGTCCGCGTGGGGTCGTCGGCGCGCAGGCGGCGCAGGAAGCGCTCCTCGTCGAGCTCGGGGGCGAGGATGTCGGGGCCGAGCGCGGCCAGGCGCTGGTCGAAGCGCGTGCGGGAGGCGGTCATGAGCTCGAGGACCGGACCGCCGAACTGCACGACCTCGCGGCCGGCGGCGCGCAGCACGAGCCACGCCTGGCGCGGCGAGCGCCGCCAGCGCTGGCCCTCGCCGTAGACGCTCCACGCGCCGGTCATCCGCAGGTGCGAGTGGATGACGCTGCCGCCCTCGAAGCGCAGGAAGAGGTGCTTGCCGTGGGCGTCGACCGCCTCGACCGCGCGGCCGGCGAGGCGCTCGGGCCACCGGTCGTGATGCAGGCGCGGGTGCGGCGTGGCCAGCTCGTCCGGGACGCGGCCGGCGAGGACCGGGCGCAGCCGGTTGGCCGCGTAGTGGATGGTGTCGCCCTCGGGCATGCCCAGCCCCGAGGGTACGGCGTCACGGCGTCGGGACCGCGCCGGTATTCCTAGAGCGCCGCTGCCGCGCGGGCGAGGCGGCGCAGGCGCTCGGACTCGGCGGCGACCTGCGGGCCGCGGTCGAGGCTCTCGAGGCGGTCGGCGACGCCGATGAGCTCGGTGATCAGGCGCTCGCGCTCGGTGGGGACGGCGATGGCGGGCCGCTCGTCGCCGGCGGCCAGGCGGCGCAGGAGCGGCGCCAGGGCGGTGCACAGGAGCTGGCCGATGAGGACGACGCCGAGCGTCTCGGCGTAGAGGGTCGTGT
>JAXDHQ010000236.1:0-31997 GCA_034664395.1 Solirubrobacteraceae bacterium | reverse complement strand
CACGCCCATGAGCAGCGGCCGCGACCACGCGCCGACGTCGCCCGACGACGGCACGCCGGCGAGCGGGTCCGCGCCGAGCATCGCCTCGACCCAGTGCTTGAGCGGCTGGGCGGTCGGCACGAGGTAGGTGCCGGCGGCCAGCGTCGCCGGACCCTCGGCGCCGGGCGCGCCGTACGGGCGCAGGTCGGATACCGGCGCGGCGGCGGCCAGGCGGAGGACCTGGACCCCCTCGGCGAGCAGCGTGCGCACCAGCGGCTCGGCCCCCGCGCCCAGCGCGTAGCCGAACACGCGCCCGCCGCGGCCCTGCAGCGCGCCGCGCGCGCCCTCGTCGCGCGCCTGCACGAACGAGCGCGCCCACGCGCGCAGCAGCGCGTGGCGATGGCGATCGACGGCCGCGACCAGCGCCCGGGCCGCGGTCAGGTGCTGGGCGACGCGGCGCGCGTAGGGCTGCTCGGAGCCCGCCTCGAGCGTCATGCCCGCCGCCCCGAAGAGGAGCGTCGTGGCGCTGTCGCCGTAGCCGGGGTAGAGGAGGTCGAAGCCGCCGGCGGTCGTGGCGACGCCGCGGGCCGCCAGCGCCCGGCGCACGGCCGGCCCGAGGACGTCGCGCTGCGCCGCCAGCGCGCTGGTGGGCAGCTCGTGGAAGAGGGGCCGGGCGTAGGGCCCGGCGAAGAGCGCCGCGCCGCCCTGCTCGTGCTGGTCGCCGTAGACCAGCGGCGGCAGCTCGGCCAGCGCGCGCAGGCGCGCCGCGGTCTCGCTCTGGGTCACGGCGAGCCAGTCGCGGTTGAGGTCGAAGCCGTTGGCGTTCGTCCGCGTGTGCGCGTCGTGGCCGTCGGGGTTCTGCACCGGCAGGACGACGACGACCTCGTGGCGCAGCAGCGGGTCCTCGCAGCGCGCGGCCAGCTCGTGCAGCAGGCGCAGGTCGGCGTCGGCGCCGCTGGGCTCGTTGCCGTGGACCGAGCCCGTCACCCACACGACGGCGGGCGCGCCGGCGGCGCCGTCCGCCCGTCCCGCGCGCACCGCGCGCAGGCGCTTCAGGCCGGCGCGCAGCCGCGCCGGCGACAGCGCCGACACGACGGCGTAGCGCAGCGGGCGCCCCTGGGCGCTGACCCCGGCCACCGCGCTCGTCACCACCGGCGACGCGCGCGCGAGCGCCCGGACGTAGGCGTCGATCCGCGCGGAGCTCGCCGGGCGGTCGTCGGGCGGGGGCGCCGGCAGCGGCGGGCAGGCGCGCGCGGGGGCCGCCCAGGCCAGCGCGCACAGCGCCAGCGCGGCGGCCCGCCTCATCGGGCGAGCAGGGCGCCGATCGAGCGCGCGTCGGGCGGCCGCGCCACGCCGCGCTCGGTGACGAGCGCGTCGATGAGCGCCGCGGGCGTGACGTCGAAGGCGGGGTTCCGCACGGCGGTCCCGGGCGCGGTCGTGGCGGCGCCGGCGAAGACGCGGACCTCGTCGCCGTCGCGCTCCTCGATGGCGATGCCCTCGCCGTCGGGCAGCTCGGGGTCGATCGTCGACGTCGGGCCGGCGACGACGAACGGGATGCCGGCGGCGCGGGCGGCGAGCGCGAGCGGGTAGGTGCCGACCTTGTTGGCGGTGTCGCCGTTGGCGGCCACGCGGTCGCAGCCGACGACCACGGCGTCGACCTCGCCGCGACGGATGAGCCCGGCCATCGCGCCGTCGACGACGAGCTCGTGCGGCACGCCCGCGCGGGCCAGCTCCCACGCCGTCAGGCGGGCGCCCTGCAGCAGCGGCCGCGTCTCGCCGGCGAGGACGTGGACGGCGGCGCGCTCGTGCAGGGCGAGGATCACGGCGAGCGCGGTGCCGCGACCGCCGGCGGCCAGGGCGCCCGTGTTGCAGTGCGTGGCGATCCGCCGCGCGCCGGCGAGCAGGTCGGCGCCGAGGATCGCGATGGCGGTCGACGCGGCGTCCTCCTCGGCGTGGATGCGCTCGGCCTCGGCGCGGGCGGCGGCGGCCATGGCGGCCGGCTCGGCCGCGGTCGCCGCCGCCCGCACGCGGTCGACGGCATGGGCGAGGTTGACCGCCGTCGGGCGCGCGTCGCGCAGCGTCCGCCAGCCGCGCTCGAGCGCCTCGGGGCCGGGCTCGCGCGCTACCTCCATCGCCAGGCCGTAGGCGGCGGCGACGCCGATCAGCGGCGCGCCGCGCACGGCCAGGCGCCGGATCGCGTCGGCGGTGTCGTCGGCGCCCTGCAGCTCGATCCACGCCTCCGCGGCGGGCAGCAGCGTCTGGTCGAGCAGGCGCAGGCGCCCGCCGTCCCAGCGCAGGGCGGGGTGCGACTGGGCGGCGACGGCCATGGGCGAACGCTACCTAGGCCGCCCGCCCACCCGCCGCCGCTCGCGCGCGCTTTAGGACAGGCGGTTGTCGATTCCGAGCGGCTGCTGCGCCACGGCCGGCTCCTCGGCGGGGGCCTGCTCGGGCTGCTCCACGCCGAGCGCCTGGGCGAGCTCGCCGCTCTCGAACATCTCGGTGACGATGTCGCAGCCGCCCACGAGCTCGCCGTTGACGAAGAGCTGCGGGACCGTCGGCCAGTTCGACAGCGCCGAGAGCTCCTGGCGGATGCGGGGGTCGGGCAGGACGTCGACGGCGGCGAAGGGCGCGCCGAGCGCCTGCAGCGCGCCGGCCGTGCGGGCCGAGAAGCCGCACATCGGCTGCTCCGGGGTGCCCTTCATGAAGAGGATCACGTGGTTCTGGCCGATCGCGTCGGCGATGGCGTCCCGGATGGGGTTGGAAGCCTGGTCGGTCATGGGGTCTCCGTCTTGAGTTGGAGGGCGTGGATGTCACCGCCGAGCTCCCCCTGGAACACCGCGTAGACCAGCCGGTGCTGCTCGATGCGGCTGAGTCCCTCGAAGGCGGGGGAGACGACGCGGGCGCTGAAGTGCACGTTGTCGGCCGAGTCCACGGCGGCCTGGGCCCCGGGAATGGCGGCCTCGATGCGGATCTTTACGTCGTCGGCGGTAGGCATCGTCGAGTCCAAGGGTAGCGGTCGCTATATTTCGTGAAGCATGAGCACGACGGTCACCTATCACGCCAAGGGCGTCGACCTCACTGAGAAGGGCGCCGAGAAGGTTCGCGAGTTCCTCTCCACCCAGGGGCTGGACCAGTCCAGCGCCGGCCTGCGGGTCGGGGTCCGGGGTGGCGGCTGCTCGGGCTTCACGTACCAGCTCGCCTTCGACGAGCAGCGCGACGGCGACGTGATCTTCGAGCACAGCGGCCTGCGCCTGCTCGTCGACCACCAGAGCCTGCCCTACGTCGACGGGTCGAGCATCGACTACGTCGACTCCCTGCAGGGTGCGGGCTTCCAGGTGAACAACCCGAACGTCGTCGCGGCCTGTGGCTGCGGCTCGTCGTTCCGGGTCGCCGAGGACGAAGAGGTCTCGGCGGTCTAGGCGTGCCCCGCGCGATCGCGGCGGCGCTCGTGGCCGTCGGCGTCGCCATCGCCTTTTCGGCGTGCGGCGGCAACGGCCACCAGAAGAAGTCCACGCCGGCTCCGGCCCCGGCGCCGGCGGCGCCGGCCAAGCCCGCGCCGACCGAGATCGCGCCCAAGGGCGGCCTGGCGATCGGCCTGACCGAGCTCAACCCCGGCCTGTTCACGCACGGCGAGGACGTCGGCGCCTTCGGGCCCTGGCGCGACCGGGTCGAGGCGCTCAAGCCCCCGCTCTACCGCCTGACCGTCGACTGGTCGGTGCTGCAGCCCACGCCCGACGCGCCCGTCGACTGGACGAAGGCCACCGACGGCTGCATGCGCGGCATCGCGCCGTGCCGGGCCTACGCCGGCATCCGCGACACGCTGCGCGCCATCCGCTCCGAGCAGCAGGCGGGCAACGGCTTCGCCACGATGGTCGTCATCTACGGCGTCCCCCCGTGGGCCGCGCGGTCGGCCCACGGCTGCGAGCGGCCCGGCATCGGCACCCGCTCGCGACCGATCACCGCCGCCGGGTTCGCGGCCTACCGGCGGCTGGTGAGCTCGCTGGAGGACCTCGCCCAGCACGAGCGGGTCGACATCGGCTGGTGGAGCCCGTGGAACGAGCCCAACGGCCCGTTCTTCATCAGCCCGCAGCGGGCGAGCTGCAAGAGCGGCTCCAAGCCGCTGTCACCCGCCCTCTACACGAGGTTCGCCCGCGTGATGCGCGACGAGCTCAAGCCGGGCCAGCAGCTCGTGGTCGGCGAGCTGGCCGGCTTCAAGACCGCGCGCCGGTACGGCACGTCGATCTCCGAGTTCTTCGACGCCCTGCCCGACGACGTGGTCTGCAACGCCGGCGTCTTCGCCCAGCACGCGTACGCCAAGCGCACCGACGCGCCGAGCGACCGCGGCTCCGTCGGCGTGCTCGAGGACGTGCTCGACCGGCGCCCGTGCACCGCGGGCAAGCCGATCTGGATCACCGAGACCGGCGTCGGCGGACCGCACGTCGGCGACGTGCGCACGGCGAGCGAGAAGAGCATCCGCCTCGACTGCCGGGCGCTCGCCGCCACCCTGAGCCGCTGGAACGACGACCCCCGCGTCCAGGCCGCCTTCCAGTACACGTTCCGCGACGACCCCGTGTTCCCGGTCGGCCTGGCCGACGTCGGCCTCACGAGGACCTGGCCGGCCTACGACCTGTTCAAGGCCTGGGGCGGCGACCGCCACCCCGACGACCCGGCGCCGGCGCTGCCGCGGGCCTGCACCGGGTAGCGCGCCGGACCTGCTCAACTGCAGGGATGGGCATCTACGACGACCGTCCCTGGCTGGCCCGCTACGGCGAGGGCCAGCCCGCCGACATCGAGCCCGAGCACGACAGCGCGCTGGCGATGTTCCAGTCCACCGCGCGGCGGCTGCCCGAGGCGCCCGCGATCCACTACTTCGACGCCACGCTGACCCACCGCGAGGTCGACGAGCTCTCCGACGCCCTCGCCGCGGCGATGGTCGCGCACGGCGTGCGTCCCGGCGACCGCGTCGCGCTGTACCTGCAGAACGTCCCGCAGTTCCCGATCGCCGCGCTGGCGGCGTGGAAGGCGGGGGCGATCGCGGTGTCGGTCAACCCGATGCTCAAGCAGCGCGAGCTCGACACGCTGCTCAACGACTCCGGCGCCGTGGCGCTCGTCACCCACGAGTCGCTGTGGCGCGACGTCGCGCGCGCCACCGTCGCCGGCACGAGCGTCGCGACGGTCGTCACCACCTCCGAGCTCGACCTCCTCGGCGACGAGGTCCCGGCGCCCCTGCGCGACAGCGTCCGCGACCGCGACGAGGCCACGCTCGACCTCGTCGAGCTCACCCGCGAGCACGCCGGCGCCCGCCCGCCCGACCCCGGACTCGGCCTCGACGACGTCGCCTTCCTGACCTACACGTCGGGCACGACCGGGCCGCCGAAGGGCGCTATGAACACCCACCGCAACATCGTCTTCAACGCCCAGACCTACCGCGACTGGATCGGCCTGGACGAGGACGACGTCGCGCTCGCCGTAGCCCCGCTCTTCCACATCACGGGCCTCATCGGCCACATGGCGATCGGCCAGCTCACCGGCATGCCGATCGTGCTCGCGCACCGCTTCGACCCCGACGTCGCCCTCGAGCTCATCGAGCGCCATCGCGTGACGTTCTCGATCGGCTCGATCACGGTCTTCATCGCGCTCATGAACGCCGCCAGCGCCGGCGACCGCGACACCGCGACGTTCCGCAAGCTCGTCAGCGGCGGAGCGCCGATCGCGCCTTCGACCGTCGAGGCGTTCGAGCGCCGCTTCGGCGCCTACATCCACAACATCTACGGCCTCACGGAGACGACGTCGCCCTCGCACTGCGTCCCGATCGGCACGCGCGCGCCCGTCGACGAGACCTCGGGCGCCCTGTCGGTCGGCGTGCCCGTCTACTCGACGGTCGTGCGCGTCGTCGGCGAGGACGGCGAGGAGGTCGCCCCCGGCGAGCTGGGCGAGTTCGTCACCTCGGGCCCGCAGGTCGTGCCCGGCTATTGGGAGAAGCCGGAGGAGACCGCGCACGGGATCCCCGGCGGCGAGCTGCGCACGGGTGACGTCGGCTTCATGGACGCCGACGGCTGGTTCTACCTCGTCGACCGCAAGAAGGACCAGATCAACGCGGCCGGCTACAAGGTGTGGCCGCGCGAGGTCGAGGACGTCCTCTACGGCCACCCGGCCGTGCTCGAGGCCGCCGTCGTCGGCGTCCCCGACGAGTACCGCGGCGAGACGGTCAAGGCGTTCGTCAGCCTCCGGCCCGGCGAGCGCGCCGACGCCGACGAGCTCATCGCGTTCTGCAAGGAGCGCATGGCCGCCTACAAGTACCCGCGCCAGGTCGAGTTCGTCGACGAGCTGCCCAAGACGGCCAGCGGCAAGATCCTGCGCCGCGAGCTGCGGGACGCGCGGTAGGCCGCCGTCCGACGTGCGCCGGCGGCGCTGCGCGGCCAGGGCACCGAGGGGAGAGAGCCCGCGCAGTCTCGTGACGTTCGTGGTTGCGCCGTCGCAGGCGGCGGTCCGGGCATCGCCGCTGACGCACTTTGGCGAACCTGGGGTTCGCTTAGGTGCAGGAGCGCCCGCCGGCAGAGGCCGGCGCGCGTCGTACGCAGCGCGGGCGGCATGGTGCCGTGACGAACCGCGCGAGCGCCGGCGTCATCGACGCGCGCGGGTCCGTGGAACAGGTCCTGGCGGTCGCGACGAGACGCATCGAGGACGGCGCCGCCCGGTTGGGCGGCTACCCAGGAGCGTTGTCCAGCGACCGCCACAGCAGCAGGCAGGCCGCCGTCCGGTACGGCCGCCAGCGCTCCCCCAGCTCGGTCAGCTCGGCGGGCGTGGGCAGCCCGGGCAGGCCGTAGGCCCGCTCGACGGCGCGGCGGATGCCGAGGTCGCCGACGGCCAGGACGTCGGGGCGCCCGAGCTGGAACATCAGGAAGACGTGCGCGCTCCACGCGCCGATGCCCCTGACGGCGACGAGCTCGGCGACGACCTCCTCGTCGGGGAGCTCCTCCAGGCGGTCGAGCTCGAGCTCGCCGGACACGACGTGCTCGGCCAGCGAGCGCAGGTACGTCACCTTCGCCCGCGACAGCCCGCAGGCGACGCGCAGCTCCTCGGGGTCGTCGGCCAGCACCTGCTCGACGTTGGGCGGATGCCCGCCGAAGCGCTCGAGCAGCCGCCCGTAGATCGCCCGCGCGGCCCGCGTGGAGAGCTGCTGGCCGACGATCGCGCGCACCAGCGCGGCGTAGTGGTCGTCGTGGGGCGGTCGCGCCACCGGCGGCTCGTGCCCGTCGAGCATCCGCGCGAGGACCGGGTCGGCGCCGCGCAGATGCTCCCAGGCGGCGTCTACGGCTCGGCGCCCGCGTCGGTCACGGCAGCGACGACAGGGTCGAGCGCACCGGCTCGCCGTCGAGCGCGCTCAGCGCCCGCTCGACCGAGGACGCGATGCAGGTGAAGCTCGGCGTGTCGCGCAGCGTGTAGGACGAGGCCTCGGTGGTGCGCAGCCGCTGCACGAGGTCGAGGAAGGCGCTGACGTCGTCGGTGTCGAAGGCCACCACGAACTCCTGATCGTCCAGGCCGAAGGAGTAGGTGGTGTGGTTGTCGACCTGCGGGTACTCGCGGCCGACCTTGATGTGGCCCTGCATGATGCGCCAGCGCTCGTCGGCCGGCAGGGCGTACCACGCGCGCGTCTTGACGAACGGATAGACGAACAGGTACTTGCCGCGGAACGGCCGCGGGACGAGGCGCTGGTCGTCGGAGTACTCCGACCCCTTGCGCAGGCCGAGGAAGGAATACGGCTGCGAGCTCCACTTCGTCAGCCCGGCCTGCCCGAGGACGACGTGGAACTCGTGGATGCGGTCGAGGTTCTCGGCCTCGGCCACGAGCATGACGTCGGCGTCCCCGCGGGTGCCGATCAGGCTGAACGCCTGCAGCAGGTGGTCGGCGCCGAAGTCCTCGCACGCGGCCAGGAACTCCTGCTTGTCGCGCGCGCGAACATCGGCCTCGAGTCGACGCCAGGCGGGATCGACCTTGAGGAACGTGTACTTGACGAAATGGCGATCGGGCACCGTGGCAGAGGATAGTGGCGGGTCCGCGGACGGTTTGCCACACCCTCGACAGCGGACAGGGCCGTTACCATTGGTCGCGATGCGGATCGCCCTCGTGTCCCCGTACTCGTGGACGTACCCGGGAGGCGTCACCCGCCACATCGAGGCGCTCGCATCCCAGTTCTTCGCGAGCGGCCACGAGGTGCGCGTCCTGGCTCCCTACGACCCGCCCGATCGCCTCTCCGCGCGGCTGCATCGCGGCGCCCGCCCGGAGCCCCGGGAGCTGCCCGACTGGGTGATCCCGCTCGGGCGCACGATCGGCTTCAAGGCCAACGGCGCCGTCTCGAACCTGTCGATGACGCCCTACGCCGTCACGACGCTGCGACGCGAGCTGCGCGCGGGCGGCTTCGACGTCATCCACCTGCACGAGCCCCACGCCCCGGTCGTCGGCTACGACGCGCTGGACCTGACGGTCGCCCCGCTGGTCGGGACCTTCCACTGCTACTCCGACAACGCCATCTCCAACGGCGTCGGGAACGTCGTCGGCGGCGCCAAGCGCAAGCTCAACCGCCTGCACGTGCGCATCGCCGTCTCCGAGGCCGCGGCGTGGACGGGCCGGCGCTTCTTCGGCGGGCACTACCGGGTCATCCCCAACGGCGTCGACGTCCCCGCCCACCGGCCGGAGTTCGACGAGCGGGAGCCCGGCGCGCCGCTGCGCCTGGCCTTCGTCGGCCAGACCGTCGAGCGCAAGGGGCTGCCCGTGCTCCTGCGCGCCTACGAGGCCCTGCGCGAGCACCTCGCCGTCGAGCTCGTCCTCGTCGGCGCCGAGCGCGACGAGGTCGAGCCCCTGCTGCTCGACGGCGGCCGCGGCGTCACCGTCCTGGGCAAGGTCTCCGACGCCGAGAAGATCGCCGCGATCGCCTCGGCCGACCTGCTCGTCGCGCCCTCGCTGGGGGGCGAGAGCTTCGGCATGGTGCTCACCGAGGCCTTCGCCGCCGGCACGCCGGTGGTCGCCTCCGACATCCCCGGCTATCGCGACGTCGTCCGCGACGGGGTCGACGGCGTGCTCGTCCCGCGCGCCGACGCGACCGCGCTGGCCGAGACGCTGCGCGACCTCGCGCTCGATCCGGTCGCCCGCCGCGCCATGGCCGCCGCCGCGCGCGAGCGCGCCCAGCGCTTCGCCTGGCCGACCGTGGCCGCAGAGGTCCTCGACGCCTACCGCGACGCGACGGCGATGCCGGCCCCCGCCACCGCGCTGCAGCGCGCGGGGATCTTCCTCGGCGCGCTGCCCGCCCACCTGGGCCCGCGCGAGCCGGCCGCCCGTCGCCTGCCCAGCCCGGAGCCGGCGGCGCTCGAGGGACGCTCGCGCGTGCGCGCCTTCGCGCGCAAGGCCGGGCTCGCCGTTGCCGGGATCGCGGGCACGGTGCTGGCGCTGCTGGCGCTCCAGCGGATCGGGCTGGACCGCATCGGCGCGAGCCTGCTCGCGGCCACGCCGTGGTGGGTCGTCGTCGGCCTGGGGCTGATGTGCGCCTCCATGGCGCTGCGCGGCGTGGCCTGGCACGCGATCCTCCAGGCGGCGATGCCCGACATCCGCGTGCGTCGGTCCGACGCGCTGCAGGGCACGTTCATCGGCGTGCTCATGTCCGCCACGCTGCCGGCCCGCCTGGGCGAGCCGTCGCGCGCGCTGATCGTGGCCCGGCGCACAGGGCGGCCGCGCGAGCACCTGCCGATCGTGGTCGGATCGATCGTCTCCCAGGCGCTGCTGAACGTGCTCGCGCTGGTGATCCTCGGGATCGTCATGTTCTCGACGGTCGACTTCTTCAGCGCCAGCCACCGGGCGCTGCTCGCCTTCGCCCTGGCGCCGATGGTCATGCTCGTCGCCGTCCTCGCCGCGCCGGCGCTCCTGCGCGGGGGCGTGCCCTCGCGCTCGCGGCGCGTGCAGGCGTGGGTCCGCAAGGTCCGCGCCGCGCTCGCGCAGGTCCGCGCCGGCCTGCGCGTCTTCCGCCAGCCGCGGCTCGGCCTGCAGGCCGTCACGCTGCAGCTCTTGGCGTGGGGCATCCAGTGGCTGTCGTGCTACGTGCTGCTCGCCGCGCTCGGGCTCGACGACCGCGCCGGCGTGGGCGCGGCCGCGGCGGTGCTGTTCGCGGTCAACGTGACCGCGGTCCTGCCGGCCACGCCGTCGAACTTCGGCGTGTTCCAGGCCGCGTGCGTGGCCGTCCTGCACGGCGCCTACGGCGTCGGGTCGGCCGACGCGCTCGCCTACGGGATCATCCTGCAGGCGATCGAGATCGCCACGGCGGTGCTGATGGGCGCCCCGGCGCTGCTGAAGGAGGGCCTGAGCTGGCGCGACGTGCGCCTGCGCGCCCTGCACGCCAGCCCGGTGCGGCTCGATCCGCTGCCCGCCTCGCGCCGCGGCGCCGGCCGGGCGCGCGCCGAAGCGTAGGGATCCGCGCGCCGGCGGCGAAGCCGTGCCCGTGCCCGACGCCTGGGTCTACCTGCTGCGCTGCCGCGACGGCTCGCTGTACACCGGCTGGACCGTCGACCTCGACGCGCGCCTGCGCCGTCACGCCGCCGGCACCGCGAGCGCGTACACGCGCAGCCGGCTGCCGGTCGAGCTCGCGCTCGCCCTGCCGATGGCCGACCGCAGCGCCGCGCGCCGCGAGGAGGCGCGCATCAAGGCGCTCGATCGCGCGGCCAAGCTGGCGCTGATCGCCGGGGCGGCCTAGTGCTTGGTGGCGCGCACGGCCGTGCCGTAGGCGCAGATCTCGGTCCAGGTCGTGCCCAGCTCCGAGGTGTCGAAGCGGAAGGCCACCACCGCGTTGGCGCCCCGCAGCTCGGCCTCCTCGACGAGGCGGTTCGTGGCGTCGTCGCGGCCGCTGGCGAGCATCTTCGTCATGCCCTTCAGCTCGCCGCCGATCAGCGACTTCAGCGACGCGCCGATCTGGGAGCCGACGTTGCGCGAGCGCACGGTGAGGCCGAAGACCTCGCCCATGACCTCCTCGATCTGGTACCCGGGGAGGTCGTTCATCGTGGAGATGATCATGTGCGCACCGTAACGCGGCTCAGCCCGCGAGCGCGCGATCGGTCCCCAGGCTCGCCGGGTCGCGCTCGGTGCCGGCGATGAGCTCGTCGCGCGCCTGCTTGTCGGTCTTGGGCAGGAAGCCCGACTTCATCCCGAAGTACACGGCCTGCGGGTGGTGGGCGACGATCGCCACCGTCGACTGCTCGGGCTCGACGGCGTAGCCGCCGCTCAGGCGCAGGCCGATCGACGCCGCGTCCAGCAGGCGGAAGACCTTCTCGTGCTCGGACTGCTCGGGGCAGGCGGGGTAGCCCCACGAGTAGCGCCGCCCCTGGTCGGAGGGGACGCCGAGGTCGCGGCGCACGCAGGCGTGCAGCCACTCGGCGATGCCCTCGGCGGTCTGGACGCCGAGGCCGTGGACGAAGAGCTGCTCGGCGAACTCGCCGTCGGCCTCCAGCCGGGCCATGAGCTCGGTGACCTCGTCGCCGGCCGTGACCGCCTGCAGCGCCACGACGTCGAGCTCGTCGCCGCCCTTGGGCCGGTAGAAGTCGGCCAGGCAGATGCGGTCGTGCTTGGGCTGGCGCGGGAAGACGAGGCGCTCGAGCACCGTCTCGCGATCCTCGGGGTCGAGCACGACGATCTCGTTGCCCTCGCTGTAGCAGGGGAAGTAGCCGAGCTTGGCGCGCGGGTGCAGGTACGTCGCCTCGCTCCACATGCGCTCCAGCCGCGGGCGGAAGTTCTCGTCGATGAGCTTGCGCCAGGCCTCGCCCTTCACGCCGCGCCCGCCCCAGTGCAGCTTGAACAGCACGTGGGTGTCGAGGTGGTGGTAGACCTCGTCCAGCGCCACCTCGATCTCGCGCGGGCCCCAGAACGGCGGCTCGGGGACGGGCGCGTCGGTCCGCGCGGCCGAGCGCACGGACGCGTCGGTGGTGTCGCCCTGGTCGGGCTCGGGCCCCTTCTCGCGCAGCTTCTGCGCGGCGTCGCGCGTCTTGGCCACGAGCGCCTCGCGCGCGTCGGCGTCGACGATCTGGTCCATCTTCGCGAGGCCCTCGAAGGCGTCCTTGCAGTAGAAGACGCCGGGCGAGTAGAGCTCCTCTGAGTCCAGGCCGCCGGGGTAGAGCGTGCGCAGGCCGAAGTCGCGGTTGATGGCCGCGCCGCCGATGAGCACCGGGAACTCGAGTCCCTGGCTGTGGAGCTCCTGCACGCACAGCGGCATCTGCTTGGACGTCGAGACCAGCAGGGCGCTCAGGCCGATCGCGGTCGCGTCGTGCTCCTTGGCCGCGTCGATGATCGTCCCGATCGGCACCTGCTTGCCGAGGTCGACCACGGTGTAGCCGTTGTTGGTGAGGATCGTGTTGACCAGCGACTTGCCGATGTCGTGCACGTCGCCGAACACCGTCGCGATCACGACCGTGCCCTTGGTGTAGCCCTCGATGCGGTCGAGGTACTTCTCCAGCCGCGCGACGGCGCGCTTCATGACCTCGGCGCTCTGCAGCACGAAGGGGAGGATCAGCTCGCCGGCGCCGAACTTGTCGCCGACCTCCTTCATCGCCGGCAGCAGGACGTCGTTGAGCGTCGGGACGGCGCCGATCTTCTCCACCGAGCGGTCGATCCAGTCCTCGACGCCGTCCTTCTTGCGCCGCAGGATGTGCCAGTGCAGCGCCGCCTCGGGCTCCATCTCGGCGGTCGGGTCGGCGACCTCGTCGGCGATCTCGTCGCCCTTGGCCTCGAAGTGGGCGATGAAGAGCTCGAGGGCGTCCTCGCGGCGGTTGAAGACGAGGTCGTCGGCGAGCCGGCGCTCGTGCTCGGTGATCTCGCCGTAGGGCGTGATGTGGTTCGGGTTGACCATCGCCAGGTCGAGCCCGGCCTCGACGCAGTGGTGCAGGAAGACCGAGTTGAGCACCGCGCGGGCGCCCGGCGAGACGCCGAAGGAGACGTTGGAGACGCCCAGCGAGGTCTTGACCCCCGGCAGCGCCTCCTTGACGCGCCGGATGCCCTCGATCGTCTCGACGGCGGAGGGCTTCCACTCGTCGTCGCCCGTGGTCAGCGTGAAGGTGAGCAGGTCGAAGATCAGCAGCTCGGGGTCGAGGCCGTGCTCGTCGCAGGCCAGCTCCTTGATGCGGGTGGCGATCTCGACCTTGCGGTCGGCCGTCTTGGCCATCCCGACCTCGTCGATGGTCAGCGCGATCACGGCGGCGCCGTGCTCGTTGGCCATCGGGACGACGAGGTCGAGCTTGCCGCGGCCGGCCTCGAGGTTGATCGAGTTGACGATCGCGCGGCCCGGGATCTGGTCCAGCGCGGTGCGCAGGACGTCGGGCTCGGTCGAGTCGATCTGGATCGGCGACGGCTGGGAGAGCGAGATGCGCTTGACCACCTGGCGCATCTGCTCGCCCTCGTCCTGGCGCTCGGTCAGCGCGACGCAGACGTCGAGCACGTGGGCGCCGCCCTCGACCTGGTCCTCGGCGATGCGCGCGAGGCCGTCGTAGTCGTCGGACAGCAGCATCTCCTTCGCCTTGCGCGAGCCCTGCGAGTTGACGCGCTCGCCGACGAGCGTGGGGCGGGGGTCCTGCACGAGCGGGGCGGCGGCGATCATGCTCGACACGCGCGGCGGGCGCGGGGCCGGGCGCTGGCTCGGCGGCCGGCCGGCGCAGCGCTCGACGATCGCGGCGATGTGCTCGGTCGTCGTGCCGCAGCAGCCGCCGACGATGCTCACGCCGTAGCGCTCGACGAACTCGCCGAGCGCGTTGGCCAGCGGCTCGGGCTCCTCGGGGAAGATCGTCTCGCCGCGGGGTCCCTGCAGCGGGAGCCCCGCGTTGGGGATGCAGTGCACCGGCACCGACGAGTGCTCGCCCAGGAAGCGGATGGCGTCGCGCATGTCCTCGGGCCCGGTCGAGCAGTTCAGGCCGAGCACGTCGACCTCGAGCGCCTCCAGCGTCGTGAGGACGGCGTCGATGTCGGTGCCGAGCAGCATCTTGCCGCCGTTGGGCAACAGCGAGACGCTGGGCTGGATCGGCACCGCGCGCCCGAGCGCCTTGAACGCCTCGCGCGCGCCGAAGATCGCGGCCTTGACCTCGAGGATGTCCTGCGCGGTCTCGATGATCAGCAGGTCGGCGCCGCCCTGGACCAGGCCGCGGGACTGCTCCTCGAAGACGGCGACCAGCTCGCGGAAGGTGATGCGGCCCAGCGTCGGGTCGTCCGACGCGGGCAGGTGGCCGGTGGGGCCGATCGAGCCGGCGACGAAGCGCTCCTCGCCCACGGCCGCGCGCGCGATCTCGGCCGCCCGCTGGTTGATCTCCAGCGTGTGCTCGCCGAGGCCCCACTCGTCGAGCTTCAGGCGCGAGGCCTGGAACGTGTCGGTCTCCACGACCTCGGCGCCGACCGCCACCATCGACTCGTGCAGCGCCTGGATGACGTCGGGCCGGTGGAGCACGAGCGCCTCGTGGCACTTGCCCTCCAGCCCGCCGTAGTCGGCCGGCGTGAGGTCGAACTGCTCGAGGGTCGCGCCCATCGAGCCGTCGAAGACCACGACGCGGTCGCGGAGGGCGGCCAGGTAGTCGCGCATCGGCCCGATGCTATCAGCGATCGGGCCCAACCTTGACACGACCTTGGCAAGGTTGGCGGGCGGGTCGCGGCGGCTAGCGCAACGATCCCAGAGCCAGGAACAGCAGGCCGGCGACCGTGGACACGATGACGCAGCCGACCACGATCATGAGGGCGTAGGTCGCCGGGGTCGACGGCGACCACGGCAGCCGCGGCCCGGGCCCGCGCCGATGGCGGCGCGGATCGAGCTCGGCGCCGCACAGCCCGCAGCCGGCCGCGAACGGCGTCACCTGGTATCCGCACGCGGGGCAGCGCCGGGGATGGTTGCGACGCAGCAGAGGCATTGCGCCGTTTCTCGGCACCAACACGCCCGGACCTTCGACCGCCTGGACCGATGACCGACCTTCATCGCTACAGAACGTTGAGCGATCAACGACGTCGGTCGAGCACCTGTCGGGATTCGAGCCAGGCCGTGAACGACAGAAGCCCCGCATGTGCAGGGCTTCTGGCTTCTGTGTCCTAGCTGTATATCGGCTAGCCCCTACTTGATGATTGGCCCGAGGCTACTGCGGCGTGCTTCTCCCCGCTACGCGCTGCCGCCAGAGACAGGATCTCGCCGCCTGTCGACTCTGCGGTCTGCTGCGGGACGCTGCCGTCTGAGGCTGCCAGGCGCGCTGCCATCCCCGTGCCCTCGAACAGGGCGTTGACGCGCGCCCTGCGGATCGCGTTGTCGTTGGCCTCTCGATGTCGTCGGCGTAGGTGCTCATGGTCACCTGCGGCGTCGCGTGCCCGAGCCTCTTGGACAGCGTGATCACGTCGCCGCCGTCCTTGATCCACAGCGAGGCGTGCGAGTGGCGCAGGCTGTGGAAGCTCGTCTGAGGCAGGCCCGCGCGCTTGAGCGCCGGATACAGGCCACGCCCGAGGACGTTGCCGTGGCGATGGGGCTTGCCCGTCCTCGTGCAGAAGACGAGATCGTCGGGCGCGCTGTAGCTAGACGCGAGCTTCACTGCGGCCAGCATCGACATGAGCCAGTCGGGCGCCTCGATCCGCCGGTACGCGGTCTCGGTCTTGAGGCGAGCGATCTCGGCCTTGGCGTCGGCCTGCTGCTCGATCTCGATCAAGCCCGTCTCGAAGTCGACGTGGCGCCAGCACAGGCCCACCGTCTGGCCTATGCGCGTACCCAACGCTGCGGCCGTGGCGATGATCTCGCGCCACGGAGAGGTGGCCGCTTCGATGAGACGGTCTAGCTCGTCGCGCCCGAGCTTGCGGCGCTTGGGCTTGTGCTGCTTGTAGCCGGGCCGCTCGTCTAGTGCCCATGATCCGACTGACGATGTAGGCGGGGATCGACAGTAGGCCGCGCACGATCCGATCGGCCCAGTACGTCGGGCGCCGACGCCGGGCCTGCGCTGCGCGCTGCATCTCTTCGAGCGTCGCCGTGGCGAGCGCCACGTGGTCTCGCAGCCGCTCGTACAGCTCGGGCGCATTGGCGAAGTACCGCAGGTCTCGGAAGCCGGGTTGCTCGTGCAGGAAGGCCGCCTCGCGCAGGCCGTGGTACTCCTGAGGCGAGGGCATCAGCGGAGCGTCGCGGACGGCCAGAGGGGTGCCCGAGGCGATCAGCGCCACATCGGCAGCCGGGATGGCCTTGGTGACGGCTTCGCGCAGCGCCGCATCGTCGTCCTCGTCTGCGAGGAACGCGTCGTAGGCGCTGCGGAACGCTGCGAGGGCGTCGATGTGCTCTTGCAGATGCTTGGGCGAGGGGTCGGCCACGGGTAGCTGAGTGTGACTACGCGCTCGGCGGATCTGAGCGGCGGCGAGGGTCGAGCGATGACCGAGGACGAGATCCGAGCTGCCCTCTCGCAGCGGTCGGCCAAGCATCCCGAGCGCGAGGGCCACCGGATGGTCAGGCGCGCGGCCGTGCTCGGAGACGACGCCCTGAGGCCGCACTTCGACGTGATCGAGGCGTGGGCGCTTGAGCACGGCGAGGCGGACGAGCTACGGCGCAGTGGTTCGAGCGTGGTCATCGGCCAGGCCGCAACGTGGAGCGCGTGGACGACGTGATCCCGGCCGACCCGATCTACGTCTTCGCTGCCGGAGCGCCGTGAGGGCTTTCGAGCTGAAAAGTTCTTGACAAGAATTTCCGGCCGTTTTGCAGGCATTTTGCGTTTCGCCAACGCCGATTCCGTCCGGACGCGATGACACAACTACCCCTTGACGACGTAAACCCTACGAAGGTGCCCGAGGCTGAGAACGGGTCTACGGGTAGGGCGGTTCCTTGATGATGAGCGAGAGGCCCGGTCGCTGGCCAGAGCAAACCGGACCCCTCGCCTGCGCTGTCACGACGACCTAGGCTCGATCACAAAACGGCCCTTGGCGCCGACTCCGTTTCCGTGGCCCTGTGCCCTTGCCTACCGCGCAAGTGCCCAGGGTTGCGGGATCGGTGGTGGCTACATGCTCGATCCTCGATCGGACGGTAAAGCCCGTCTGCTCTTTGCGGGAATTCGCGCTCGCAAAGAGCGACCTTTGGAGTGCGCGAGGCCGTGGAAGAACTGCTCGCGCCGGAGCACCACTTGCACCTCCGTCTATCTACAGACGACTACGCACAGCTCAAGGCAGTTGCGCAGGCTCAGGGAATGACGCCGGTCGCCTTGGTCCACGAGGCGATCGAGATCGTCATCGAGGACGCGCCGGCTCCGCAGGTCGAGCGGACGATCAATCCGTTCATCGAGAAGGCGCGCGCTCGCAAGGCCGCCTAGCTGGACACAGCTCCCTGTAGTTACAAGGGCGGGCTGCCAAGTTGGGGCCGGGCCAGGGCCGCAGCCACGGCATGAGCTCTGAGAAGTTCATCTGCCGAGCGTGGGCCAGCTCCCGCAGCGCTTGCTTGCGCGCAGGGTCGATCTTGAAGGCCGCTGTGTGCTCGTAGCCGAGGTCCCGCATGGCTCGAATCGTCGCACAGGCCGAGCGAAGGCCGAACACGGAGCGCATGTACACCCCTGCATTTTTGGCTCTGGCACGGGGTTTGGCTAGGGGTGATCGGGAGACTCTGCGTACGCCCGGCCCTTGGCTGGCAGCGCGGCGTAGCGCTGGCGTGAGATCCACGCATCCTCGCCCAAGAGCCAGTGGTACAGGTTCATGTAGCGGAAGTCCGGGTGGATCTTCAGACCCCAGCCTCCGCCCACCCGGATCATCGGCTTGACCGCCTCGAAGACGGGCGGGGCGTAGGTCGGCTCGCCTCCGACACGGGCGAGCGTGCTCGACACCACCACGTCGGCGAGCTGCAAGAGACGCACGAGACGCGATTGCGTGGCGACCACCAGCGTCAGACGCGTCGGCAGTACGTATTTGGTGCCGTGGCGCATCGTTGCAAGGCAGCTCGCCAGGAACTTGTTCTCGTCCTCACGTACTCCGCCCGGGCGATCGGTCAGGACCAATGCCTCGGTGTCCGTGCCCTGTAGGTGATTGTGGGCGCGCTCAAGGAACATGGTCACCACGTCCTCTTCCGGCGAGACCGTGGGCGAGGTGGCACGTCCCTTGTTGCCGTCCGCGATGACGACGAGCGCCTTCGCCTCGGCGGCCTGTGCCAGCTCTAGCGCCCGCAGGTAGAAGGTCCGTCGCTTGGCTTCCTTCAAGCCCTCCCGCATCCACAGCTCGCGGCCGGGCGACCACTTGAACTCCTCGCCGGGCGGGAACTCGAACTCTGCGCACAGCTCATCGAGGCCACGCTCAAGGCCGCCTACCTGCGCGCTGGGGATGTACAGGCCGCCGACCGCGTAGAGCGGACCCATGCCCGCCCGCTCGGGCTTCGAGCGCAGCGCGTCGTCCAGGACGAACAGGTCCACGTTGTGATGGTCGCACCGCTTGCCGCGCGGGGCCATCCTGCACGCTCACGTGAAGGCGCACGACCGTGGCACGCCTATCTCAGGCACGAAGCGGTACATCCGGCCCCGACCGCCCGAAGTCAAGGCCCAACAGGAACACCCCGGGGGGTGTGTCTACAGGCCCAGTGCTGCCATGTTGCGCTGCCAAGCGGGGGAACGGAGCCTCCCTAGACGCACAAAAGCCCCGCGTTAGCAGGGCTTTCGTGATCTAGCAGGCTGTAGCTAGACGCTACTTGATGAACAGCATCTCCGAGTACTTCGGCAGCGGCCAGAGGTCGTCGGCGACGATGCGCTCGAGCTTGTCGGCGACCTCGCGGACGGCTTCCATCGCGGGGATGGTGTGGTCGTGCATCCAGCGGGCGAACTCGAGGCTGCCGAGCTCGCCGGGGTTGGCGTTGACGTGCTCGAGCTTCATGATCGCCTCGACGAACTCGCCCAGGAGCTGCTGGGTCTCGGCGATCAGGTCGTCGTTGCCGGCGGCCTTGAGCTCGGCGAGGTGGCGGACGGTCGCCGGGAGCAGCATCGTCCGGGCGATCGAGGCGGCCGTCTCCGCCTCGATGTTGAGCTTCGTCGAGTACTGCTCGACGAAGACCTCGTAGCGCGACTCGAGCTCGCGCTCGGACAGCACGTCGTAGTGCTCGAACGCGTCGATGGTCTGGCGCTCGACCAGCCACGGCAGGGCGTCGGGCGTCGTGCGCAGGTTCGCCAGCCCGCGACGCTCGGCCTCCTCGTGCCACTCCTCGGCGTAGTTGTCGCCGTCGAAGCAGATCTGCTTGTTGGCCGCGTAGGAGTCGCGGACTGCCTGCACGACCGCCTCGTCGACGCCCTTGCCGGCGCTCGTGAGCTGCCCGAGCTTGTCGGCGAGCTCGTCGATCGCCTGCGCCACGATCGTGTTCAGCACCGTGTTGGGCAGCGCGAGCGACATGCTCGACCCCAGCGCGCGGAACTCGAACTTGTTGCCGGTGAAGGCGAACGGCGAGGTCCGGTTGCGGTCGCCGCCGTGCATCGGCAGCGGCGGGAGCACCGGCGTGCCCAGCCCGAGGAACGAGCCCGGCGTCGCCGGGTCGCCCTCGCCCGCCTCGATCGTGTCGAACACCTTGCGCAGCTCGGCGCCGAGGAAGATCGAGATGATCGCCGGCGGCGCCTCGTTGGCGCCCAGGCGGTGGTCCTGGCCGAGGGCGGCCACCGACGCGCGCAGCAGCGCCTGGTGCTTGTTGACCGCCTGGATGACCGCCGCGCAGAAGAACAGGAACGAGATGTTCTCGTGCGGGGTGTCGCCCGGCTCGAGCAGGTTCAGGCCCGTGTCGGTGCCCATCGACCAGTTGTTGTGCTTGCCCGAGCCGTTGACGCCGGCGAAGGGCTTCTCGTGCAGCAGGCAGACCAGCCCGTAGCGACGGGCCACGTTCTGCATCACCTGCATCGTGAGCTGCTGGTGGTCGGAGCCGACGTTCGAGTTCTCGAAGATCGGCGCGATCTCGTACTGGTTGGGGGCGACCTCGTTGTGGCGGGTCTTGGTCGGCACGCCGAGGCGGGCGAGCTCGCGCTCGGTCTCGAGCATGCAGGCCAGGATGCGCTCGGGGATCGACCCGAAGTAGTGGTCGTCGAGCTCGTGGCCCTTGGGCGGCTTGGCGCCGAACAGCGTGCGCCCGGTCGTGTAGAGGTCGGGGCGCTCGAAGTAGTACTGCTCGTCGATGAGGAAGTACTCCTGCTCAGGTCCGACCGTGGTGAAGACGCGGTGGGCGTCCTCGTTGCCGAGCAGCCGCAGGGCCTTCATCGCCGACGTCGACAGCGCGTCCATCGAGCGCAGCAGCGGGATCTTGTGGTCGAGCGCCTCGCCGGTCCACGACGCGAACGCGGTCGGGATGCACAGCAGCGCGCCGTTGGGGTTCTCGATGATGAACGCCGGCGAGGTCGGGTCCCAGGCGGTGTAGCCGCGGGCCTCGAACGTGGCCCGCACGCCGCCGGTCGGGAACGACGAGGCGTCCGGCTCGCCCTGGATGAGCTCCTTGCCGGAGAAGCCGGCGACGGCCGACCCGTCGCCGACCGGCTCGTAGAACGAGTCGTGCTTCTCGGCCGTCGAGTTCGTCAGCGGCTGGAACCAGTGCGTGTAGTGGGTGGCGCCCTTCTCCATGGCCCACTCGCGCATCTCCTTGGCGACGGCGTCGGCCAGCGACGGGTCGAGCGCCTCGCCGCGGCGGAGCGTCGCCTGGAGCTGCTTGTAGACGTCCTTGGGCAGCCGCTCCTTCTGGACGGCGGCGCTGAAGACGTTCTCGCCGTACGGGTAGCTGCCGGGCTCCGTGAGGTCCGGCGCGCCGAGTGCGGCGCCGTTGGCGCTCCACTGCGCCGCGGTGACGTTCTGCTGGCGGGTTCGTGCCATGGGCGGGTCGGGTCTCCTGTCTGGGGCTCTGATCGCGTACGTACGAACGCAGGGTGAGCCTACGGGGGCGGCGGCGGGGCAACCTTATCCACCCGTCGAAGAATCGCGAGGTCGGTTTCGCCCTGGTGGACGCAACGTCCGGCAAAGATCGACCGCAGGGCGAAACGTCCCATTCGATCTTTCGACATGAGGCGAAAGACTCGGTCGCCGCCGGTGCCCAGACTGCGACAGGCACTCGACAGAGGAGGACCGACGATGCGTTCGTGCACCGCCCGAGCATTGGGGCTCGGGCTCATGGCCTTGCTGGTGGCGCCCGCCGCCGCCATGGCCGACACCTTCGACGCCGCCGGCAAGGGCGTGCTCCCGGACTCGGTGGGGATCAACTCGCTCTGGGTGATCGTCGCCGGCTGCCTGGTCATGTTCATGCAGGCGGGCTTCGCCTTCCTGGAGATCGGCTTCTCGCGCGGCAAGAACGCCGGCACCGTGGTGGCGAAGATCCTCACGAACTTCTCGATCGCCTCCATCTGCTACTGGGCGGTCGGCTTCGCCTTCGCCTTCGGCGGGCCGCTCGGGCACGTCATCGGGACCCACGGCTTCTTCCTGATCAACTTCGGCGACCCGCAGAAGGCCTTCCCGATCATGGGCCTCTCGGACGCCACGGTCGAGGCCAAGTGGTGGTTCCAGTTCGTCTTCTGCGCCGTCTCGCTGGCGATCGTGTGGGGCACGACGCTCGAGCGCATCAAGTTCGGCGTCTACATCCTGTACGGGGTCGTCTTCAGCGCGCTGATCTACCCGATCGCGTCGGGCTGGGTCTTCGGCGGCGGCTGGCTGCAGGTGCGGGTCGGCATGCAGGACTTCGCCGGCTCGACGGCGGTCCACCTCATCGGCGCGACCGGCGCGCTGGCGGCGGTGCTCCACCTCGGCGCGCGGCGCGGCAAGTACGACTCCGACGGCAAGCCGCGGGCGATCCCCGGTCACAACATGCCGCTGTTCGGCCTCGGCGTGCTGATCCTGTGGCTGGGCTGGTTCGGCTTCAACCCGGGCTCGACGCTCAACGCCCTGGACGGGCGCTTCACCGAGGTCCTGCTCGTGACGAACATCGCGGCGGCCGCGGGCGTCCTCGGCGCGGTGGCGACGGCGTACTGGAGGACGAAGGCGATCGACATCGGCATGGCCGGCAACGGCGCCATCGCCGCGCTGGTCGCGATCACGGCGCCGTCGGGCTACGTCGAGCCGTGGGCCGGCGTGGCGATCGGTGCGGTCGCGGGCGTCATCGTCGTCCTCGGCGTCTACGCCATCGACAAGTACATCGACGACCCCGTCGGCGCCCTGTCGGCGCACGGCCTGGCCGGCATCTGGGGCACGCTCTCCTGCGGGATCTTCACCGACCCCAAGCTGGCGGCGTTCAACGCGGTCGGCAAGGGCGGGATCCTCTACAACGGCTCGTTCGACCAGCTCGGGCGCCAGGCGCTCGGCGTGGTGACCGTGTTCGCGTTCGTCTTCGCGGCGAGCTGGGTCACCTTCTGGGCGATCAAGAGGGTCTACGGCATGCGCGTCTCCGCCGACGAGGAGGAGGCCGGGCTCGACATCTCCGAGCACGGCATGTACGGCTACCCGGAGCAGTTCATCCCGGCTCCGGAGCTCGTGGGCTACGGTGCCAGGCCGGCCGCGGCCCACGGCGGCCACGTGCCGGACACCATCTCAACCCCGAAGGAGGTGACGGCGTGAAGAAGGTCGAGGCCTTCATCCGCCACGAGGCGTTCGAGCCCATCCGCATGGAGCTGCTGAGCCTGGGCTTTCCGTCGCTCAGCATCAGCGAAGTGAAGGGCTCCGGGCGTCAGAAGGGGATCACCGAGCGCTATCGCGGTGCGGAGCTGACCAACTACCTGCGGCCCAAGATCAAGCTCGAGTGCGTGGTCGCGGACCGCGACGTGCAGACGATCGTCGACACGATCCTCAAGCACGCGCGCACCGGTGCCGTGGGGGACGGCAAGGTGTTCGTGCTGCCGGTGGAGGAGAGCTATCGCGTCCGCACCGGCGAGTCTGGCGAAGAGGTTCTCCAGGCCCACCCGGACCCGGCCGCCGCCACCACCTGAGGACTCCGGTGCTCGGGGCGGCGGGATCACACAACGAGCCCGCCGCCCGGAGTGGCGGCGGGCCGCTGGTCGCGCGACTGCGGGGGGTGCACCTGCAGATGCTCGACGCCGTCCTGGGCGGCGACGGGCTGGCGCGGGTGGCCGAGCTCGCCGCGGACGCGGCGGGGGCGCCGGTGGCGATCGTGATCCCGCGCCTGGGCGCGGCCGCGGCCGCGCCGGCGCTGGGCGACGAGGCCGACGCGACGCTGCGCCGCTACGTGGCCGATCGGGTGAAGGACCGCCCGGCGCAGGTGCCGCCGGTGGTGGTCGCCGAGGTTCCGATCGCCTCGGGCGACGAGGTGGTGGGAGCCGTCCTCATGCTCGGCGAAGGCACTGCGGAGGCGGCCGAGTTCCTGCACCTGGCCGCGGTCGCGTCGCTGACCGAGGTCGCGGTCGAGGAGGCCAAGGAGGAGGTCGAGCAGAACCTGCGCGGCTCGTTCCTGGAGGACGTGCGCTCGCGGCCCGACCTCGATCCGCGCGACATCGTCCGCCGCGCCGGGCGCCTGGGCTGCGACCTGTCGCGCGGCGCGGTCGTGCTGTGCGCGCAGCTCACCAGCGATCGCCCGCGCCACGTCCTGGCCACGATCGCCGAGGACCACCCGGGCGCCCTGGCCCAGCACATGGACGGGCGCGTGTACGCGCTGCTGCCCGCGGTCTGCGGCGACGACGCGCCCGAGCAGACGCTCGAGCGCGCGCGGCGGTTGGCCACGCGCCTGCGCCAGCACGGCACGGTCGGGCTGTCGAGCTTCTACGTCGACCCGGCCGAGCTCGCCCGCGCGATCCAGGAGGCCGAGCTCGTGCTCGACGTCCTCAGCGTGTCCGACGGGCCGATCGCCCACGACCAGATCGGCACCGGGACCTATCGCCTGCTCTTCCGCGTGCTCGCCTCGCACCCCGAGGAGGTGCGCTCGTTCTACGAGGACACGGTCGCCGCGATCGTCCGCTACGACGACCAGTACCGGACCGACCTCGTGGGCACGCTCGAGTCCTACCTCGACCAGAACTGCAACATGAACGCGACGGCGGCCGCGATCTACGCCCACCGCCACACGGTCGCCTACCGCCTGGAGCGCGTGAAGGAGCTCACGGGGCTGGACCCGATGCTCAGCGAGGACCGCGAGCGCCTGGGCCTGGGGCTGAAGGCCTACCGGATCATCGCGCCGCGGCTGCCGAAGTAGCCGCTCAGAACGCCTTCAGCACCACGAGCAGCGCGATCACCACGACGGCGAGCGCCGCCAGCGCGAGCACGCGGGTGAGCCAGCCGGCGACGCGATGGCCGCTCGTCGCGCCGGGCTCGATGTGGCGGGCGCCGATCTCGGCGCTGCCGGGGACGGCGTCGGCGGGCGGGCCGTCGCCGGAGGGACGGCGCCGGCGGGCGCCGAGGACGCGAACGGTCTCGCCGCCGGCCCGCGGCTCGGTCGGGTCGCCGTCCATGACGGTGGTCGGAGGCGCCCCGTTGTCGTCGCCGTCGTCGCCGTTGCGGTCGCCGTCGCTCTGCAGCGAGCGGTCGGCCTCCTCGCGGGCGGCGGCTAGCGCCTCGTCGCCGGACGTCTCGATGCGCGTCGTCGGGCGGTCGTGGACCGGCTCGCCCGCGACGGGCTCGCCCGCCATCGCGGTGACGCGCCCGCGGGGGACGGCGGCCTCGGCGATCTGCGCCCGCTCGCGCTCGCGCTCGAGGTCGCGACGCGCGGCCTCGGCCTCGGCGCGGGCGTTGCGCAGGGCGCGGCGCGCCTCGGCGGCCTCGGCCTCGACCTCGGCGACGCGCTCGTCGGCCAGCCGGGTGTTCTCGACGTCGCGCGCGGCCAGCGCCGTCTCGCGCTCCTCGTCGCGGCGGACGAGCTCGGCGGCGTGCGCGCGACGGGCCTGGGCGAGCTCGTCCTCGAGGCCCGACGCGCGGCGCACGAGGTCGTCGCGGGCGAGCCGCGCCTCGCTCACCGCGGCCTCGGCCTCCTCGCGCGCGCGCTGCTCGGCGCTGCTGGATGCCAGCGCTGCGGCCGCCGCGTCGCGCGCTTGGTCGGCCGTGCGGCGCAGGGCGTTGGCCTCGCGGGCGAGGCGGACCTCGCGGTCGGTCGAGGCGCCGGTGACGTCCGGCGCCGGCAGGTCGACGAGGACCTCGCGGCCGACGCCGAGCGAGAACGCACCGTCCTCGACGAGCTCGAGCGCGACGGCGTAGACGGCGCGCCACAGGGCGCCGTCGGGCTCGGCCACGGCGTCGTCGGAGGTCGCGGGCGCGATCTCGCGCACGTCGCCCCCGCGCTCGGCCACCAGCCGCGGGACTCCCAGGCGCCGGCGGCTCGCGGCCCGGAAGCGGCCCTCGAGCTCGACCAGCGCGACCTCCGCGCTCACCGGCGCCGCCGCGAAGCGCAGCAGCTCGAACCGCAGCCCGCTGGCGACGGCGCTCACGGCTCCTTCGCCGGGTCGACGGGATCGAGCGCCTGGGTGCGCTGCGGATCGTCGGCGGCCGGCGACGGCGGAGGAGCGGCGCGCGCCTCGGAGTCGAACGGCGATCGCTCGCGCCGGGCCGAGCGCCGGGCCGCCGGCTCGATGGCATCGTCGTCGGCG
Organism: Solirubrobacteraceae bacterium; assembly: GCA_034664395.1. Taxonomy (GTDB): domain Bacteria; phylum Actinomycetota; class Thermoleophilia; order Solirubrobacterales; family Solirubrobacteraceae; genus JAOPZW01. Next base: position 6,498 of record JAXDHQ010000236.1, on the reverse strand, counting down.
GGCACGGCAGCGCCCGCCTCGCGCGCGTCGATCGCCGCGGTGCGCCGCCGCCGCTCGTGCCCGCGGACGTCGACGGTGACCGAGATGCTCGCGGCCGACAGCAGCGCGCCGATCGCCATCAGCCCGCTGCCGGCAAGCGCCAGCCAGACGCCGGTCTCGCGCTCGGAGTCGCGCACGGCGGGCGGCAGGTCGATGACCTGCACCGCCACGAGGGCGAAGGTGGCGAGCGCGATGACCGGCAGCGCGCGCGCCAGCCCGTCGAAGCGCGGGGCGGCCGCCAGCAGCCCGCAGACCGCCGCTCCGGCCAGCGCCACGTCGTCGAACTCGAACACGGTCCAGGCGTTGCCGCCGGGCCGGTACCAGTCGATGAACAGGCTCACCAGCAGCAGCACGGCACCGACGACGACCAGGCCGGTGGTGGCATCGAAGCGCTCGCGCAAGACGTCCCCTCAGGTTTGTCGGGTCAGCTTCCGCAGTCAAGCAGACCGGCGCCGGCGAGGGTGCGCTCGACCGCGCGATTGCAGGGGAGACGGGCCTCAGCCCCCCGAGCGGACGACCTTCCCGCTGTCGGGGTCCACGCGCGCCTGCGCGGGCTCGTCGGAGATGTCGACGGTGAAGCGGCCCGCCGGCGCCCGGTTGCCGGCGAGCATCGCCTTGGCCTTTCCGTTGAGGCCGGCCGCGACGCGCCAGCGGACCGTGTGCGTGCCGGGCCGGACAGCGGTCACGTGCCAGACGAACCGGCGGGTCCGGCCGGGCGGAAGGGGACCGAGGGACCACGTGTTCGCGTAGGCGGTCTTGCCGCCCCGGGGCTCGGAGTCGATGACCCACACGGCCTGGTTGGCGTCGGCGAGGCCGGCCTGGTCGGAGCGGGCGCTGAACGAGTCGACGGTCACCGCGACGTCGGGCACTGCGCGGTCGCCGGTGTTCTTGACCGCGATGACCAGGCTCTCGGACCCGGCCACGTGCTGCTTGGCGGGGAAGCTCGCCTTGACGACGTCGACCCGGAACATGCCCGCCGGCTCGCCGGCGTCCTGGCTGCGACCGCCGCCGCATCCGGCGACGGCCAGCCCGACCGCCAGCACGCAGGGCGCGACGGCACGGCACGCGATCCCTCCGGACCCTCCCACGGCGGCCGGAACGTAGCACAGGGCGTCGCGGGCCCAACCCGGTCCACTGAACGCGACGGTTCCGATTTGTCAGGGCTCGCCGGCTTTGCTTATTGTGCCCGCTGCGGCGCGCCTGGAGGGGTGTGTCGCCTCTGGGTTCCTACAACGGGGTGGAGGATGGTTCGCAGCGTCGCCGACCGGGCGGTTCTTCCCACGAAGAACCTGCTCGAGGAAGTCGGGGACATGATGATCCTGACGGGCAAGACCATCGTGTCGGCCCTGCGTCCGCCGTATCCGTACGGCGGCGAGTTCGTCAGTCAGTTCCTCTTCGCGTTGCGGCTGTGCTGGTTCCCGCTGCTCGTCTCGACCGTGGCCTTCGGCTACGGCGCGCCCGGCCTGCAGGCGGCCAACTTCCTCGTGCTGTTCGGCGCGCTGGACCGCCTCGGCGGCTTCTTCGTGCTCGCATCGATCCGCGAGTTCGCCCCGTTCGTCGACGCGATCGTGCTCGCCGGCGTGGCCGGCACCGCGATCACCGCCGACCTCGGCGCGCGCAAGATCCGCGAGGAGCTCGACGCCCTGCAGGTGCTCGGCGTCGACCCGATCAAGAACCTCGTGGTGCCGCGCTTCCTGGCCCTGATGCTCCTCACCGGCCTGTTCGACGTCTACGCGCTGCTGTTCGGCATCTTCGGCGGCGTCCTGGCGACGCTCGTCAACGGCGCGCCGCTCGGTCCGTTCTGGGCGACCTTCTTCACGAACGCGAGCGTCACGGACCTGTGGGCCAGCGTCCTGAAGTGCACGCTGTTCGGCGCGATCATCGCCATCGTCTGCTGTTACAAGGGCATGACCGCCTCCGGCGGCGCCGAGGGGGTGGGGCGCGCGGTCAACCAGGCGGTGGTCATCGCGTTCCTGGGCGTCTTCGCCTTCAACTACGTCTTCACGCAGACGCTGCTGGCGACCCATCCCGAGATCACGGTGATCCGCTAGATGCAGTGGCTCACGGCACCCCGCGACTGGATCGCCGCCGTCGGCGACATCGCCAAGTTCAGCGCGCGCGTCGTGGGCCAGGTCTACGGGCTGCGCGTCTTCCGGTTCTTCGGCGAGGCGCTGCGGCAGGCCGGGATACTCATCATCTCGTCCACGCTGGTGATCTGGGGCCTGGTCTTCATCATCGGCCTGCAGTGCGGCATCGAGGGCGCCTACTTCAACCGCTCGGTGGGCGCGCCCGCCTACGCCGGCGTGTTCAGCGCGTGGTGCGACCTGCGCGAGCTCGTCCCGTACGCCTTCGGCTACATGATGGCCGCCAAGGTCGGCACCGGGATCGTGGCCGAGCTCGGATCGATGCGGATCTCCGACGAGATCGACGCGCTCGAGGTCATGGGCATCGACTCGATGCTGTTCCTGTGCGCCACCCGCCTGCTCGCGGCGTGGATGGTGCTGCCCTTCATGTACATCGCCGCGGTCGGCGCCGGGTTCTTCGCCAGCTACCTGGCGGTGGTGCAGCAGATCGGAGAGGTGTCCAGCGGCGGGTTCTTCCTGGTGTTCTGGATGTTCCAGAACCCACCCGACCTCTTATACAGCGTGATCAAGGGCATGGTCATGGCGACCGTGATCGTGCTGGTGGGGTGCTACTACGGGTACACGGCGAGCGGCGGGCCCGTCGGCGTGGGCACGGCGACGGCGAAGTCGATGGTGCTCAACATCGTGCTCGTGCACGTCATCGGGATGGTGTGCACGCAGCTCTTCTGGGGCGCGAATCCGAGAGCCCCGATCGGAGGTTGACGATGGATCAGCGCGACACGGACGAGCGCGACCCCGAGCCGCCGCGCTCCGACGGCGACGAGTTCCACTGGCACACCGGCCTCAACCGCCCGACCGGCGTGGCCGACGCGGTCGAGTTCGTCGACGTCCACAAGGCGTTCGGCCGCAACAAGATCCTGCGCGGCCTGAACATGGGCATCCCCGAGGGGAAGATCTCGATGATCCTCGGGCCCTCGGGCACCGGGAAGTCGGTCTGCATCAAGCACATGGTCGGCCTGCTGTATCCCGACGAGGGCGACATCCTCGTGCACGGCGAGTCGGTCCCCAACATGCACGACGACGAGCTGTTCGAGATGCGCAAGAAGTTCGGCGTCCTGTTCCAGGACGGCGCCCTCTTCGGCTCGATGAACCTCTACGACAACGTCGCCTTCCCGCTGCGCCAGCACACCGACAAGGGCGAGGACGAGATCCGCGAGATCGTCCAGGGGCGCCTGACCGAGGTCGGCCTGGCGCACTCCGAGGACAAGATGCCCAACGAGCTCTCGGGCGGGATGCGCAAGCGCGCCGGCTTCGCGCGAGCGCTGGTGCTCGATCCGGACATCGTGCTCTTCGACGAGCCCGACTCCGGCCTGGACCCGGTCCGCACGGCGCTGCTGTGCGAGCTCATCCAGGAGATCCACGAGGAGAACGGCGGCGCCTACGTCGTCATCACCCACGACATCATGAGCGCCCGCCGCGTGGCCGAGCACATCTCGGTCCTGTGGAAGGGCCGCATCGTGGAGTCCGGGCCCGCGGAGGAGCTCTTCGAGTCCGAGAACGCCTTCGTGCGCCAGTTCCTGTCGGGCGAGTCGCAGGGCCCGCTCGGCATGGAGTAGCGCCACGCACCCCGCCCGGCGCTCGGCCGCCCGCGGCGCGGGTACCCTGCGCGCGTGAGGCTGTCGGGCTTCCTGCGGACGGTCATGGGAACCGCGGCGCGCCGGCCGCTGGCCGTCGGGCTGGTCGTGGGGCTGCTCGCCGTCGCCGGCGGCCTGCTCGCCCTGCGCCTGGAGCCGGCCGCGTCGATCGACACGCTCGTCGGGCGCGGCAGCCCGAGCTTCGCCGCCACCGAGCGCCTGCACCAGCGCTTCGGCGACGAGGCGGTCTACGTGCTCGTGCGCGAGCCCGTCACCAAGCTCGTCCTCACCTCCGACATCGACCGCGTGCTCGGCCTGGAGGGCTGCATCTCGGGCAACCTGCCGCGCGGCCAGGTGCCGCCGGGCGGCTCCGGCGGCCCGTGCGGCGAGCTTGCGCGCACCAAGCCGGTCAAGGTCGTCTTCGGCCCCGGGACGTTCCTCAACGAGGCGGTCGGCCAGATCCAGGACCAGTTCCGGGCCGAGTCCGCCAGCCGCGCCGCGCAGGCCGACCGTGCGGCGCGCGCCGCACGCGAGCTGGCGAAGTCGCAGGGCCGCAGTCCGGCCGAGCAGCGCAAGCTCGGCGAGCAGGCCCGCACGCTGGTCAACGCGCAGTTCGCCCGCGACGTGCTCGCGCTCGCCCTGAAGTACGGCATCCGCTCGGCGCCCCAGCTCAACGACCCGCAGTTCGTGTCGCGCATCGTCTTCGACGACACCAAGGGGCCGGGCGTCCCCAAGGGGCGCTTCGCCTACATCTTCCCCAACAGGTCCTCGGCGCTCATCCAGGTGCGCTTCCGGCCCGGCCTGTCCGAGACCGCCCGCGACCGGGCGATCGCGCTCGTGCGCCGCGCGGTCGCGATGCCCGACTGGCGCCTGCCCAACGGCAAGGGGACCTACGTCGTGACCGGCGCGCCGGTGGTGGTCAGCGACCTGACGAAGTCGATCAGCGGCTCGCTGCTCGTGCTGCTCGTCGCCGCGCTGGCGCTGATGGCGGTCACGCTGGCGCTCGTCTTCCGCGCGCGGCTGCGGCTGCTGCCGCTGGTGATCGCGCTCGCGGCGGCGGGGCTGACCTTCGGGCTGCTGTCGCTCGTCGGGGCGTCGCTGACGATGGCGACGATCGCCGTGCTGCCGGTCCTCATCGGCCTGGCGGTCGACTACGCGATCCAGCTCCAGTCGCGCGTGCAGGAGGCGCAGGCGTCCGGCGACGACGTCACCGCCGCGGTCGAGCGGACCGCGCGCACGGGCGCGACCACCGTCGCGACGGCCGCCGCCGCGACGGCGGCGGGCTTCCTCGTGCTCGTGCTGTCGCCGGTGCCGATGGTGCGCGGCTTCGGGCTGCTGCTCGTCGCCGGCATCGTGCTCGCGCTGGGGTGCGCGCTCACGCTCGGCGTGGCGGCGCTGGCGCTCGCGGGGCGGACCGGCGCGCGGGCGCCGCGGGTGCTGCGGGGGGCCGGCGAGCGCCTCGGGCCGGCGTGGCGCGGGGCGGGCGAGCTGCTCTTCGCCAACCGCTCGGCGCTGGCGGTGCGCCGGCGGGCGGTCGCGACCGGCCACGGCGCCCTGCGCCTGGCCACGGCGCACCCCGGCCGCGTCGTGGCCGTCGCGCTCGCGGCGGCCGTCGCCGGCTGGGGCCTGGACACGCAGACCCGCGTGGAGTCCGACATCTCCAAGCTCGTGCCCCAGAACGGCGCCATCGCCGACCTGCACGCCCTGGAGCGCTCGACCGGCGTCGGCGGCGAGATCGACGTCGTCGTCTCGGGCCCGCGCGTGACCGAGCCGGCGGTGGTGCAGTGGATGACCGACTACCAGGCGGCGGTCCTGAAGCGCCACGGCTACTCGACCGACCGCGGCTGCGGCAAGGCCGAGCTGTGCCCGGCGTTCTCGCTGCCCGACCTCTTCCGCGGCGGGCCGAGCACCACGCGCGAGCAGATCGAGGGCCTGCTCGACGCCGTGCCGGCGTACTTCTCCCAGGGCGTCATCACCGCCGACCGGCGCACGGCGACGATGGCGTTCGGCATCCGCCTGATGGCGCTCGACCGCCAGGAGGCGGTGATCGAGCAGATGCGCCGCGAGCTGCGCCCGCCGCCGGGGATCAGGGCCGAGCTCGCCGGCCTGCCGGTGCTGGCGGCCGAGGCCAACGCGGCCGTCTCGTCGCCGTGGCGGCGCCTGGCCACGCTGCTCGCCGGCCTGCTCGCTGTCGCGGTCGTGCTCCTCGCCGCGCTGCGCCGCTGGGAGCGCGCGCTCGTGCCGCTGCTGCCGATCGCGCTGGCCACGGGCTGGTCGGCGCTCGTGCTGTTCGCGATGCGGATCCCGCTGAACCCGATGTCGGTCGTCCTCGGCGCCCTGGTGATCGCGATCTCGACCGAGTTCAGCGTGCTGCTCTCCGAGCGCTATCGCTCCGAGCGCGCGGCCGGCCATCCGCCCGCCGAGGCGCTGGCGCGGACCTACCGCTCGACCGGCGCGGCCGTCCTGGCCTCGGGCGCGACCGCGATCGCCGGCTTCGCGGTGCTCGTCGTCTCCGACATCCGGATGCTGCGCGACTTCGGCTTCGTCACGGTCGTCGACCTCACCGTCGCGCTGCTCGGGGTGATGGTCGTCCTGCCGGCGGTGCTGCTGCTCGGCGAGCAGGGGCGCCTGCGCGTGTCCGTGCGCCGCCCGCGCCTGCGCCCGCGGCGGGCGTCGGCCACGTGAGCGAGCCCGCGGGGACGCCCGCGCCCCGGCCGCCCGCGGGCGCGAGCCGCTACGGC
>JAXDHQ010000235.1:0-3676 GCA_034664395.1 Solirubrobacteraceae bacterium | reverse complement strand
GCCGGCGCCGGCGCGGACGCCCGCGTCGCGCTCGCGCCCGGCGCGCGACCGCGACCAGGCCGCCGAGCGCGCGGAGGCCGCCGAGCGCGCAAAGGCCGAGCGCGAGCGCGCCGTCGAGCGCGAGCGGGCGGCCCGCGAGCGCGCGCGCAAGCAGGCCGCCGCGCGCGTCGCGAAGGCCGAGCGCGCCCTCGCCGGCGCCGAGGCGCGCACGGCGCAGGCCGCCGAGCGCCTCGACGAGGCCCGCGGTCGCGAGCGCGACGCGATGCAGGCGCTGGCCGACGCGCGCGCCGAGCTGCGCGCGCTCGAGCGCTGACCGGCGCGTGTCGCTGGCTGCACTCGGGGTAGGCATCGGGGGATGACCGACCTCGCTGCCGGGCCGACCGGCCTGCCCGCCATCGCCGACCACCAGCTCCGGGCCGCCGCCGAGCGCCTCGAGCTCGGCGCCGGCCGGCGCGACTGGCTGCTGGCCGCCGAGCGCGAGGTGCGCGTCAAGGTCCCCGTCGCCGACGACGACGGCTGCCTTCGCGTGTTCTCCGGGTTCCGGGTCCAGCACTCGAGCGTCCGCGGCCCGTACAAGGGCGGCCTGCGCCTGGCGCCCGACGCCGACCTCGACGAGACGCGCGCGCTGGCCCAGCTCATGACGATCAAGACCGCCGTCGCCGACGTGCCGTTCGGCGGCGGCAAGGGCGCCATCGCGTGTCCGGTCAAGGAGCTCGGAGCGCGCGAGGTCGAGGCGGCGGTGCGCGCGTTCGCCCGCGCGCTGGCGCCCGTCCTCGGTGTCGAGGTCGACGTCATGGCGCCCGACATGAACGTCACGCCCGAGACCATCGCCTGGGTGGCCGACGAGCTCGCCGACGGCGGCCCGCTGCGTCCCGGGGTGGTCACCGGCAAGCCGCTCGAGCTCGGCGGCTCGCACGGGCGCGAGCAGGCCACCGGTCGCGGCGTGCAGCTCGCGTTCGAGGCGCTGCGCGACGAGGCGGGCGTCGCCGGCGACGCCCCGCGCGTCGCCATCCAGGGCGCCGGCAACGTCGGCCGCTGGGCGGCGCGGCTGCTGCGCGAGTCCGGCGCGCGCGTCGTCGCGGTGTCGAAGTCCGACGCCACCGCCGTCGACGAGGACGGCCTCGACCTCGACGCGCTCTTCGCCCACCTCGACGAGCACGGCTCGCTGGAGGGCTTCTCCGGGGCCGACGTCGCGGGGCCCGAGGCGGTCTTCGCCGTCGCCTGCGACGTCCTCGTGCCGGCGGCCACGGCGGCGACCGTCGACGACGAGGTGGCGCGGGCGCTGTCGTGCCGGATGGTCGTCGAGGGCGCCAACGGCGCGCTGACGCCGGGCGCCGACGCGGTCCTGGCGGAGGCCGGCGCGCTCGTCGTGCCCGACGTCGTCGCCAACGCCGGGGGCGTCATCGTCTCGGCCCTGGAGTGGCAGCAGAACCGCGAGGGCCAGCGCTGGAGCGCCGAGCGCGTCGACGCCGGCCTGCGGGCGCGGATGGGCGCCGCGATCGAGGCGATCGTCGGCCGCGCCCGCAGGGACGGCACGCCCCTGCGGGCCGCCGCCTACGACGTCGCGGTCGAGCGCGTGCTGTCGTCCGCTCGGCTGCGCGGGCTCCTGCCCACCGCCTGAGCGATCCACGCCGGCAGCTCGGCCAGCGCCCGCGGGTCGACGTGGTGCGCGCCCTCGTGCTCGCGATAGGTGAGCTCGACGGGCGATGCGGCCAGCGCGTCGCGGGCGGCGTGCGCGAACTCCACGCCGATGATCGGGTCGCGCCGGCCGTGGGCGATCCACACCGGCAGGCCGGGGCGGTCGAGGTCGGCCGTCCAGCCGTCTACCGTGGGGATGAACCCGCTCATGGCCACGATCCCGGCCGGCGTCGGGCGTCCGGCGCCGAGCCCGAGGGCGTAGGCCATGACCGAGCCCTGCGAGAAGCCCCCGACCACCGTGCGATCCCACGGCACGCCGGTCAGCTCGGGCACCTCGCGCGCGAGCGTGTCGTAGGAGGCGCGGAAGCTCTCGGGCTCGGGGAAGCCGACGCGCGGCACCACGTACCAGTGCCGGCCGCCCGGCGGCAGGTGCAGGGGCGCTCCCGGCGTCAGGCCGACGAGCCGGCGCTGGGGGTCGAGCATGTCGAGGAACGGGTGGAGGTCGTGCTCGTCGGCGCCGCGCCCGTGCAGCAGGACGAGCGCGCCCTCGGGCTCGCCGGAGGCCGGCCGGAGCTGGTGGACGAGCGCGCTCATGCCGCCGCCGTCTCGCGCGGGTTGGTCAGCGGCGTCAGCGCTCGCTCGAGCGTCGCGCGCTGGGACTCGTACTGCGGCGGCAGCTTGAGCGCCGCGCCGAGCGACTCCAGCGGCTCGTCGTAGTCGAAGCCGATGTCGCGGCTGGCGAGCTCGAACAGCACGCCGCTGGGCTCGCGGAAGTAGACCGAGTGGAAGTACTGACGGTCGATGATCGGCGTCGCGTGGGCGCCGGCCTGCGCGGCGATGCCGCGGAAGCGCTCGAGCTCGACGTCGTCGGCGGCCGACCACGCGACGTGGTGGACCGTCCCCGCGCTCGTCTGCCCGCGCCCGGCCGGCGGCGCGTCGTAGCTCAGCGCGGCCTGGCGCTCGTCGCCCCGCAGCGTCCAGTCGGTGCCCTGGCCGCGGAAGCCCAGCGCCTGGAGCACCGTGGCGCTGTCGGCGGGCTGGGACGCGTAGGCGCGGACGCCGTGGAAGCCGAGCAGCGCGTGCTCGGCCGGGACGTCGGGGGCGGAGGCGGCCAGCGGCGCGTCGTCGACCTCGGCCGCGAGCAGCTCGTGGCCCAGGCCCTCGGGGTCGACGAAGCTCACGGCCGCGTCGGTGCGCACCACCGCCACGCCCTCGTCGGCCAGGCGCCGGGCCCAGAAGTCCAGGGAGGCCTCGGAGGGCACGCGCCACTGGACCGTGTGGATCATCCCGTCGCCCGCGCGGCCCGGGGCCGCGCCGGGGAACTCGAAGAAGGTGAGGATCGAGCCGGGCGCGCCGCGCTCGTCGCCGAAGTAGAGGTGGTAGACGTCGGGCTGGTCGAAGTTGACCGTCTTCTTGACCAGGCGCAGACCGAGCAGGCGGGCGTAGAAGTCGACGTTGCGGGGGGCGTCGCCCGTGATCGCGGTGACGTGGTGCAGTCCTTCGAGAGCCATGGTGACAGCGTACGCTCCAGGTCGGGTCGCAAGTGGTTGCACGTGCAACGATATCAAGAAGGTGATTGCATGTGCAACAATAGACGGACCAACTTCCCGAAGAGCGGGTCCCCGACGGTCGCGTGGCGCTGGAGCCGCTGGTACCGTCGTGCTCGCTCGGATCGTCCTCACATGGCTGCTACCGCGAACACACCCACCGCCCATCCGCTCGACGAGCGCGAGCTGCGCGCCTGGCGCGGCATGATCCGCGTCCACGCAGCGCTGACCAAGGCCCTCGACGCCGACCTCGAGTCGGTGCACGGGCTGCCGCTGAGCTCCTACGAGGTGCTCATGTACCTCAACGACGCCGAGGACGGGCGCATGCGCATGCGCGACCTCGCGGCGTCGGTGATCCTCAGCCGCTCGGGACTCACCCGGCTGGTCGACCGCCTCGAGCGCGAGGGCCTCATCCGTCGCGAGAGCTGTCCGAGCGACGCGCGCGGCGCCTACGCCGTGCTCACGCCGGCCGGCGTGAGCAAGCTGGCGGC
>JAXDHQ010000234.1:0-15254 GCA_034664395.1 Solirubrobacteraceae bacterium | reverse complement strand
GTGGACGGGCGCGTCGTGGCGGTAGGGCGCGACGATCGCCTCGATGGCGCGATGCAGCGCCGACGCCTCCACCGGCCGCGCGCTCCAGACGAGCGCGAGCGCGCCGCCGGGACGCAGCACGCGCTCGATCTCCGCCAGCGCCGCGGGCGCGTCGAACCAGTGGAAGGCCTGGCCGACGGTGACCGCGTCGGCGCTCGAGTCGGGCAGCCCCGTCGCCTCGGCCGTGCCGGCCAGCGCGCGGACGCCGGCGCCGATGCGGGCGCGCATCGCGGCCACCGGCTCGATCGCGATGACGTCGCAGCCCAGTGCGGCGAGCGGGCGGGTGAGCTTGCCGGTGCCGGCGGCGAGGTCGACGACCACCCGGCCCGGGCCGAGGTCGAGCTCGGCCGCCAGCCACGAGATCGCCTCGGGCGGGTAGTCGGGGCGCGCCCGCTCGTAGGCGTCCGCGCCGCGGGCGAAGCCGGTGGCGGCCGCCGGGTGGATCATCAGAACAGGCCGAGCTGGCGGTCGTCGACCACGCCCACGGGCTCGCCCTCCGGCTCGCGCTCGGGCACCCCCGGGAGCTCCTCGGCCTCCGCCCCCGGCTGGGGCGGCGGCTCGGCGGCCAGCAGCGCGGGGATGCGCGCGAAGTCGGCGCGCAGCACCTCGACGTTGGACGGCGTGTAGAGCGCGGCGGCGGGATGGAAGATCGGGTACAGCCGCACCGCGCGCGTGCCGATGACGCGCACCTCGTCGCGGCCGTGCAGCCGCGTGATCCCGGTCGGGTCGGCGCGCAGCAGCTTGGTGGCGAAGTTCCCCAGCGTGCAGATGACCCGCGGCTGGATGAGCGCGACCTGGCGCAGGAGGTAGTCCTGGCAGCTCTCGATCTCGGCGGGGTGCGGGTCGCGGTTGCCGGGCGGGCGGCACTTGAGCGTGTTGGCGATGAAGACGTCGGCGCGCTCGAGCCCGATCTCCTCCAGCAGGCGGTCGAGCAGGCGGCCGGCCTGGCCGACGAACGGCAGGCCCTGCTCGTCCTCGCTGCGACCCGGCGCCTCGCCGACGAACATGAGGTCGGCGTCCGCGTTGCCCGAGCCGAACACGACCGTGGTCCGGGTCGCGGCGAGCTGGGGGCACCTGGTGCAGCCCCGCGCCTCGTGGAAGACGTCCTTCAGCGCCTCCCGCCGTTCGTCCTTCGTCGGCGGCACGGGCTCAGACTAGACCGCCGGCCGGCGCAAACCCAGGCGCGAAGCCGCTACCTGCGGACTTCCGTCTCCGAACGGGTACGCTGTCGGCACAGCACACGTGACCGGCACCCCGACCGGGGGCTGGATCCGCCAAGCTCATGCAACAGACGATCGCCATCGTGGGCGACGGTCGGCTCGGACGCGCTCTGGCCGCCGCCCTGGGGACGGGACGCCCGCACGGACGGGGGTACGACGGCGCGCACGCCGACGTCGTCTTGCTGTGCGTGCCCGACGCCGAGATCGCCGCCGCGGCGGCGGCCGTCGTCCCCGGGCCGATCGTCGGCCACTGCTCGGGCGCGACCGGACTCGACGTCCTGGCTCCGCACGAGGCGCTCTCGCTGCACCCGCTCATGACCGTGACGCCCGCGGGCGCCGACTTCGCCGGCGCCGGCTGCGCGACCGCCGGGACGACGCCGCGCGCGCTCGACGCCGCCCGCGCGCTGGCGCGCACGCTGGGGATGCGCGCGGTCGAGGTCGCCGACGAGGACCGCGCCGCCTACCACGCGGCGGCGTCGATGGCCTCCAACTTCCTGGTCACGCTCGAGGCCGCGGCCGAGCGCCTGGCCGCGACGGCCGGCGTCGACCGCGCGCTGCTGCTCCCGCTCGTGCGCGCCGCGCTGGCCAACTGGGCGCAGGACGGCCCGGACGCGCTGACCGGCCCCATCGCCCGGGGCGACGAGGCCACGGTCGAGCGCCAGCGGGTGACGATCGAGGAGCGCACGCCCGAGCTGCTCGAGCTCTTCGACGCGCTGGCCGCCGCCACTCGCGAGCTCGCCGCGGGGCCCGCCCGATGTTGACCGTCCGCACGGTCGCCGACCTGCGCGCCGCGCTGCGCGACGCGCGCCGCGCCGCGCGCTCGATCGGCCTCGTGCCGACGATGGGCGCGCTGCACGACGGCCACATCAGCCTCGTCCGCGCCGCGCGCGCGGAGACCGAGGTCGTGGTCGTCTCCCTCTTCGTCAACCCGACCCAGTTCGACGAGGCCGCCGACCTCGCCGCCTATCCGCGCGACGAGGCGCGCGACGCGGCGCTGGCCGCCGCGGCCGGAGCCGACCTCCTGTTCGCGCCGGCGGCCGACGAGGTCTACCCGTCCGGCTCGGCGACCACGGTGCACGTCGCCGGGCTGACCGCGACGCTCGAGGGCGAGCACCGCGGCGCCGCGCACTTCGAGGGCGTCGCCACCGTCGTCACGAAGCTGCTGAACATGGTCGGGCCCGATGTCGCCTACTTCGGGCAGAAGGACGCCCAGCAGGCCCTGGTCGTCCGCCGCCTGGTCGCCGACCTGCACCTGCCGGTGCGCATCGAGGTCCGGCCCACGGTCCGCGAGCGCGACGGCCTGGCGCTGTCGAGCCGCAACGTCCACCTGCGCGGCGCCGACCGCGAGCGCGCGCTCGCCCTGCACGACGGCCTGCGCGCCGCGGAAGCCGCCCTCGCCGCGGGCGAGCGCGACGCCGGCGCCCTGCGCGCCGCCGCGCTGGCGGCCATGCGCGCGCGCGGGGTCGAGCCCGAGTACCTCGCCCTGGTGCACCCCGACGACCTCGCTCCGGTCGACCGGGTCGACGGGAGCGCCCTGCTCGCCGTCGCCGCCCGCGTCGGCGCCACTCGACTCATCGACAACACGATCCTCAGTCCCAACGGGAGGCCGCACGGCTGATGCAGCGCGTGATGCTCAAGTCCAAGATCCACCGCGCGACGGTGACCGACTGCGACCTGCACTACGTCGGGTCGATCACGGTCGATCCCGACCTGCTCGAGGCGGCGGACATCCTCGAGCACGAGCAGGTCCACGTCGTCGACGTCGACAACGGGGCCCGCTTCGAGACGTACGCGATCGCCGGCGAGCGGGGCTCGGGCGACATGAAGCTCAACGGCGCCGCGGCCCGGCTCGTCCACCGCGGCGACACCATCATCGTCATCTCCTACGGCCAGTACGACGAGGTGGACCTCGAGCGCTACGAGCCGCGCGTGGTCCACGTCCGTGCCGGAGACAACCGGATCGTCACCATCGACCACGCCGTCGCGGAGCTCCTCTCATGAGCGCACACCCGAACATCCACGCCCCGGCCGACGCCTCGCGCCTGCCGATGACCCTCCCCCGGCTGCTGGAGAAGAAGCGGCTGGGCGAGCCGATCGTCATGGTCACGGCCTACGACTTCCCGAGCGCGCGCGCGGCCGAGTCGGCCGGCGTCGACCTCGTCCTCGTCGGCGACTCGGGCGCCATGACCGTGCTCGGCTATCCGAGCACGGTGGCCGTCGAGCTCGACGAGCTGCTGGTTCTCGCGCGCGCGACGCGCCGCGGCCTGCGCACGCCGTTCCTGGTCGGCGACCTGCCGTTCGGCTCCTACGAGGTCAGCGACGAGCAGGCGGTGCAGACCGCGTTCCGCTTCGTCAAGGAGGCCGGCTGCGACGCGGTCAAGCTCGAGGGCGGCGGCGCCGTCAGCGTCGCCCGCGCGCGGGCGATCGTCGGAGCCGGCATCCCGGTCATGGGCCACGTCGGCCTGACGCCCCAGACCGCGACCGCGCTCGGCGGCTACCGCGCGCAGGGCCGCGACGCCACGGCGGCCGAGCGCATCGCGTCCGGCGCGCTCGCGCTGCAGGAGGCGGGCTGCTTCTCGGTCGTGTTCGAGGCGATCCCCTCGGCCGTGGCGGAGGAGCTCATGACGCGCATGGAGATCCCGGTCATCGGGATCGGCGCCGGCCCGTCGACCGACGGCCAGGTCCTCGTGTTCCACGACCTGCTCGGCATCCGCGAGGGCCTCGGCGCCCGCTTCGTCAAGCGCTACGCGTCGCTGCAGGAGGAGATGAACGCCGGCCTGGCGGCCTACGCCGACGACGTGCGCACCCGCCGCTACCCCGGGCCCGAGCACGGCTACTCGATCGAGGACGGCGAGCTCGAGGCGTTCCGGGCGGCGCTGGCGGGGCGGTAGGCCGGGCGCCTGCTGCGGCTCGTCCGCCGGCGTCCGGGGCGCTGCGCGGCCAGGGCGGGCGCGGGGAACGAGCGAGCGGGCCGGCCCCGCCCACGCGGAGCGAGCGCGCCCCGCGACGAGCGCGCCCACTCCGGCCGCGGACCGGATCTGCGCCGGCGCCCGGCTAGGCGGGCGCCAGCCGCGCGAGGGGCGGGCGTGCGCGCAGGAGCACGCCACCCACTCGCGCGGTGACGAGAGCCCGGTAGCGCCCCGCGGACCGCACCGGGATGGAGAGCCGGAAGGCCCCGCGCCGCGCTCGCGTCGACCGGTGGCCGACCGAGCGCGCGCCGCGGCGCAGGTCGACGGTCACGCGTGCGCCCGACGGGGCGTTGCCGTAGACGACGATCGCCGGATGCGCGCCGCGCCGCACCGCGACCCGGGCCAGCAGCCGGCCGCGCATCGACGCCGCCGACCGCCCGGCCGACGTCGACGACGACGCCGAGGCGGCGCCCCGCGGCCCGAACGGCGGCCGCGGACGGAACGACCGCGCCGGGGCGGGCGCCGGGCACGCCGCCAGCGCGCCGGGCAGGGCGAACGACGGCTGCGTCGCGGCCGCGATCGTCGCGGCGTCCACGGCGAACGGCGCGTCGCCCTTGTAGGCGTCGAGCTTGATCGACGGGCCGCCCGCGATCGGCGTCCCGCCCTCGCACGTGCGGAACGGCAGGGAGATCGATGCGCCGGTGACGGTCACCGGCTGCAGGGTCGGGCGGTGCATCCACCACTCGCTGTTGGACGAGGTCAGCAGGACCCCCACGCGGTGGCCGGCGGGCAGCTTCCAGTCGTTGCCGTAGAGGTCGAGCCCGACGTGCCCGCTGGCGGCCACGAGAGAGGTCCCGCGCGAGATCAGCGTCGCCTGCCCGGCCGGGTCGACGTCGTAGACGTCGGCGACCAGGTTGGCGTCGGGCACCAGCGTCTGGACGTCGACGTCGACGTGCGGGACGCCCGCGACGTGGGCGTCGCTCGCCAGCGGCGGCGAGAACGTCCAGATCCCCTCGCCGTTGGGCGAGCCGCCCTCGGCGGTGCCGTTGTTGGTCGCGTCGTCGGTGTAGGCGCCGGCCTTCAGCGCCGTCGTCAGGCCCTTGGCGTCGGCCGGCGGCCACGCGGGCTCGCTGCGCCACGTCCCGTCGCTGGTCTCCACCGCCACCGGCGGGTCCTTGTCGGTCGGCGCGTCGGCGAGCGGCACGTCGCGGACGTAGTGGTCGAAGAAGCGCATGACCTCGTCGAACCAGCCCGGACGGCCCATCGCGAGGCGGCCGTTGGCGTCGGTGTCGTTGCCGCGGACGTGGTCCCACATCCCGAACCACGCGCGCTTGGGGCCCGCGACCTCGTTGAAGAAGTCGTAGGCGCCGTCGGGCTTGGTGTTGTCCTCGAGGAAGCCCTGGGTCATGAGCAGCGGCGTCGTCGCGCCCCTGGCCTCGGCGATGAGGTCGCGCGCGCGCCAGAACGGCGAGGCGTGGTCGTCGTTCTGCTGGTCGAGGTAGTTCGCCGGGTAGCAGCCGGGCCGGGCGAAGTTGTCGGCGCCGTTGACCTGGTAGCCCGGGTCGTCCTGGATCGTCCCCGGCGTGGCGTCGATGAGCGTGTAGAGCGCCGGCGTGAGCAGCGAGTTGACGAACCGGACGCGGTTGGAGTACAGGTAGCGGTAGAGGTCGTAGACCGGCTCCTGGGAGACGACGGCCGAAAGCCCCTGCGGGTGCAGCGCCTCGCCGACGAGGCCGGTGACGGCGTCGTAGGACTTGCCGTACATGCCGACCCGGCCGGTCGACCACGGCTGCGACGCGGCCCACTCGACCGCGGCCGCGACGTCGGCCTGCTCGCCGGGTCCGACCCAGTCCAGACAGCCCGACGAGCCGCCGAAGCCGCGCAGGTCGACCATCACGTACGTGTAGCCGCGCTGCATGAGGTGCGCGCCGTTGACGAAGTCGAAGAAGCGCGACGACGGACCCGGGTCGGCGGTCGGGTCGTAGGGCGTGCTCTCCAGCGGGCCGGCGGGCCCGACCTGGCCGGAGTGGTTGAAGTACGGGCCGATGGAGAGGATGACCGGCGTCTTGGCGTCGGCCGGCAGGTCGCTCGGGCGCAGGACGTCGGCGTGCAGGCGGGTGCCGTCGGGCTCGGTGATGAACGTCTGGGTCCAGGTGGAGCCCGGCGGGGGCGGCGATGCGGCGGCCATCGGCGCTGCGATCGACATCGCGAGCACGACGGCGCAGAACGGGGCAACACGGCGCATGAGGGCTCCAACGCACCCACCACTCGAAACTTGCTCGCGAGGGGCCCGCTTTCACATCGCCTTCACACGCTACGCTGCCGCCCCCAATGGCTCGCCTGACCCAGGTCTTCGCAGGGAAGGACCGCGAGTTCTTCGACCTCTTCGAGGAGGCCGCCGAGAACGTCGTCCGCGGCGCCGATCTCCTCGACCAGATGCTGGCGCGCTATCCGGAGAGCGCGGACCTCTCACGCGACATCGTCATCTGCGAGCAGGAGGGCGATCGGATCACGCACGACGTCCACCAGAAGCTCAACTCGACGTTCGTGACCCCGATCGACCGCGAGGACGTGCTGCGGCTGATCAGCGACCTCGACGACATCATCGACCTGATCGACGAGGTGTCCGACTACCTGCACCTCTACAAGATCGAGGCGCCGATGGAGCAGGCCCAGCGCCTGGCGCACGTGCTCCTGCAGGCGACGCGCCAGATCGCCCAGGCGATGCCGCGGCTGCGCTCGTTCGCGCCGATCTCGCACTACACGGTCGAGGTCAACCGCCTGGAGAACGAAGGCGACCGCGTCAGCCGCGATGCCATCGCCTCGCTGTTCGAGGCCGGCATCGACCCCCTCGTCGTCATCCGCTGGAAGGACATCTTCGAGCGGCTCGAGGAGGCCATCGACGCCTGCGAGCACGTGGCGAACACGCTCGAGGGCATCGTCATCAAGAACTCCTGAGCATGGACTCCGACATCGTCCTGGTGATCGTCGTGGCCACCGCGCTGGCCTTCGACTTCACCAATGGGTTCCACGACACCGCGAACGCGATCGCGACGTCGGTCTCGACGCGGGCGATGTCGCCCCGCTTCGCCGTGGCGCTGTCCGCGGTCCTGAACTTCGCCGGCGCGTTCATCTCGCTCAAGGTCGCCGCCACCGTCGGCAGCGGCATCGTCAAGTCGGGCGCGGTGACCACCACCGTGGTGTTCGCCGGACTGATCGGGGCGATCGCCTGGAACCTCGCCACCTGGTACTTCGGCCTCCCGTCGAGCTCGTCGCACGCGCTCATCGGCGGCCTGGTCGGCGCCGCGCTCGCCGCCAAGGGCTCGAGCGTCGTCCAGAGCGCGGGCCTGCTCGAGAAGGTCATCGTCCCCGGCATCGTCGCGCCGATCCTCGCCTTCACCGTGGCCGGGGTGTCGATCCTCATCGCCTACAACGTCGTCGGGCGATTGCGACCCGGGCCGGTGAACCGCGCGTACCGGCTGGGCCAGCTCGTGACCGGCTCGATGTTCTCGCTCGCGCACGGGACCAACGACGCCCAGAAGACGATGGGCATCATCACGCTGGCGCTCATCGCCCACGGCGACCTATCGGCCGACTCCTTCCACGTCCCGACCTGGGTCATCGTCTCCTCCGCGGCGGCGATCGCGCTCGGGACGTACACCGGCGGCTGGCGCATCATCCGGACGATGGGCACCCGCATCATCAAGATGGACCCGGCCCAGGGGTTCTCGGCCCAGGGCGCGGGGGCGGCGGTGGTGCTCGCCGCCAGCCACCTCGGCTACCCGCTGTCGACCACGCACGTGATCTCCGGCGCGGTCATGGGCGCCGGGGCGGCCAAGCGGCTGTCGGCCGTACGCTGGGGCATCGCCGGCAACATCCTCCTGGCGTGGCTGCTGACGCTGCCGGCCGCGGGCGCCATCGGGGCGCTCGTCTACGGCATCAGCTCCGTCTTCGGGCACGGCGCGCTGGGGCCGATCGTCGTCTCGCTGTCGATCCTCGGGGTCGTCCTCGCCTTCCTCGGCCGGCGCTTCGCCCGCGGCCAGGTCCTCACCGCCGACGCATGACGCCCGCGGCGATCGACTGGGGCAAGCTGCTCGAGCTCATCTGGGCCGGCGCGCTGGCCGGACTCGCGGTCGCG
Source organism: Solirubrobacteraceae bacterium (assembly GCA_034664395.1). Taxonomy (GTDB): domain Bacteria; phylum Actinomycetota; class Thermoleophilia; order Solirubrobacterales; family Solirubrobacteraceae; genus JAOPZW01. The sequence continues at coordinate 6,948 of JAXDHQ010000234.1, read as the reverse complement.
ATCGCCTTCGCCGTGATGATCCTGGGCGCCACGCGCGCCACCGACGCCCGCCGCGCCGACCGCGGCGCGGTCGCGATGGGCTTCGCGGCCCTGGCCGTGCTCGCCGGCCTGCTGTTCGCCGGCGGCGTGGTCTTCGGGATCTCGGTCATCGTCTCCAAGTGAGCTGACTCCAGGGCTTCGACACCGCCCGCCGGGCGGTGTCAGATGGTCGCCGTGCGCACTGTGCGCGTGGTCACAGTTCCGTTTGACGATCGCCGTCGCTCTGGTACTCGTGCAGGAGCGCGGCACGAACCCGCGGCGGTCCCGTCTCGCTCGTCTGTCCCCGAGACGCCCCGGCCGCGGTGCGCGCACCTGGATCCCACGAACCGACTGAGAAGCCGGAGGCCACGCCTTGCGCCTGGACATCGTCATCCCCGCCCACAACGAGGAGGCTCGCATCGGGCGAATGCTCGACGCGTACCGTCGAGCCTGCGACGACGACGTCCGCTTCCTCGTCGCGATGGACGACTGCGTGGACCGCACGGCCGACGTCGTCGCCGCCCACGGCGCGGCCGATCCCCGCGTCGCGTGCCTGGCCTATCCGAAGCTCGGCAAGGGCGGCGTCATCGCCGAGACGTTCCGCCGCGCCGACGCCGAGCTCGTCGGCTTCGTCGACGCCGACGGCGCGACCCCGCCGCAGGAGCTGCTGCGCCTGGCCCACGTCGCCGAGGAGGTCGACGGGGCGATCGCCTCGCGCCGCCACCCGGCGGCGGTCCTCCCCGCCCGCCGGCCGCTCAGCCGCCAGGTCACGAGCGCGGGCTTCTCGTTCGCCGTCCGCCGGCTCATGGGACTGCCCTACGCCGACACGCAGTGCGGCGCGAAGGTCCTGCGCCGCGACGTCGTCGAGGCGGTGCTGCCGCGCCTGCGTTCGCGCGACCTGATGTTCGACGTCGACCTGCTCGCCGCCGCGCGCGAGTGCGGGTTCCGGGTGGTCGAGGTACCGACGGTGTGGATCGACCAGGACGGCTCCCGCGTCAAGCCGATCGCGGACACCCGCCGGTACGGCTCCGCGTGGGTGGCGCTCGGGCGGATCATGCTCACGACGCGGTGGCTGCGGGGCTGTCCGCCCATGCGATAGGCCGCAGCACCCGCGCCGGCGCGCCGGCGGCGATCGATCCCTCCGGCACGTCGGACGTCACCACCGAGTTGGCGCCGATGACGCTGCGCGCGCCGATCGTGACCCCGCTGGTGACGACGACGTTGGCCCCGCACCAGACGTTGTCGCCGATCCGCGTCGGTCCCTTGGACGTGAACCCCTGCCAGGTGACCGGCCGGCTGCGGTCGTCGAAGCGGTGGTTGGCGTCGGTGACGAAGCAGCCGTTAGCGAGCATGCAGTGCGAGCCGATCTCGACCAGATCGACGCTCGCGACCATCACGCCGAGGTTGAGGAACGTCCCCTCGCCGATGCGCACGCGCGCGCGGTCGGGCGCCGTGATCCAGACGTCGGGCTCCAGGAGCGTCCCGGCGCCGATCTCCAGGCGCCCGTCGAGCAGCGCCTCGAGCACGTTGCCGTGCACCGGCCAGCGGACGAACGCCTCCCGGCGCGCGAACTCCCAATGGATGCGCGCCCGGTTCCACGGCAGCGAGTTGCGCTCGTACCAGCGCCACTTCTGCAGCCACAGCTTGGCCTGAGCAGCGGTCACGAGCGGCAGGATCGCACGTCGCGGACGCCGTGCACCGCGCCTTGCAGGTTCACGGAACACCGCCCAGTGGGTCGACCTGCAGGCTGTCGGTGGTACCCAGAGAGGCATGTTCGCCCGTTCCCTGCTGGCCGCGATCGTCGTCGGCGCGCTCGCGCCGGCCGCCGCCGCCGCGGCCACGCACACCGTCGTCCCCGGCGAGACCCTCTGGGGCATCGCCATGGCCAACAACCTGCAGACGCGCACGCTGGCGACCGCCAACGGGCTGTCGCCCGAGGCCCGCGTCATCGCCGGCACGAGCCTCACGATCCCCGGCTTCGGAGCGCCGCCGACCGCCGCGCCGGCCCTGGGGTCCTACCGCGTGAGACCGGGCGACACGCTGAGCGGGATCGCGGCGCGCCAGGGCCTCTCGCGCGCGGCGCTGGCCGCGGCCAACGGCCTGGCGCACGACGGCTGGGTCCTGTCGGGGACCGTCCTCGAGCTGCCCACCGTCGGCTCGGCGCCCGTCGCGGTCTCCTCCGAGGAGGCGCCCGAGGCGCTCGGCGCCTACAAGGTGCGCCCGGGCGACACGCTGAGCGGCCTGGCCGCGATCGCCCGCGTCCCGGTGGCGCAGATGGCGTTCATGAACGGGCTCGACCTGAAGCGGCCGCTGATCTCGGGGACGGTGATCAAGCTGCCCACCGGCGCCTCGGTCAACGCCACCGGCCCCGCGCCGGCGCGCACGCTCGTGCCCCAGGCGGCGCCCTCGGCGACGCCCGGCCGGCTGTCGGCCGCCCAGGTGACGAACCTCGCCGCCGCGCAGGGCGTCCCGTCCTCGCTGGCGGCGGCGATCGCGTGGCAGGAGAGCGGGTTCAACAACGGGTTGGTCTCCGCCGCCAACGCCCGCGGGATCATGCAGATCATGCCCGGCACCTGGAGCTGGGTGCAGGCGAACCTGGCCGCCTCGCCGCTCGACCCCGCCTCGCCCTCGGACAACGTCCGCGCCGGGTCGATGTACCTCGCCCACCTGCTGCGCCAGACCGCCGGCGACCCGGCCATGGCCGCCGCCGCGTACTACCAGGGCCTGACCTCGGTGCGCCGCATCGGGATGCTGCCCGAGACGCGCCGGTACGTCGCCAACGTCCTCGCGCTGCGCAGCCGCTTCGGCGGCTGACGGCGCGGGGCCCCTCGCGCACCGTACGAGCGGCCAGACGCCAGCCCCGCGCTATCAAGGCCGGGTCGCCAGCGACCGAAATCCTTGAGCGGTGCCCGCTCAGCCCGCCAACCCGCCGCCCGGCCCCGAGGCCTCCGCCCTGGCCCAGCTCCGCGGGCTGCTCGACGTGGCCCACGCGGTGCGCGCGGGCGGCGACGACCTGCGGCCCGTCCTGGAGGCCATCGCCCGCGCGGCCGCGGGCTCGCTGGGCTTCGCGATGGCGGTGCTCAACCTGCATCGCCCCGCGTTCGACGACTTCGAGGTCGTCGTCGTGCACGGCCACCAGGACGCCCGCGACCTGCTGGTCGGGACGACCAACACGGCGCTGGACTGGGCGCCGCTGCTCGACCCGCGCTTCGAGCGCTGCGGCGCCTTCCTCATCCCCCACGACGAGTACGACTGGGGCCACGACGGCGTCACGTCCTACGTCCCCGACCTCGCCGTCTCGCCGCACCCCGACGCCTGGCACCCCGAGGACGCGCTGATGGTCCCGCTGCGAGCCGCCGACGGCAGCCTGCTCGGGATCCTCTCGCTCGACGAGCCGCTGTCGGGCCGGCGCCCCACCGACGCCCAGCTCGAGGTGCTCAGCGCCGTCGCGGCCCACGCCGCGGTCGTCGTCGAGCAGGCCCAGAGCGCCGCCGAGAGCCACCGTCACCGCATGGCGGTCGAGCACCTGCTGCGCGTCTCCTCGCAGCTCACCGGGCGCGGCAGCGCCGAGGAGGTCTTCGACGCGGTCTGCCGGGCCATCCGCGAGGCGCTCGGGTTCGAGAAGGTCATGGTGTTCCTGGCCGAGGGCGAGGAGGGCCGGCTCGTCCCGCGGGCGACCGTGGGGTGGGAGGACGCCGAGCTCGAGGGCCTGCCGAACGTGAGCCTGCAGGCGCTCTCGGGCCTGTTCGACCCCGCGCTGGCCCGCGAGGGCTGCATCCTGCTCCCGCGCGAGCAGGCGCTCCCGCTCGTGTCCGCCGAGGTGCGCGGCATCTACGCCTCGACCAACAACGGCCAGGGCGGGAAGGCCTGGAACCACCACTGGCTGGTCGTGCCGCTCTACGACCGCGACGGCCAGGTGACGGGCGCGATCTGGGCCGACGAGCCCATCGACCTGCTGCTGCCGACGACCGAGCGCCTGCAGGCGCTGCGCGCGTTCGCCAACCAGGCGAGCTCGGCGCTGGAGTCGGCCCGGCAGCTCGACCACATGCGCCACCTGGCCGAGCACGACCCGCTCACCGGCCTGCGCAACCGGCGCGACTTCGAGCCGCGCATCGGACGCTGGATGGACGGCGGGCGCTCGCTGGCCCTGCTCGTCTGCGACCTCGACCACTTCAAGCGCGTCAACGACTCCCTGGGCCACGAGTCCGGCGACGAGGTCCTGCGCCGCTTCTCGGAGATCCTGCGTCGCTGCACCCGCGGCTCGGACGTCCCCACCCGCGTCGGCGGCGAGGAGTTCGCCGTGATGCTCCCGGGCGCCGACGCCAAGGCGGCGCTCGCCGTCGCCGAGCGGCTGCGGATGGCCGTGCGCGAGGACTTCGCGGCGTTCCCGGTCCCGATCTCGGTGTCGGTCGGCGTCGCGGTGCGCGACGTCGAGCTGACCGAGGCGCCCGGCCTGCTGCGCGCGGCCAACCGCGCGCTGTACGCGGCCAAGCGCCTGGGCCGCGACCGCTGCGTCGTCTATCACGCCGAGACGCTGAGCCTGCTCGACGACCTGCGCGACGCGGGCAGCGCGTCGGCCGACCAGCTCGCGGCGGCCATGCTGCTGGCCGAGACGCTCGACCTGCGCGACGTCAGCACGGCCCGCCACTCGCAGACCGTCGGTCGCCTGAGCGAGCTCATCGCGCGCGAGCTGGGCTGGGAGACGCGCAGCGTCGAGCGCGTCCGCGCCGCCGGAGTTCTGCACGACATCGGCAAGCTGGGCATCTCCGACAAGATCCTGCACAAGCCGGGCCCCCTGACCGAGGACGAGCGGCGCGAGATCCGCCGCCACCCGGAGATCGGCGCGCGCATCCTCGAGCACGCCCACCTGCGCGACATCGCCTCCTGGGTCCTGCGCCACCACGAGCGCGTGGACGGCCGGGGCTACCCGAACGGCATCGCCGGCGGCGACATCCCGGCCGAGGCGCGCGTCCTCGCGGTGGCCGACGCCTACGAGGCGATGACCGCCGACCGCCCCTACCGCCCCGCGCTGCCGCGCTCGACGGCCGAGGCCGAGCTGCGCGAGGGCGCCGGCACCCAGTTCGACGCCGCCGTGGTCGACGCGCTGCTGCGCGCCCTGCGCCGCGGCGACGGTGCGGCCGCGGGCGCCGCCGACCCGGCCCCCGCCGAGCAGGCCGCCTAGGCGTCGCCCTCGTCGCGGTCGCGCGCGCCGGCGTCGCCGTCGCGCTCGGCCCGGCGGGCCGCCTCGTCCTCGTCGCTGGCCGGGCGGTCCTCGCCCGACTCGCGCTCGCGCAGCCGCCGGAACTCCTCGCGAACGAACTCGCGATCGGTCTGGGGCGGTTCCTGGGGCGGTTCGGCCACGGCGTCCAGCCTAGGGCCCGCACCACCGTCCCGGCAAGGGCGCGTCGGCAGGTGGCGGGGTGACCAGGGCACCGAGGGGAGCGAAGTCGGGACGGTTCATGGCGAAGCGCGGCTCCGCCGTCCCCTCGTGACCAGGTGGCTGCGTACTCGCTACGCGACCTTGGTTGGCTTGATGCCGACGAGGAGCGCCATTTCGAGCCACTTCCAGTAGCAGTCGACATCGTCGAAGCCGATCGAGCGCAGCCAGCCAAGCTGGGTCTCCACGTCCAGCAGGCGGTCAGACGGGTCCTCGTGCTCCAACGGCTCGTCGATCGCCGCGAAGAACGCCAGGTGCAGGCGACGGGTCGGCGACGCCACGTGCTCGAAGTTCGCGAACACCCCACCGGGCTCGAGCAGGTCGAACACCTCCGCGTAGAGCGAGCGCTTGCGCTCGTGCTCGAGATGGTGGATGGCCATCGACGACACGACCGCGTCGAAACGCCCGAGCGACGGCAGCGGCTGCGCCAGGTCGTGCGCGACGAGCTGGACGCGCTCGTCGCCGGCGAAGCGCTCGCGTGCCGCCTCGAGCATGAGCTCGGAGAAGTCGACGCCCACGCCCAGCGTGTCCGGACGGTCGATCCGCAGAAGGGCCAGCAGCCGGCCGTCGCCGGTCCCGAGATCGACGATGCGACGGACGTCGCGCGGCACGTGATCGAGCAGGACCCTCTCCCCCTCCGCGCGACGCGGACACGCATCCACGCGCCCGAGGTACCAACCCACGTGCTCGGCCCTCGTCCATTCCCCCGCTGACATCCGCTCAGTATCGGGGTTCTCGGGCGGCCCGCCCGCCGGCGTGGGCCCCGCCTCCCCCTCGATGCCTCGCTACGCGGCCCCGCCGACGCCCTCGGCAAGCCACTCCCCGCAGCGCCACGGGCGCCGAGGACCGCTCAGGCCGCCGCGGCGACGCGCCGGCGGCGCTTGGCGCCGCGCCGGGCCGTCGGCGCCGCCGGCTCGACCAGGGCGCTGAGGAACTCGCCGGTGTGCGATCCCGGCGTGCCGGCGACCTCCTCGGGCGTGCCGGACGCGACGATCTCGCCGCCGTCCTCGCCGCCCTCCGGCCCCATGTCGATGAGGCGGTCGGCGGTCTTGATGACGTCGAGGTTGTGCTCGATCACCACCACCGAGTTGCCGGCGTCGACCAGCCGGTGCAGGACCTCCAGCAGCCGCTGGACGTCGGCGAAGTGCAGGCCCGTCGTCGGCTCGTCGAGGATGTAGAGCGTCCGCCCCGTCGCCACCTTGGAGAGCTCCGTCGCGAGCTTGACGCGCTGCGCCTCGCCGCCCGACAGGGTCGTCGCGGGCTGCCCCAGCCGGATGTAGCCCAGCCCCACGTCGTTGAGCGTCTCCAGGCGCCGGCGGATCTTCGGGATGTGGGCGAAGAACTCGTTCGCCTCCTCGACCGACATCTCGAGCACGTCCGCAATCGTCTTGCCCTTGAAGCGCACCTCGAGCGTCTCGCGGTTGTAGCGCCGGCCCTTGCACGTCTCGCACGGGACGTAGACGTCCGGCAGGAAGTGCATCTCGATCTTGATC
>JAXDHQ010000233.1:0-6758 GCA_034664395.1 Solirubrobacteraceae bacterium | reverse complement strand
GTGTCGATGCCCTCGGCGCGCGCCTTGAGCTGCAGGGCGAGGTAGAGCGAGTAGTACCGCGACTGGTGCAGGTTGCCGCCGTGGAACCACAGCGCCTCCTGCTGGGTGGGCTTCCAGATGTTGCGCTCCTCGCCCTCCCACGGCCCGGGGTCCTTGGCCGTGCCCGAGCCCAGGCCCCACACCTTGCCGACCTGGTCCGCGACGTCCTGGGAGATCAGGTCGGCCACCCACCCGTTCATCGAGCCGTAGCCCGTCGCGTACACGACGAGGTCGGCGGGCAGCTCGGTCCCGTCGGTCATCACGACGGCGTCCTCGGTGAGGTGGCCGACCGTGCCGGGCGCCAGCTTGATGTCGCCGTTGGCCACCAGCTCGGACGCCCCGACGTCGATGTAGTAGCCCGATCCGCGCCGCAGGTACTTCATGAACAGGCCCGAGCCGTCCTCGCCCCAGTCGAGCTGGAAGCCGGCCTTCTCGAGCCGGTCGTAGAAGTCGGCGTCCCGCTCGCGCATCTGGTCGTAGAGCGGGATCTGGAACTCGTGCAGGATCCGGTAGGGCAGCGACGCGAAGATCATGTCCGCCTTCTCCGTCGTCACGCCGGCCTGCACCGCCTGCTCGGAGTAGAGCGCGCTGAGCCCGATGTCCATGAGCGTGTCCGACCGCACGATGTGCGTCGAGGAGCGCTGCACCATCGTCACGTCCGCGCCCACCTCCCAGAGGGCGGCGCAGATGTCGTGCGCGGAGTTGTTCGAGCCGATGACGACGGCCTTCTGGCCCCGGTACGCATCGGGCCCGAGGTGCTGCGAGGAGTGGTGCTGATCGCCCTTGAACACATCCATCCCCGGGATCTCGGGCACGTTCGGCTTGCCGGACATCCCCGTCGCCATCACGAGCTGCTTGGGGCGCAGCGTGATGTCGGCGCCGTCGCGCTCGACGACGACCAGCCACTCGCCGGCCTCCTCGTCGTACCGCGCGCTCTTGGCCGTCGTCGAGCTCCAGTAGTTGAGCTCCATCACCCTCGTGTACATCTCGAGCCAGTCGCCGATCTTGTCCTTCGGCGAGAAGACCGGCCAGCTCTCGGGGAACTTGATGTAGGGCAGGTGGTCGTACCAGACCGGGTCGTGCAGGCACAGCGACTTGTAGCGCTTGCGCCACGAGTCCCCCGGGCGCTCGTTGCGCTCGACGATGATCGTGGGCACCCGGAGCTGGCGCAGCCGGGCCCCGAGCGCGATGCCGCCCTGCCCCCCGCCGACGATCACGACGTAGGGCTGCGTCTCGTAGCCGAGCTCGGCCGCCTCGCGCTCGCGTTGCTCCAGCCACGTCACGCGATCGGGGTCGGCCCCGTGCTCGACGCCCTTCGGCCGGCCGGGCCCCGCGGACTCCTCGTGGCCCTTGAGCTCGGCGAGTGTGGTGAGCAGCGTCCACGCCCTGCCGTCCTTGAGCCGCAGGTGGCCGTGCCCGCGGCCCACCTCGGTCTCGAACTCGATCCACGCCTCGGTCACGCCGTCGGCGGCGGCCGGCGGCTCGACGGCTCGCCAGTTGCGCGGCCTGGTGCGTTCGAGCGTGTGGTCGAGCATGTCCCTGACCCCCGCCCGACCCTCGACCGTCTTGATGTTCCAGGTGAACGAGACCAGGTCGCGCCAGAAGCTGTCGTCCGCGAAGAGCTCCGCGGCGGCGGCGCTGTCGCCTGCGGTCAGCGCCTGGTCGAAGCGCGACAGCCACTGCTCGATCTCGGCGGCGGCGGATTGGACGGCGGTGTCGGCCATGGTCTCCTCCTGATCCGTGACGGTACGGCGCGATTCTGACGGAGGCCGGACCCGCGCGTGCCCGCGCTCGGGCTACGCCGGCGCCGCGCTCGGCGTCCGCTGGACGTCGTGGTCGTGGATCCAGGCCAGGTCGGCGGGCGCCTCCTTCAGGCGCGCGTCGCGACGCTCGGCCGCCGGCCCGTCGGGCAGGTGCAGCCAGTCGGCGGCCAGGCGCGACCAGCGCTGCACGCGCCGGGTGCGCGGGCGGCGCACGGCGTCGTAGCGAGCGAGCGCCGCGGCGACGTCCGCCGGCCGGGCCTCGGCGAGCAGGTCGGCGAGGGCGATCGCGTCCTCGATCGTCTGGTTGGCGCCCTGGCCCTGGTGGGGCAGCATCGCATGGGCAGCGTCGCCGACCAGCACGACGCGGCCTGCGCTGAAGCGGCGCAGGGGCGCGTGGTCGTGCAGAGCCCAGCGGCTCATCTCGTCGACCGCGCTCACCATCTCGATCGCCGCGGGATGCCAGCCCGCGAAGGCGGCGACCGCGTCCGCCACCGCGCACGACTCGACCCACCCCGGCCTCTTCCACTCGTGCTGGCGCACGACCGCGAGGAAGTTGATGACCGCGCCTCCCTGGATCGAGTAGTGCAGCAGGTGCCGGCGCGGCCCGGTCCAGAACTGCAGCGGCGTGGCGTCGGGCAGCGACGGCAGGCGCTCGACGGGCACCAGGCCGCGGTAGCCCACCGTCCCGGAGAACACCGGCTCCCGGTCGCCGGCGACGTGGCGGCGGACCGCGGAGTGCACGCCGTCGGCGCCCACGACGACGTCGGCCCGGACGCTCTCGCCGTCGGCGAAGTCGATCCGCGCCGCCTCCGGCTCGGCGGCCACGCCGACGCATCGTCGCCCGAGCCGCACCGCGTCGTCGCCGAGCGCCGCCACGAGCACGCGCTGCAGCGCACTGCGATGCACGCCGTAGAACGGCGCGCCGAACGCGTCCCGGTAGCGCGCGCCCATCGAGTGCGCCGCGATGACCTCTCCGTCACGGCGCCGGAACACGAGCGCCGACGGCTGCACCGACACGGCGTCGAGCTCGTCGCCGAGGCCCAGCCGCCCCAGCAGGCGCGTGGCGTTCGCCGACAGCGCGACGCCGGCTCCGATCTCGCGGTGGTCTCGCGCCTGCTCGTACACCGTCACCGAGACGCCGCGCCGGCGCAGGGCGATGGCGAGCGTCAGCCCGCCGACCCCGGCCCCCACGACGGCGACGTCCAGGCGGTCGGAGCGATCGAGCACGTCGTTCAGGCGGGCGCGGCCGCCACGCGCCCGGCGTGGCGCTCGACGGCGACCGACTTGCGCTGCTCGTCGGTCATGGTCTGCGTGGCGACAGCCATGGATCTCTCCTCGGTCGGGTGGTGATCACTGCGGGGTGCTCAGGTGGCGCTCCCGTTCGAGGCGTCCTGCGCCGCCAGCACGAAGTCGTAGTGCATCGACCACCACTCGCCGTCGGGCGCCGTGCCGTCCGGCGCCTCGCCGCCGTCGTGGCGCTCGAACGTCTGGATGAGCGAGCTCTTCACGCCGAACACCGCATCGGAGTCCAGGTACCTGCCGCCGTCGGGGAACACGTGCGTCGTGCAGGTCTCGTAGCCGGGGGCGCTCACCTGGAAGTGGATGTGCGCGGGGCGCCACGGGTGGCGCCCGCCGGCGGTGAGCAGGTCGCCCACGGGGCCGTCGGCCGGGATCGGGTAGGCCTCGGGGAAGACCGACCAGAACCAGTACCGCCCGTCGTCGGCGGAGACGAGATGGCCGCGGCCCTGCGCCTGATCGAGGTCGGGGCGCTGGACGTCGTAGAAGCCCTCGTCGTCGGCCTGCCAGATCTCCATGTTCGCGCCGGCGATCGGGTCGCCGGAGATCGACCGGACCTGCCCGGAGACGTAGCAGGGCACCCCCGACTGGCCGTTGGCGATGTCGTCGCCGTTGGAGTACCGCGGCGAGTCGGCCACGAAGAACGGGCCGAAGACCGTCGACTCCGTCGCGCCGTCGGGCACGCGATGGTTGATCCCGATGGTCAGCATGGAGAGGCCGAGGACGTCGGACAGGAGGATGAACTCCTGGCGCTTGTCGTCGGTCATGTGGCCGGTGCGGGTGAGGAAGTCGATGCCCGCGGCCCACTCCTCCTCGGTGAGCTGCACGTCGGTGGCGAACGCGTGCAGGTGATGCACGAGGCTCTGGAGGATCTCCTTCGTCCGCGGGTCGGGCGCGCCCTCGAAGCTGTCGAGGACCGCCCGGGTGAGCTGCTCGTCCGACAGGTTGCGCTTCGGCGTCGTGCTCATCGGCACGGTGGGCTCGTGAGGTCAGGCACTGGGCTCTCCTCGTGGGGGTCTCGTGCCAACCGTACAGCGAGCGCGGCGACCGGGCCGGCGATTGCGTCGTCCTCGCAACGCGCGGTCAGCCGCGCAGCAGGAGCTCGCAGTAGCCGTCGGCGATCTGGGCGGCCGAGAGGCGGCCGCGGGGACGGAACCACTGCGGCGTGTAGTTGACCATGCCCAGGATCGCGTGCAGGGCGAGGCCGCGGTCGGGCAGGCGCAGGCGGCCTGCGGCCTCGAGGTCGCGCAGGACCGCGTCGACGATGCGCTCGAACTGCTTGCGGCTGCGGCGCACCGACTGCCAGTGCGCCTCGCGCTCGAGGGCGTGGCGCTCCTGCTGGAAGACGAGCATGTGGTCGAGGTGGTCCTCGATGTGCGCCAGCCACGCGCGCAGGAGCAGGCGCAGGCGCTCCTCGGGGTCGGCGGCGCCGGCGACGAGCTCGCGCGCCTGCTCGAGCAGGGGCTCCAGGAGCTGCTCGCAGATGCGCACGAGCAGGGCCTCCTTGCTGCCGATGTAGTGGTAGAGGCCGCCCACGGTGAGGCCGGTGGCCTGCGTCAGGTCGGCCATCGAGGTGGCCTCGTAGCCCCGGCGGGCGAACACGGACGCCGCCGCGCGGACGACCCCCTCCTGACGGCGGTCGTAGCGCTCGCGCAGCGCGGGTCGGGTCGGAGGGGCTGCCACCAGGCGCGACAGAATACCGTACGCCTGTTTGAACTTCTAACGCTTGCTCGGTATTTTGCGCGCCATGGACTTCGAGCTTTCCGACGAGCACCGGCTCATCCAGCGCACGGTCCGCGACTTCGCCCAGCAGGAGGTCGCCCCCGTCGCGGAGGAGCTCGACCGCACCAAGAGCTTCCCGTACGACATCGTCCGCCAGCTCGGCGAGCTCGGGCTCATGGGGATCCCGTTCCCCGAGGAGTACGGCGGCGCGGGCGGCGACTCGCTCGCCTATGCCCTGGCGGTCGAGGAGCTCACGCGGGTGGACTCGTCGGTGGCGATCACGATGTGCGCGCACACGTCGCTGGGCACCCAACCGATCTTCCGCTTTGGCAGCGAGGAGCAGAAACAGCGCTACCTCCCCGATCTCCTCGCCGGGCGCAAGCTGGGCGCGTTCGGGTTGACCGAGCCCGAGGCGGGCAGCGACGCCGGCAACACCAAGACCCGAGCCACGGAAGACGGGGGCGATTGGGTGATCAACGGGGCCAAGCAGTTCATCACCAACGCCGGCACCGACATCACCGGGCACGTGGCGATCACCGCGCTCACCGGGGGCACCGGCCCCTCCACCGAAGGCGCTGGTCGCGAAGCCAGTGGTCGAGAGATTTCGAACCTGATCGTCGAGAACGGGACCCCCGGCTACAAGCAGGGCGAGCCGTATCGCAAGATGGGCTGGAACGCTTCCGACACACGGCCGTTGAGCTTTGAGGACTGTCGGGTGCCGGAGGAGAACCTTCTCGGGCCGCGCGGCGCCGGGTTCAAACAGTTCCTGGAGGTCCTGGACATCGGCCGGATCGGCGTCGCCGCGATGGGCGTCGGGCTCGCGCAGGGCGCGCTCGATCAGGCGCTCGCCTACGCCAAGCAGCGCCGCGCGTTCGGTCAGCCGATCAGCCGGTTCCAGGCGATCCAGATGAAGCTGGCCGACATGGCCACCGAGATCGAGGCGGCCCGGCTGTTGACCTACAAGGCGGCGGTGCTCAAGGACCAGGACCGGAACTTCAGCCTGACCGCCGCGCAGGCCAAGCTCAAGACCGGGCGCCTCGCCGTGCGGGCGGCCGATGAGGCGGTGCAGATCCACGGCGGATACGGCTACATCGAGGAATACCCGGTGTGCCGCATGTATCGGGACGCCAAGGTGCTCACGATCGGCGAGGGCACCGACGAGGTCCTGCAGATGGTCATCGGCCGCGCGCTCGGCGCTTGATCGCAGACGGCCTGAGCGTGGACGACGTCTCGCCGCTGCTGATCGCCAACCGCGGCGAGATCGCCGTGCGGATCGCCAGGACCGCGCACGCCATGGGGCTGCACACGATCGGAGTGTTCACCGACGCGGACGCCGGCGGGCTCCACGTCGATCGCGTCGATCAGGCGCTCCGAATCGACTCCTATCTGTCTCCGCGCGACGTCCTGGCCGCGGCCGAGCGGGCCGGCGCGCGGGCGGTGCATCCCGGGTACGGATTTCTCAGCGAGAACGCCGGCTTCGCGCAGGCGGTGATCGATGCCGGGCTGACCTGGGTGGGGCCGCCGCCCTCGGCGATCGAGCTGATGGGCGACAAGCAGCGCGCCAAGGAGGCCGCCGCCGCGATCGGCGTCTCCGTCGTGCCTGCCGGCACCGCCGGCGGCTATCCCGTCGTGGTCAAGGCGGTCGCGGGTGGGGGCGGCAAGGGCATGCGCGTCGTGCGCGGTCCCGACGAGCTGGAGGCGGCGAGCGCAGCGGCGAGCCGCGAGGCGCAGGCGGCGTTCGGTGATGGCCGGGTGCTCGTCGAGCGGTACCTCGAGCGCCCGCGCCACATCGAGGTGCAGGTGCTCGCCGACCGTCACGGCACCGTGCTGCATCTCGGCGAACGCGAGTGCTCGCTGCAGCGCCGCCACCAGAAGGTGGTCGAGGAGGCGCCCTCGCCGGTGGTCGAGCCGGAGCTGCGCGAACGGATGGGCGCGGCC
>JAXDHQ010000232.1:0-3044 GCA_034664395.1 Solirubrobacteraceae bacterium | reverse complement strand
CCTCGGAGCGGAAGCCCTTGACCGGCGCCACGGGCCCGAAGATCTCCTCGCGCAGCAGGCGGGCGTCGTCGGGCACGTCGGTGAGGACCGTCGGCTCGTAGAAGTAGCCCGGGCCGTCGATGCTGTTGCCGCCGACCAGGACCTCGGCGCCGCGCTCGACGGCGTCCTCGACGAGCTCGGCGACCTTCGAGCGCTGCGCCTCGTCGATGAGCGGCCCGACCTGCACGTCGGGGTCGGTGCCGCGGCCGACCTTCATGGCGCCCAGCTTCTGAGCGAGCCGCTGCGCGAACTCGTCCGCCACCGGCTGGGCGACGTGGAAGCGGTTGGCCGCCGTGCACGCCTCGCCCATGTTGCGCATCTTGGCGATGACCCCGCCCTCGACGGCGGCGTCGAGGTCGGCGTCCTCGAAGACGAGGAACGGCGCGTTGCCGCCCAGCTCCATCGAGACGCGCAGGATCTGGTCGGCCGACTGGGCGATGAGCGTGCGACCGACCTCGGTCGAGCCGGTGAACGACAGCTTGCGCGCGCGCGGGTCCTTGATGATCGGCTCCATCGTCGCGCCCGACGACTGGGCCGTGATGACGTTCAGCACGCCGGGCGGGAGCCCGACCTCCTCGAGGATCTGGGCCAGCATCAGCATCGACAGCGGCGTCTGCTTGGCCGGCTTGACCACCATCGTGCAGCCGGCGGCGACCGCCGGGCCGATCTTGCGGGTGCCCATGGCCAGCGGGAAGTTCCACGGCGTGATGAAGATGCACGGGCCGACGGCCTGCCGCAGCGTGAGGACGCGGCCCTTGCCCGCCTCGTTGGCGGTGTGGCGGCCGTTGATGCGCACGGCCTCCTCGGCGTACCAGCGGAAGAAGTTGGCGGCGTAGGTGATCTCGGCCTTGGACTCGGCGAGGGGCTTGCCCATCTCCAGCGTCATCAGCAGCGCGAGGTCGTCGGTGCGCTCGGTGATGACGTCGTAGGCCCGGCGCAGGATGTCGCCGCGCTCGCGCGGCGGGTGGTCGCGCCACTCGGGGAAGGCCTCGTGGGCGGCGCCGAGGGCCGCCTTGGCGTCGTCCACGGTGGCGTCGGCGACCTCGACGAGCGTCTCGCCGGTGGCGGGGTCCTCGACGGGAAGCGTGCCCCCTTCGGCGCCGTCGCGCCACTCGCCGCCGATGAAGAGCTGGGTCTTGACCGCGTCCAGGATCGCGTGTTCCGTCGTTGCCGTCGTCATGGGTCGAGACTACCCACGGCCCGCGCTCCGCACCGGCCAACGTCCGTGCCGGAGGGCCTACGGGATGTCGCCCCCTACGTGGTCACGGTCTCGGCGCCGAGCTCGCTGATGGCCACGTCGATCGAGTAGTCGATCGGCAGCACGATCAGCGAGGGGACGTCGAGCGTGAGCGCGTGGCGCAGGTGGCGGCCGAAGTCCTGGGTGGCCTCGCAGCGCCAGGCCGGCATGCCGAAGGACTCGGCCAGCCGGACGAAGTCCGGGTTGGTGAAGTCGGTGCCGAAGTGCTCGCCGAAGCGGCTCTCCTGCTTCCAGACGATCGAGCCGTACTGGCGGTTCTCCCACACGACGTTGACCACCGGGGTCTTCAGCCGCATCGCCGTCTCGAGCTCCTGGCAGTTCATGAGGAAGCCGCCGTCGCCGTTGACGGTGACCACCTTGCGGCCCGGATGGACCAGTTTGGCGGCGATCGCGCAGGGCACCGCGAAGCCCATCCCTGCAAGGCCGTTTGCGATGAGAACCGTGTTGGGCTCATGTGCGGGGAACATTCGGCCGATCCAGAGCTTGTGGAGCCCCACGTCCGAGATCAGGATGTCCTCCCGGCCGAGCGCCTGGCGGATCTCCCACAGCACGCGCGGTGGCTGCATCGGGAAGGCGTCGTCGTCCTTGGCCCGCTCGAAGCGCCCGAGCACGACGTCGCGCAGGCGGTGCGACCCGCCGGAGTGCGGCACGTCGCGGCACTCCTCGGCCAGCCGGGTGAGCATGTGGTAGATGTCGCCGATCAGCTCGACCTCGGGCGTGAAGTACTCGTCGATCTCCGCCGCCTCGGAGTCGATGACCACGATCTTCTTGTCGCGCCGCGGGTTCCAGTGCGACGGCGCGTGCTCGACCAGGTCGTAGCCGATGGCGATGACCACGTCGGCGTCCTCGAAGCCGGCCATCGCGTAGTCGCGCGCGTGCAGCCCGACGGTGCCCAGCGACTTGGGGTCGGTGTAGTCGATCAGGCCCTTGCCCATGAACGTCTCGGCGACCGGGATGCCGGTGGCCCGGCAGAACTCGCGCAGCGCCGGGGCGCCGCGGGCGCGCACGACGCCGTTGCCTGCCAGGGCGACGGGGTTGATCGCGTTGCGGATGAGGTCGGCTGCCTTGAGCAGCTCGCGCGCGCTGGCCTCGGGCTTGACCGGGCGCCGGCGCGGCAGCGGCGCGGCGTCGAGCTCGGCGGCCATCACGTCCTCGGGCAGCTCGAGGTGGGTCGCGCCGGGCTTCTCGGACTCGGCGACCTTGAACGCCTTGCGCACGACCTCGGGAACGATCTCCGGGCTCGTCACGCGCGCGTTCCACTTCGTGATCGGCCGGAACAGCTCGACGAGGTCGATGAACTGGTGGGACTCCTTGTGCATCCGCTCGAGGTCGGCCTGACCGGTGAGGGCGACGAGCGGCGCGCGGTCGAGGTAGGCGTCGCCGATGGCCGTGACCAGGTTCATCGCGCCCGGGCCGAGCGTCCCCAGGCACACGCCCGCGCGGCCGGTGAGGCGGCCGTACATGTCGGCCATGTAGGCACCGCCCTGCTCGTGTCGAACCGGTACGAAGGAGACCGAGGAGTTCGCGAGCGACTGGTTGAGGTCGAGCGTCTCCTCGCCCGGGATGCCGAAGACGTACTTGACCCCCTCGGCCTCGAGGCATTCGACGAAGACGTCAGATGCCCGACGCGTCGCCGTCATCGCCCGTTCCCCTACCCTGACGAAGGCTCACCAGCATGACCACGTACCCGGAACCTAGCACCGCAACTCGGCCCCGCTTCGGCGGTTCCAAGCATGGCGTGCGCACG
>JAXDHQ010000231.1:0-9535 GCA_034664395.1 Solirubrobacteraceae bacterium | reverse complement strand
GTATCGCTTCTTCAAGACGTTCGCGGGCAGCGTGCGCGACGGCGACCGGGTCGTGCGCACGACCGCCCGGTACTTCGTGCGCGACCTCGCCGCGGACGTCGAGAGCCACTTCGATCCGCTGGCCGGGGCCCTGCTCGCGTCGGGCGCGGCGCGCCGCGCCACGCTGCCCGGCGGCCCGCCGCTGTTGCTGACGAGCGCCGGCGCGGTGGAGGCGGAGGCGGTCCGGCGGGTGCGCGAGCAGCCCGACTTCCTCCTGAGCCGCGGGCATCGCCGGGCGATCGCGGAGGCGTCGTGACCGGCGCCGCGCTGGCCGACGTCGCCGCGGCCCGGACGCCGGGCCGGCGCATGCACGAGCTCCTGACGCGGCTCTTCCCGATCGCGCGCAGCCTGACCGGCCCCGGGTTCCGCGAGACGCTCGACCTCCTCGAGGGCGTCTGCGGGCCGCTCGAGCGCCACCGCTTCGCGACGGGCGAGCGCGTCTTCGACTGGACGATCCCGCGCGAGTGGGCCATCCGCGACGCCTGGATCAAGGACCCGGACGGGCGCGTCGTCGTCTCGCTACGGGACTCCAACCTGCACGTCGTCGGCTACAGCGCGCCGGTGCACGCCCACCTCGACCTCGAGGAGCTGCAGGCGCACCTGCACAGCCTCCCCGACCAGCCCGACGCGATCCCCTACCGGACCTCGTACTACCGCGAGGCATGGGGGTTCTGCCTCGGCGACCGCGCGCGGCGGGCGCTGCGGCCCGGTCGGTACGAGGTGCTGATCGACTCCGAGCTGACCGACGGCGAGCTCGAGCTCGGCGAGCTGACGATCGAGGGCCGCTCTGGTGAGGAGGTGCTGTTCTCGACGTACTGCTGCCACCCGTCGATGGCGAACAACGAGCTGTCGGGCCCGGTCCTGTGCGCGCATCTCGCCGCGCTCGTCGCGGCCCGCGCCGAGCGGCCGCGCTGCACCTATCGCTTCCTGTTCATGCCCGAGACGATCGGCGCCATCGCCTACCTGTCGCGCTTCGGCGAGCGCCTGCGCGCGGCGCTGGCCGCCGGCTACGTCGTCACCTGCGTCGGCGACCCCGGCGCCTTCACCTACAAGTGCTCGCGCCGCGGCGACGCGCTCGCCGACCGCGTCGCCGAGCACGTGCTCGCGCACTCCGGCGTGCCGCACACGACGCTCGACTTCTTCCCGAGCGGCAGCGACGAGCGCCAGTACTGCTCGCCCGGATTCGACCTTCCCGTCGGCTCGCTCATGCGATCGATGTACGGCACCTACCCCGAGTACCACACGTCGCTGGACGACCTGTCGTTCGTGACCCCGCAGGCGCTCGGGGAGAGCCTGGCCATGTACGAGCGCATCGTGGACACGCTCGAGGGCAACGAGACGCTCGCGTCGACGATGCCCTACTGCGAGCCGCAGCTCAGCTCCCGCGGGCTGTACCCGACGACCGGCGGCGGCCTCGCCGCGCACGCGCGCGTGCGGGACACGAACTGGCTGCTGAACCTCTGCGACGGCTCAGCGGACCTGCTGGCGGTCGCCGATCGGGCCCGCCGGCCGCTGTGGGAGCTGCGGCCGCTCGCCGACGCGCTCGTCGAGCACGGGCTCCTGCGCGCCGTCCCCCGCGACGATGGCGAGCAGCCGCGCGACGGCGTCCGACCCGTCAGCCCCGAGGGCGGCGAGTAGGTCCTCGCGGCCCGGCAGCGTTCCCTCGCGCGTCCAGCGGTCGAGGAGCGCGTCCAGGTCCGCGGCCGAGCGCGCGACCGGCACGGACGTCTCGCCGCCGATGGGATAGGGCCACTCGTCGCCGGAGAGGTTCAGCGCGATCGCCGGCGTCCCGACGAGGGCGGCCTGGAGCGTCGACGTCGATGCGCCGCCGATGCAGAGGTCGACGCCGCGCAGCACGTCGAGGATGCCGCGCTGCGCATCCTCCTCGAGACGCAGCTCGGGGAAGCGCCGGACGAGGGCCGCGTGGGTGGCGCGCTCCTGGGTCGGATGCGGGCGCAGGGTCACGATCGCGTCAGGCCGGACGCGGGCGATCGCGCGCAGCGCCGTCTCGTAGCAGCGCATCGTGATGCGCTCGTCGAGCACGGAGGTCGCGCTCACCGCGAGCTGGCCGAGCACCGCGATGCGCGCGGGCCCCGAGCCGTCGCGCAGGATGGCGGGCCGCGACTCGTGCGGGAGCGGGTAGCCAACGAGGTGGA
This sequence comes from Solirubrobacteraceae bacterium, assembly GCA_034664395.1. Lineage (GTDB taxonomy): Bacteria > Actinomycetota > Thermoleophilia > Solirubrobacterales > Solirubrobacteraceae > JAOPZW01. The sequence goes on along the minus strand of JAXDHQ010000231.1, from coordinate 7,340 downwards.
TCGGCCGGTCGCGGTTGGTGATCGGCGGGGCCACGGCCGGCGCCCAGAGCGCGACCTCGTCGCACACGTCGAGGTCGACGACCGGCTGGGGCAGCAGGTAGGCGCCGTGGGAGAGCATGAGCGTGCGGATCCCGGCCTCGCGCGCGAGCAGGACCACCAGCCGCGTGCGGGGGTCGATGTCGAAGGACCCGACGATCGACCGCAGGCGGCGTGAGCGGAACGCCCGGCGCAGCATGGCGGCCTCGGCGAGGTCCGTCGCCGCCCTGCGCGCGACGACCCGTGCGAGGCGCGGCTGCAACCACGCCCCGAGCTGCACGCCGGCGAGGGCGATGCGGGCGCCGGCCCGGACCGCGTCCACCATCGGGGCGGCGTCCGCGCGGGCGCGGCGCCGGTCGGCCGACGTGGGCAGGCCGATCCAGCCCCCGCGCATGGCGGTGCGCAGCGCGCGAGCGACGCCGGTGGGGCGGCTCTCCAGGAACAGCGCCGGGCGCAGGCCCGGCTCGTCGAGCATGCGATCGAGCAGGGGGATCAGCGGCCAGTACGGATGGACCGCCACGCTCCCCCGGCGCAGCACGGTCGGCGCCCCGAGGCCGGTGAGCGCCCCGAGCGCGGCCTGCCGGACGCGGCGGGCGCGTGGAGCCGAAGGAGACCCCGGGGCGAGCTCGCCCGGCGGCCGGGACGCGCGGGCGCGCCGCACCGGGATGCCGAGATGGTCCCCGACCGCGCGCGCCAGCAGCGCGGTGTCCTCGCAGGAGTCCGCGAGCTCGATGGCGCCGGCGTCGAGCCGCTCGAGGGCACGCCGCAGGCCGAGCGCGCGCGCCACGGCGGGATTGAGGGCCTCGTACAGGTCGAGCTCCCAGACGAACGGCCAGCAGACGCCCCGCACGGTGAGCGGCGCGTCGAACCGCTGCCGCCAGACGGCCTGTGCGTCGAGCGCCGCGCGGTCGGCTGCGTGCCGGTCGGCGGGCGCCAGGTGGTCGAGCACGTACGTCCCGTGCGGCGCGTCGGTCCCGTGGACCGGATGCAGGTGCAGGACGACGTCGCGACCGGTCGCCAGAGCGGTGGCGTCGACCCCGCCGGAGGACGTGTGCAGGCGGATGGCGTCGACCGTCACCTTCACGAACGGTCGGCCCGCAGGTGGATTGACGCAAGCCGCGGCGGCCGCCGGGCGTTACTTGGGCACATGACGCACACGAACGGACAGACGGCATTTCGCGTGGTGGGCAACGCCTCGCCGACGGAGCGTGCGGCACGCGAGCGACTCTTCGGGCTGTTCGAGGACTGCCCCATCCCCCCGGAGGAGCGGCTGGCCAACCTCGGGCTGTTCGTGAACCGCCAGAGCATGGGCCGTCTGCTCTTCCTCCACGAGCTCTACCGCCGGATCCTTCCCGTCGAAGGCGTCGTCATGGAGCTCGGCGTGCGCTGGGGACAGACGCTCGCGCTCTTCTCGTCGTTCCGGGGCCTGTACGAGCCGTTCAACTACACGCGGCGGATCATCGGCTTCGACACCTTCGAGGGCTTCCCGTCGGTGAGCGAGCACGACCGATCGTCGGACGTCACCGGCGTGGGCGCGTACGCCGTGACCGAGGACTACGACGAGTACCTCCGAGACGTGCTCGACTGCCACGAGCAGGAGAGCCCGGTCTCGCACATCCCCAAGTACGAGGTGGTGAGGGGCGACGTGGTGCAGACGCTCCCGCGCTACCTCGAGGACCACCCCGAGACGATCGTCGCCCTCGTCTTCATGGACGTCGACCTCTACGAGCCAACCCGGGTTTGCCTCAAGGCGCTGCGCCCGCACCTCACGCGCGGCAGCGTGATCGGCTTCGACGAGCTCAACTGCCCGGAGTTCCCCGGCGAGACGCTCGCGGTTCGCGAGGTGCTCGGACTCGACCGGATCCGGCTCGAGCGCTCGCCGCTGGTCTCCTATCCGGCCTTCGCCGTCGTCGACTGACGCCCGGCGGCCTCACGCCTGCTCCTCGAGCGACCGGCGCAGCGCGCCCCGGTCGAACTTGCCGCTGCCGTTGAGCGGCAGCTCGGCGAGGGCGACGAAGCGGCGCGGCACCATGTGCGCGCCCAGGCGCTCGGCCACGCGGGCGCGGACGGCCGGCGCGTCGAGCTGCGGCGTGCCCACGAAGGCGACGATGCCGTCGTAGCCCGTCTCGCTGGGCGGCCAGCCGACGGCGACGACGGCGTCGGCGCCGGCGGCGTCGCGCACGGCGGCCTCGACCTCGCCGAGCTCGATGCGCACGCCGCGGACCTTGATCTGGTCGTCGGCCCGACCCAGGTACGTCAGCGGGCCGTCGGGGCGGCGAGGGCGCCGGACGCGGTCGCCGGTGCGGTAGAAGACCTCGTCGCGTTCGGGCGGGACGACGAACGCCGCGGCGGTGCGCTCCGGGTCGTCCCAGTACCCGAGCGTCACCTGCGGCCCGGCGACGAGCAGCTCCCCGACCTCGCCCCGCGCCACCTCGCGCAGCCCGGCGTTCGCGACGAGCGTCGTCATGTCCGGCAGCGCGTGGCCGATCGGCACGACGCCGTGCTCGCACTCGGCGGGTGAGGTCTCCGGGTCCCAGCGGTAGAGCGTGCAATCGACGGTGACCTCGGTCGGCCCGTAGAGGTTCTCCACCGTGCATCCGGGCGCCGCCGCCGCCCAGGCGCGCGCCACCTCGACCGGCAGCGGCTCGCCGGCGAACAGGCCCCAGCGCAGCGTCGGATAGCTGCCCGGCTTGAGCTCGCCGAGGCGGCGCATGAAGATCGCCGTCGACGGGACCGAGAACCACGTCGTCAGGCCCTGCGCGCGAATGAAGCCGCCGGGCTTGATGAGCGCCTTGGTCGACGGGCAGCACACGCACGCGCCGCGCTCCCACGGCACGAACATGTCCAGGACCGAGTTGTCGAACGTCAGGTCGTGCGTCTGCGAGAACCGGTCCTCCTCGCCGACCTCGTAGCGCTCGACGAGCACGTCGACGTAGTGGAAGACGTTGCGCTGGGCGACGACGACGCCCTTCGGCGTGCCGGTGCTGCCCGAGGTGAACAGCAGGTAGGCGAGCGCGTCGGCGCCGACGGCGGGCGGCGTCCACGCCGAGGCGCTCGCGAGGTCGTGCGGGCCGAGCACGTGGTGGCCGGGCAGCCCGGCGGCGAGGGCAGCGGGGTCGGGGTGGTCGGGCGCCACGATCGTGAACGGCGCATCGAGTCCCGCCAGCACCTCGGGGAGCTGGCCGGCGGACTCGGCGTCGACGACCAGGCAGCGCGCCCGCGAGCGCTGGAGCATGAGCCGCGTGCGCGCCGGCGGCAGCGCGCGGTTGAGCGGCACGTAGCCGCGGCCGCCCATGAGCGTGCCCAGCACCCCGGCGAAGGCGGTGGTCGATCGGGACGCGAAGACGGCCCCGAGCGGTCCGTCGTCGGCCGGGTGGGCCTGCAACGTGGCGGCGATCGCGGCGGCCCGCTCGTGCAGCTCGGCGTACGTGAGCTCCTCGTCCGCCACCCACAGCGCCGGGCGGTCGGGGAGCTCCTCGGCGCTGCGGAGGAAGCCCGAGGCCAGCGAGCGCGCGACGACCGCCGTCCGGCCCACCTCACGTCACCGGCTCGGTCGGGGAGCCGCTCGCGTCGGCGACGTGGCGTGCGAGCGGCCCGAGCACCGTCATCCGCTCGGGATCCATCCCCTCGAAGTCCACGTCGAGGCCGAAGCGCTCGTCGATGGCCACGATCAGCTCGAGCATCCCCAGCGAGTCGAGGATCCCGCTCGTCAGCAGGTCGAAGGCGTCGTCGACGTCGCCGGGGTCGACGCCGGCGTCGCGCAGCGCCGGGTCGAGCTCGGCGAGCACGAACGCCCGGACAGCGGCGACCGTCGCCCTCACACGCGCTCCACGGCCTGGTAGGTGAGGACGGTCCCGCGCGCGAGGTCGGTGCGGGCCCGCGCGCCGACGACGCGGTCGGCCTCCGCCGGCGGGATCCCCGTCCCCGGGCGCTTGAAGCCGAGGTCGGCGGCGGCCAGGACCTGGCCGGCCACGACGTCGCGCTCGAGGACGACCGAGCGGCGCGCGTTGGCCCGCGCCGGCGCCTCGGAGTCGCGCACGCCGATCCAGTCCTCGCCGAGCAGCTCCGACGCGCGATCGCACGCGGCCACCATCTCGGCCAGCTCGCCGGGCTCGACGCTCATGGCGTGGTCAGGCACGTCGGGCAGGCGCTTGTCGATCGTGTAGTGCTTCTCGATGCAGACGCCGCCGAGCGCCGCGGTCATCCACGCGCCTGCGGTCCCCAGCGTGTGGTCGGACGCGCCGATGGGATACGGCGCGAACTCGCGCCGGAAGCTCGCCAGGCGGGCGAAGTGGGCGTCGGCGTCGGGCGTGGGGTAGGTGAGCGTGCAGACGAGTAGCACCAGGCGCTCGGGCCCCAGGCCGGTCCACTCGATCGCGCGGGCGATCTCCGCCGCCGTCGCCGCGCCGGTCGACAGCAGCACGGGCCTGCCGGTCGCCGCCACGGTCTCGAGCAGCGGGCGGTGGGTGATGTCCGCGCTGGCGATCTTGTACAGCGGCACCCCGGTCGCCTCGAGCGCCTCGACGGCGGCCACGTCGAACGGGGTCGCGAAGAAGACGATGCCCAGCGCCCGGCACGCCGCGGCGATCTCGGCGTAGGCGCCGTAGTCGAGCTTGTCGGAGCACTGGAACGCCTCGTACTGGGTCGCGGTCCCGAACGGGTCGGTCCAGTACTTCGGCGACTGCGGGACGCTGATCGAGTCGGCCTTGTAGAGCTGGAACTTGATCGCCCAGGCGCCCGCCTCGGCGGCCCGGCGCGACATCTCGATCGCCCGCTCGACCGAGTTGTTGTGGTTCGCGCCGGCCTCGGCGATCACCCGGCAGGCTCCGGCGTGCAGCGGCGCGGCCCCCTCGACCTCGACCTCGACGCGATGGCCCATCGTCACAACCCCCTCACCATGGCCCGGATCCGGTGCGCGATGCGCGCCGCTCCGCGGCCGTCGATCGAGCTCTGCAGCCGCTCGCTGAGCTCCGCCCGCAGGGCGTGGTCGGCGAGCAGCCGCTGGATGACCCCGACGACGTGCACGTCGTCGACGAGCGGTCCGATGCCCAGGAAGACCACGCCGCTCTCGTAGCCCAGGTGCGAGTGCGTCGCGTCCCTCGCCGCCTGGGCCAGCACGGCGACCGGCGTGCCAACGGCGGCCGCCTCGTAGACCGTCCGGCCCGCGGACGTGAGGACGAGGTCGGCGTCGAGCATCTCGGCGGCCATGCTGCGGACGTGCGGCATCACCCGCACGCCGGCCGGGAAGTCCAGGTCGCGCGCGCCGTGGCCGAGGACCACGCGGATCTCGCAGTCCACCCGGTCGGCCAGCAGCCGCGCGCAGCGCTGGGCCAGGTGGCCGGGATCGGTGCCGCCGAACGTGATCAGCAGGCGCTCGGCCCGGCGGCGCACGACCTTCGGTGGCAGGTCGGCGAACTCTCCGCGCAGCGTCGCGTAGGCCGGCCCGCTCACGACGTGGGCGGCCGCTCCGTTGCCGACCGGGTAGAGCGCGTTGACGACCCAGTCGGCGAGCCGGGCGCCGGGCCCGAGGTCCTCGATGTTCACCACGCGGAAGCCGAGCGTCCGCGCCACGAGGACCTCGTGCTCGGTGGTGTCGAGCACGTCGTTGACGACGACGTTGGCGCCCGGTCCCGCGAGCTCGGCCAGGTCGTCGTGGAGGTCGCCCTCGATGCGCAGCTCGTAGCCGTGCTGGCGGACCAGCTCCTCCACGAACGCGTCGCAGTCGCGCAGCAGGAAGCGCAGTCGCTGGTCGGCCAGCTCGTCGGCGAGCTGGAGGCAGTGGTGGACGTGGCCGGAGCCGACCTTCGCGTTGGCGCGCACGCGGAAGATGACGGTCCCGCCCTCGAGCCGCCGGCGGGCCTCGACGAGGTCCTCGGTCGTGTCGATGTCGAGCGACTCCTCGGGGGCGACCTCGAAGAGCAGGTGGCGGTCGGTGACCATCTGGCCGCCGGCGAGCAGCGCCGCGGCCCGCACGAGCTGGATCGAGCCGGTCTCGCGCAGCACGGGGTGGCGGGCGAACTGGCGGTTCACGCGCTCGGCGAAGAGCGGCCGCGCCCGCGAGAGGTCATCGTGCTCGTCGAGCCAGTGCAGGTGGGGCTCGCGGACGCACGAGGCCAGCGAGTCCGCGTCCGACGAGCGGAAGGCCTCGACCGCCCGGGCGATCGCCGCCGCCGAGCGCAGCGGCGCGGTGGGCTGGAAGATCCCGACCGCGCCGGTCCAGCCCAGCTCGCCGACGACGGCCGCCGCGGTGGCGGAGATCGTCGCCTCGTCGGTCGCGAGCTCGGCCGGTCGCTCGTGGATCTCGTACCCGTGCAGCTGGGCCCAGCGCAGCACCGCGTCGCTGTCGCTGGAGACCACCAGGCGGTCGACCACGCCCGACGCGGCCACCGCGTCGACCGTGTAGGCGATCAGGGGCCGGTCGCCGACGCGCCGCATGTTCTTGAACGGCACGCCCTTGCTCCCGCCGCGCGCGGGGACGATCGCCAGCAGCGCGTGCTGCGACGGCCGCACCGGCGCGGGAGCGCCGGCGGGAAGGGCGGTGCCGGCGGCGGTCGCCATGGCCTCAGCGCGCGACGCCCGCCGACTCGCATGCCTCGCGGTAGGCGTGCCAGAGGTCGGCGTGGTCGGCCTCCTCGCACCCCCTCAGCCACGGGCCTCCCGAGGTGTAGTGCAGGAGCTTGGTCGGCCCGGTCATGCGGTCGAGGACGTTCCACTCGGGCGGGAGGTCGCCGAGCTTCTCGTCGGGGATCGGCTCGAAGCGGTGCAGCCACGCGCCGCTATGGGTCTCGACCGCCTCCTTGGTCCACGCCCCGAGCTCGGCGCAGTTCATCAGCATCAGGCTCGACCAGTTCTTGCGCGGGTACTGGGTCTGGACCTTCCCGCCCATCTTCACGGTCTCGGAGGGGCGGTAGTCGTGCTGGCGGACCCGCAGCGCGAGGCCGTCCATCGGCAGGTGGAAGAGCTCGCACACGTCGCCCAACGCGAGCATGTCGGAGTCCATGAACAGCGCGACGCCCTCGTAGTCGCACAGCCACGGCACGAGGAAGCGCGTGTAGGTGAACGGCGTGGAGGCGAGCGGGTCGACCGGCCGGTTGAACGAGGTCAGGCGCTCGGCGTCGATCGGCTGGACGTCGATCGGCTCACTGGCGTGCTCGTGCAGCGAGTGCTCGAGGACGTCGTAGGCGATCTGCTGGCTGGGGTCGTAGCCGATGAAGATGCGGTGAGGCGAGGTCATCGTCAGCTCCTTGGCGTCGTCGCGAGCGCGCGCACGCGCTCGCGGTAGTGGCTCAACACGTCGAAGGGCT